>CP069418.1:1619315-1943178 GCA_017569305.1 Clostridiales bacterium FE2011 | reverse complement strand
GAAGACCGGCCAGGTACCGTCATACAGGCTGACAACCGTACCGGACTCCCAGTCAATCAGGTTGTTCTGCATCAGGCCGAAGTCCACATAGCATTCCATTTCGTCATCGCTCATGTCCATGAGCAGCATACCTTCCACATAGTCCAGGTATGCCAGGTCTTCCTGGGAAACCACAGCGGTGAAACCTTCATCGCTGTCGCCGATGCTGTATTCTTCCGCCTCATAGTCTTCCGTGTAGCACTCTTCTTCATCATCCCACAGCATGCCGCCGAAGAGCCAGGAGGTGGAGGAAACAAACGAATCGGAGAATTCCATATCATCCGTAATCTGGCAGGCGGAAGAAGTGCTGATGTGATAGCTTCCGCCCTGCAGCTGATCCACATAACCGTTGACGAAGTCCACCCAGTTCGGGATCACGTCGGACAGGTCAAAACCATCCTTATACTCGTCAAAGGATTCCGTCGTATCCTGGGGAATCAGGATGGACAGGCCGGAGCAGGTGCCCAGGTTGGCCGTCTGATTGCTCAGGATCACCGCCTCGGAGAGGCTGCGCTTCACGTTAGCCGCGGTTTCGGAGTCGAACTGGGCATAGGCATCCAGGGCGGTACCCAGGTCCACCATGTCCCAGCTGCCATCCGCAAAGGAACCAAAGGTATACATACGGCTGCGGCCGCGGCGGATCGCGGAAATGTTCCCGCTGTCGATCTGGCCGGACATCACAGAGGCAAACTGCTCCATGCGGGTTTCCAACGCGCTCATTTTCGACAGGTCCACCGCGCTGAGCGTCAGGTAATCATCCGGATCATTCTTCAGGCCCTCATCCATGTAGCTTTCGATAATGGCGCCGCACAGATCCGTATCTGACAGATCGGGATCATTCTTCAGCAGATCCAGCCAGGCGGTATAGTACCAGCCCGTGCCGGGTTCAAGTTCCTCACTGGCGACATAGTATCCGATATCATGATGGGAAAGCATGGCCGCCATTTCATAGGTAGCCATCATGCAGGCGTCGCAGCCGAAAATATTGATATGATAGCCCGGAACCGACTGATCCAGCGTGTTCAGCACACTGTTGATCTCCGCAATCGTCAGGCCGTCGTCATCCGCGGTTTCGTCAAAACATACGCCGCCCTCGGAACCGGCGCCGTGATCCCACAGCACCACGATGGTCCTGTCCGCGGGATATTCCGTCAGGCCGTAGCGCAGGAACTCTTCCAGGCTGTCAGGGTCACCCATGGAACCTTTTCCCCAGTCATCCAGCGACTCAAAGTAACCGTCCCGGATCACCGCCAGCGTCCGGCGGTTGCCCTTCAGGTCTTCCAGATCCCACTCCTTCGCGCCGCCGGCCAGCACAACCACGTTGATCGCGTCTCCGGCTTCCACCTCGGCCATCTCCACCAGATCCTCACAGCCCGCATCCTGCAGGTCTGTTCCGCACATATAAACCAGCAGGGTGGTTGTTTTCCCCTCAGCCTGGGTACAGCCCAGGGCAAAAAGCAATACAAGTAACAAAACGGCGCCTATGATCTTTTTCATGTCTACCAGATCCTTTCAGACAAACAATCCGTCACGCATTATATACAAAGCATCCACAGCCGGTCAATAGGAGAATGGCAAAGATTGTGTAAACGTTTGTAGAAAACGTGGTTTTATTTGCATATTTCGATTTTTTCTGTATAATAAACAAGGTTTGTGTCGTCATAGAACGAACATCATCAAAAAGATCAGGGGCTCCCCCTGAGAGAAGAGGTGCTTTATGAAAAAGCTGTTTGCCCTTGCACTGGCCCTGTGCCTGCTGTGCTCCTTTGCCCTGGCGGAAGAAGAAGTCCCCACGCTCAACTGGTCCGATGTTGAAGATCAGGTCAAGGAATCCGGCTCCTTCCAGCAGGTTGCGTTCCAGGATGTGGCCACCCTGCTGTACTGGGTTCCCAACAACATGGCCGCTATCGATGTCAACCAGATCCAGGCCGACCCTGCTCCGGTTGCCGTGTTTGCCACTGAGGACGGCAATTACTCTATCTCCGTCTTCGCGCTGATCATCCCCAGCCTGGAAGAGTATCTGAACGGTCTTTCCGCCAATGGTACCGCCAATTTCAAGAACGTTACCATTAACGGCATTGACTGCGTCGCCTGCGAAAACGAAGCCAAGAACTGCGATATCCTCATCGTTCCGATCACCGACACTTCTGTGCTGGTTTACAACTTCATGCCCCTGAACGGCGACGACGGCTGGGATGCCACCAAGGTTGCTATCATCTCCTCCATCCAGGTGGCTCAGTAATTAAAGTTTATCCGTCAACAGAAGAAGCACGGCGCAGGCCGTGCTTCTTTTTATATCCGAATCAGCTTACTCTTCCCCGACGTCATCCAGTTTGGAACGCCTTTTCTCATACAGCACCCTGAGTACTTCCAGGACAACAAAGCAGACAATATAGGTCCCAACCGCAAACGCAACAGCGATCAGGATATCGTTTGTGCCGATATCCTTTTTCTGGATGAGTTTAATCACATTCAGCACGCCGATGATTGCCGCGGGAATAATGCTGACAGCGGCATTCCTCTTCCTGGTCGGCGTGGCACTTCTTGTCCACAGGCCGTTTTTCAGGGAGGTGGCCAGCACATAGGCGCCGCCAACCAACAGTACAATCAGTTCCCCGGCAATCTGCCGGATGGAATCCCCGAGCAGCAGCTGGACGACGACTGCAAGCGCCAGGCCCCAGAAAAGAATCCAGTAGCCGTACTCTTCCATCTTCAGCATCTTCTGATCCTGCATTTCATCCAGGGTGTTGTTTTCGTTATGCTTCATCTTCATTCTCCTCTCCGAATAAATCGTCAAGACTCTTCCCAAGGACACGGCAGATTGCGCGGCAGAGACGGATGGTCGGATTAAATTCCCCCTGTTCAATCGCGTTCATTGTCTGGCGGGAAATACCGACAGCCTCCGCAAGGGCCTTTTGCGTCATATCCTTTTCAGCCCGGGCTGCTTTGATTTTCAGGTTGCGTGCGATTGGAACCCCCTCCCTTCGACAGCAGATTAACATAAACGCGACCTTGTGTCAAGTATATATTACATATATTTATTTATACGCGACACATTCGCACAAAAAAGAAGCACGGTGCAGGCCGTGCTTCTTGATCATTCATATCAGATTCCCTTAAACGAGAACTCAAAGCGGAGCGGTTTGGACACATCCAGCAGGTATTCCGGATGGGTGCGGGCCCCCCAGCTGTCATCCCCGGCGATCCCCATCTGCCGGGTGCTCAGTTTCAGCACCGTGTAATTCACCGGCGGAAGCTCATAGCCATGGGCCGCGTTCTCAATTTCATGGGGCGTCCAGGGCAGGGCGGAGAATTCTCCTCCGTTCAGCCACAGCTTCAGCCCCTGGCCCTTTGCGTCGGTGACCTCCGCCCAGCGGACGCCGGTCCGGTTGCCGCATTCCTGGGGAAGCAGGTAGGGCGTCAGGTTCTCTTCCGCGCGGTAGTCCCAGATCCCGAGGCGGGCGCCTTCCCGCCGGTCGATATAGTTCTCCTGCGGCCCAAGGCCGTAGAAGCGCACCCGGTCGCAGTCCGCGCTGAGCTTCGCGATCATGCCGAACTCCGGCATCTCACCCAGCTCCTTTACCGGAGCGTAGTCCATGCGCACATCCACCCGGCCGCAGGGGCGAACCCGGTAGGTTACCGCGCAGGACGCGGCGGGCTTTGTAGGCAGGTCATAGGTCATGGTAAAGGTCACGCTGCCGTCTGCTTCCTGCTGCGGACGCACGGCGGCGTTCTTCTTCGATGTTTCCGGATCAAAACCGGCCATGCAGTACTGGGAAGCGATCTTCCACTGGGCATAGCGCTGCGGCATACGGTTGCCGTAGTCGTTGTTTGTGGGAGCGCGCCAGAAGTTGGGCAGCAGCGGCGCCTTCAGGTATTCCGTTTCACCCCAGCGGTAAGAGGTCAGCGCGCCGGTGAGCCGGGAGAACTGAACGCTGAAATGATCGCCGCGTACGGTGATATTCCAGGGACTGTTCATGAAGAAGAGCTCCCCGCTCAGGTGCTGACAGGCATGTTCCTTTTCCTTCACGGACCAGACGCCCTGGCCGAAGGCGGTCTCAAAGCCTTCGGAAGCCCAGGGGGTGTCCTCCCGCAGGCGGAAGGATACGGTCACCGTATACTCACCCGGCTCGGTCTGCTTACCGAAGGGCAGCGGATACACCGCGGAGGAAAGCGGCGCCACGTTGGTTTCAATTTCCCGGCGGGCAATTTCCTTTCCGTCCCGGGCCAGCACCGCAACGCAGCGGAAGGCAGCAGTGGAGGTAAACATGTGCCGGTTGATGACTTCCATCTTTTCCGCGTCCGGCCGGACAACAATATTCTGGTAGTTGTACTTTACTTCCTGCAGCTTCGGGGTTTCCCGGCCGTCGGCAAAGACGATGCCGTTGCCGCAGAAGATCCCGTCCGTCGGCCGGTCATCCCAGTCGCCGCCGTAGGTGAGCGTTTCCTTTCCGAAGCGGTCCCGCATGACCAGGCCCTGGTCAATAAAGTCCCAGATAAAGCCGCCCTGATACAGTTCCTCTTCATATGCCAGCTCCGTATATTTGTGCATGGCGCCGTTGGAGTTACCCATGGAATGGGTGTACTCACAGAGGATGAAGGGCTTCTCCCGGTGCTCCTTCAGGAATTCACGGATCTTGTGGGCGGGCGTATACATTTCCGTTTCGATATCGGTGATCTCCCGGAGCCGCAGGGCCGGATCGAAAAAGTCCACCTGATGGTCGCCCTCGTAATGCACGGGGCGGGTGGGATCCAGCCGTTTGAACTCCCGGCTCATGGCCAGGATCACGGGGCCGGTCAGGCTTTCATTGCCGCAGGACCAGATGATAACGCTGGGATGGTTCCGGTCCCGCTGCGTGACGGAGCGGACCCGGTCCAGGAGCATCGGCTCCCACGCCTTCTGCGCACCGGGGAACATCTGGTCGATTTTGATATAACCCTGCCAGAGCATGTCCCACATGCCGTGGCTTTCCATGTTGTTTTCATCAATGATATACAGGCCCAGCTCATCACACAGCCGGTAAAGCATGCTGGCATTCGGATAATGGCTGGTACGGATTGCGTTGATGTTGTTCCGCTTCATGGTCAGCAGATCCCGGCGAACCTTCTCCTCCGTGACTGCCCGGCCGGTTTCACCGCAGAAGTCATGACGGTTGACACCCTTGAACACCACGCGGACGCCGTTGACCCGGATGATGCTGTCACGGATCTCAATCTTCCGGAAACCCACCTTCTGGACGGCGGTTTCCTCCGTTCCGTCGGGAGCAGTCAGCGTCAGCCGCAGTTCATAGAGATACGGATCCTCCGCGGACCAGAGACGGATCCTGTCCGCCGTGAGGCTTCCTTCCGATTCCATCCGGCCGGAGACTTCCCCGCGGCCCTCTGCGAGCACTTCATCCCTGTCCTTCAGGCAGACGGCCAGGCGGGTTCCCGCGGGGGTTTCCGTCTTTGCCTGCCAGCGCAGGATACCGTTCGTGAAGGTTTCATCCGGCTCCGCGACGATCTTCAGGTCCCACACATGGACGGAAGAAACCGCGTAAAGATACACGTCCCGGAAGATACCGGAAAAGCGCAGGAAATCCTGGTCCTCCAGCCAGCTGCCGGAGCACCAGCGGTACACCCTGCAGGCCAGCTTGTTTTCCCCGTCCCGCAGCGCCTCCGTAAGCTCAAACTCATGGGGCGTGAAGCTGTCCGAGGAGAAACCGATATAGGTTCCGTTCAGCCACAGGGCCACACAGCTCTCCACACCCTGGAAAGAGATAAAGACCCGCTTGCCCCGCATGTTCTCCGGCAGGCGGAAATACTTCACATAGCAGGCAACGGGATTAAAGTTTTCCGGCAGTTCTCCGGGCCGGATATCCGCCAGCCCGTCCCAGGGATATTCCGTATTGGCATACTGGGGCGTCCCCCAGCCCTCCAGCTGGATATGGGCAGGTACATGGATATCGCTCCAGCCGCGGCAGTCCATTTCCGGCTGTTCAAAACCGGGAATCACCTGGGAAGGATTCACGGCATGGGCAAACTTCCACAGGCCGTTCAGGCACAGCCGGTACGCAGGCTCAATCGCATGATCGGAATGCGCGTCCAGTCTGTTTTCACGAAAAAAATCCGGATCCCTGAGCCTGTTTTCATCAAAGAACATAAAGCAAAGCCTCTCTTCATTCTGATGAAAACAATATATCACAGGACCCGGTTTTTTCCAATAATGAAACGTTTATACTTTTCTGTACCTCTGCAGGATACAGTGATAGCCGATCAGCAGTCCGATTGTGATCACGGGCGTCCCAAGGCCAAACCACAGGATGCCCGAATCATGCAGTGCCGGAATCAGCAGCGGAACGTACAGCAGTTCAAACAACACCGCATAGGCAAACCACAGTTTCCCCACGGAGCGGTTATAAGCCCGGACGTCCGTCACCTCCGGCGGCTTTGCGCCGGTATAAAAACCCGCCGCCTTTTCCGACCGCCAGGACCAGATACCGATCCCCAGCAGCAGAAGGCTTACTGCGCTCCAGATTACAAAACCGGCAATCATATCCTCACTCCTGCTTTACCGGCTCTCCGGCTTCCTCCCGGATCCCGGTGAACAATTCATCCACAACCGCCTGGGCGTCCGGCAGCTTTTCATACATAACGTAGAACCTGCCCCGGTCCAGCATGGGACCGACCTTGATGGCCATCCCCGCGCCCATGACGTCCTTCCTCAGGTACGGGATTCCATCCTGCTTCAGCACATCCTCCAGGATGCCGGAGGAAACATAATCCTGCTCCGTCAGGAAGCACAGGTCTCCGGGTTCAGGCTCCCGGACCTGGCTGTGCCAGCAGACAGGGCATTTTTCTTCTTCAAAAATCCGCTTGCATTTCTCGCAGTACATCACTTTACCCCTTTCTCCGCCCTTTCGGCCGGTTTGGCATCTTTCCATGCTGATCATACCTCAATGAACAGCCATGAATACAGGACGCATTCAGAAAAATAGGAACCGGTATTTTCCTTCCGGTTCCTATTACAGTCAGTTTCCTTTTGCCGCCGCGCCCCGGCTTTCCAGGAAGTGCGCCACCGCGTCCTCGTCGTTGCGGCCGATGACCCCGGTCGCGATCCCTTTCAGTTCCTCCAGCGCGTTATCCACCGCATAGGCTTCATCCGCCGCCCGGAACATGGGCAGGTCATTGACGGAATCCCCGAAAACAACCGCCTTCTGAAAGCCATATCGTTCCTTCATCTTCAGGATCGCCTTGGCCTTGGTACAGTTCTGCGGACAGATCTCCACCCAGTACTCCTCCCAATAGGTATCCTTCTGGAAAATGCATTCCCAGCCGGAGTACTGCCGGACCCGTTCATAGATCGGCGCCATCTTTTCCCTGTCATCGATCAGGGTAACGTAGCCAGGCTGGCCGAAGAACAGATCGTCCACTGTGTCCGCCCGCTTCATCAGGGGATCGTTCCTGTAGTACTCCAGGTATTTTTCAAAGCCCGGCGTATGCTCTCCGGGCATGAAGGTTTTAAACATTTTCTCCCCGGAAAAGCAGGAGACAAAGCCCAGACGGGGCAGCTCCGGCAGCATTTCCTTCAGGAGCTTCACCTCTTCTTCCGTGAAGAGGGCCTTTTCCAGATGCTTTCCGGTTTGATTGTCCGCCAGCACCGCGCCGTTCCGGGTGATGACCGGCAGGGACAGCCGCAGGCCGCCGGTAATGGTCCGCGCGCTCTCAACGGAGCGGGCAGTGGCATAGGTAAACGCGAGGCCCTGTTCCACCAGCCGGTTGATCACCGAAACAGTATACGCGGACAGGGTTCCGCTGCTCCGCATCAGGGTTCCGTCCAGGTCAGTAACGTACAGTGTGCTTTTATCCATATTCCCTCTTATCTGTTCAGTGATCAGGCTCCCGTTGTATCCCGCCGGGTATGCGCGCCACGATGGTTCCGCTGGAAGAAGAGCAGATCAATCAGTCCCTTTTCATAGGGAATGAACTGCCCGTCGTCAATCATCTGCATGATCTCATCCCGTGTGGCCCAGCGTACCGCCTGCACTTCCTCATACTGCAGGTGCAGGGTCGACAGATCCACCTCCTGTGTCAGCAGGTAATAATCATCAAAACCGTGCTCCCAGTGCAGTGTCAGAGACGGGCGGACTTCAGAAAGATCAATCTCCAGGCCCAGCTCTTCCCGGGTCTCCCGTTCCGCCGCCGACTGGCTGTCATCCCCGGCAATGGCGCTTCCGCCCACCGTAATGTCCCACATATTGGACCAGCCATGCTTGAAGGGCTGGCGCTGCTGGATCAGCATCCGGCCTTCACTGTCAAAAATGCAGATATGCACCACGATCCGGTAGCAGTTCTCCGGTACCGGCTCGCCGCGCACCATTGTCCGTCCGTTTTTCACCCGGTCTTTGGTATACAGGTCAAACAGCTCCATGGTCCGTGTATTCTCCTTGTGTGTCAGAATCGATCAGTTGCTCTTATGCTTTTTCCGTCGGTTGAGAAGCAGGGCAGCCACAGCCGGTACCGCCAGCACCGCCAGGTATGGCAGCGCAGACAGCAGGAAATCGCCCATATCCGTGAAAAATCCCCCTGCCTGCTGCAGCAGTCCGGACTGTTCCGTTGTCTCCGGTTCATCCGCCGTTCCCGCTTCTTCCGGTTCGGGAACCGGTTCCGCAGTGGGCATGGATGTCGCCGCCGGTACAGGCATCGGTTCCTCCGCAGCCTCCGCCGCTTCATATACAGCGTCTTCCTCTACGGCAGCTCCCATAGCCATGACCGGCGCTTCATTGACCTCCGCCTCATACGACCTGGCATCCGCGGCCGCCGCGTCAGACGCAGCTGCCATGGGAATGCTTGCGGAAAGCGGCATGTTCCCGGCATCCCTGTCCGGATCATATGCTTCGGACTCCGCCTCTTCCTCTGCCGCCTCCTCCACGGCTGTAACAGCCATCTCCGTCATGACCGCCGCTTCCTTCTTTTCCGCGTTCATGGCCGGCCTCATGGTGCCTTTTGTGTTCCGGTACAGCAGCGTGCCGCCGATCAGGAACACAAACATTGCGGCAACGCTGAGGATTCTTGTCCAGCGGACGATGGATACCGGTTTCTTTTCTTCCTTTTCTTCGGCCGCAGGAGCGGCCTGTTTGGCTTCAGTCCGGATGGTACTCATCCAGTTGTCATGGAAGTCCGCGGGCATGGGCGGAACATCCTCCGCCATCTGATCCAGCAGGGCGTCCAGTTCCGGATCATTCTGAAGCATCTTTTCCGTGTCTGTCTGTTTCATGACCGCGACCTCCTTTCATCTATTTTGACGTTCCCCGGCGGAGAAAGTTCCCTTTCTCCCGACAGGATTTCTTTCAGTCTTGCTTTTGCCCGGTTGACCCTGCTTTTGATCGTGCCCTCCGATACCCCGAGAAGTTTGGCCGCCTCCTCATAGGGTACCTTTTCCAGCTGGGTCATGATCAGCGCCTCCCGCTGATCCTCCGGCAGCATGGTGATTGCCTCCCGCAGGCGCTTTTGCTCATCCGCGGCAACCACCTGTTCCTCTGTTCCCGGAGAGGGATCCGCCGGATCAAAGCCCTGTTCCTGCATCGGCTCCATCGACACGCTCTTGTCCCGCTTTTTCTTTCGCAGGTAATCCATGCAGCAGTTGGCCGCAATCCGGTACACCCAGCTTTCCAGAGCACAGTCGCCCCGGTAGCTGTCCAGGCTCCGCCAGATCCGGATCATGGTTTCCTGGCCGCAGTCTTCCGCGCTTTCCCGGTTGCCCGTATAGTGCCAGCAGATCCGCCAGATCAGCTGTTCCAGCGGCGTGATCAGCTGTTCAAACGCTTCCGGATCACCGTGCTGCGCCTTGCGAAGCAGCAGTTCGTCCATGGTGATGATCTGTCTCCTTTCTCCTCCTGCCTCCGCAGGAGGAACTCTACACTCTACACTCTTCACTTAACACTCTTCACAACAGCCCGTTCGCTTGCATTCAACTGTCCCATATGATAGCATAGCTTTAGGAAATACGCCAACCTGCAAACAGGCCCGGAACGCTGAGGATACCATGATTCAGACAGAAAATACCGCCATTGTGCTGCGGCATGTGAACTACCGGGACAACGACCGGATGGTCACCCTTCTTTCCCCTTCCCGGGGTCGGATTGACGCCATCATCCGGAACTGCCGCAAGCCCAAATCCCACAACCTGAACTCCGGCGAGCTGTTCGCGCTGGGGGATTACATGCTGCACGAAAACGGCGGGCACATCACGGTAACCTCCGTCAAACTGATTGAAACCTTCTACCCCCTGCGGAACGACTACGACCGGCTGACCTGCGGCATCTGGCTGCTGAACCTGGCGGAAGCCGTGGCGGAGCCCGAGCAGGAACAGCAGGAGCTTTTTATGCTGCTGCTTCACACCCTGTCCCGGCTGACCTTTTCCGACCAGGAATGGAAACCGCTGCTGGCCGGGTTCCTGCTTCACTTTGCCGCCTGCCAGGGTTTCAAGCCCCGGCTGAACCACTGCGTGTTCTGCGGAAAGAAGCCGGAGGAAAATGCCCCGCTTTTCTTCGACGCGGAAGAAGGCGGCATCTGCTGCGACAGCTGCCAAAGCCGCCGGGACCAGGCACCCCTCTCTCCCGGGCAGATCCGCTGGATGCGGAAAGCGCTGACCACCGGCTCCGCCGCCTGGGTCAACACCCCGGAGGAAACCGCACCCTTCACCCTGCTCCGGGATTATACGGAGCGCCGGTTGGGCAGGCGCATCAAAAGCTCGGCCATGCTTCCCAAGGAATAAACAACGTCCCTGACCAAAGGTCAGAGACGTTTTCTTATTTATCCGTGCCGGTATCCGGCAGGCTCCCAGATCACAGACGGATCCATGTGCTTCAGGTTCTTCGTTCCGGTGCGGATCATCATCGCCTGCAGCTGGCCGTTCGCCTTCTGCAGGGCTTCTTTTACGCCTTCCGCCCCCTTGTCCTTCAGGGGGCCCATCAGCGCCTTGCCCATGGTCACGGCGTCCGCGCCGCGGGCCAGCGCCTTGAAAGCGTCAAAACCGGTTTCAATCCCGCCGTCCGCAACCAGGAGCAGGTCGCTGCCCACCGCCTTCCGGATCTCCGGCAGGATCATCACCGGCGGCACGGCATACCGCATCAGGCCGTTATGATGGCTCAGCACCAGGCCGGCGGCTCCCAGGTCCCGGCAGCGCAGCGCATCCGCCGCGCTCAGCGCACCCTTGATGAAAAAGGGCAGCTTTGTCGCCCGGATATATTTCTCCAGCTCCTCCAGGGTCGGCTGCTTCATCTGCAGGCCCATAACCACGGAATCCTCCGCGTCTTCCACATTGACCGCATGCTCCACATCCATGCCGACCGCCAGGGCGCCGTGCTCCTCCGCGTATTCGATCCGGCTCATGATCTCCTTTTCATCCGCGTAGGGCTTGATGATCTTGATCACCTTTGCGCCGGTGGACAGGACTTTGCCCATCTCTTCATTGCCGCCCATCCCGATGCTGACGCAGGCACCCGCCTGCTTCGCGCCCTCCGCCATGGACGCCAGGTCCAGATGGCTGAGCGCCGCGGTCATAAACGGCATGCTGAAGGTTTCTCCCAGGAACCGGAAGGTTGTGTCCGGCTTCACCGCGCCGACAACCCGGCTCTCCACAAGCAGGGAATCCATATACTCCCTCGCGATCTGTACAGAATCGCCCCTGGCTTCACTGAACATAACCTGTCCCTCCGTTTTCAATTCATAATTCACAATTCATAATTCATAATGATTAGTAACTTCCATCCTCTGGTTGGAGATCATACTGAACCACGGATATACCACATTAAATTCTGAATTCTTAATTCTGAATTCTGAATTTGCTTCTCACTCCGTGCGAAGCGCCACCACCGGATCTTTCCGGCTGGCAATCCGGGAAGGAATAATACCGGCGATCAGCGTCAGCAGCATGGAAATGGCTACCAGGATCACCCCGGCCATGGGCGGCAGGGCCGCAATATCCGGGATTCCCGTCAGGCCGCTGAGGATGATGTTGGCAATCACAGTCAGTCCCAGCGTAACCAGGATACCGATCACGCCTGCCGCAAAGCCCACAATCAACGTTTCCGCGTTGAAGACCCGGGAGACGTCCCGGCGGCTGGCGCCGATGGCCCGGAGGATACCGATCTCCTTGGTCCTCTCCAGCACGCTGATGTAGGTAATGATACCAATCATGATGGAAGACACCACCAGGGAGATGGCCACAAAGGCCACCAGCACATAGGAGATGGCATTCACGATGGTCGTTACGGAATCCATCATCAGTCCGACGTAATCCGTATAGCGGACGGCGTGATCCTCACCCACCTGCGCGTTATAGGCCTCGATCTTTTCAGTGATCCGGTTCTTGGACTCAAAGTCTTTCGGATAGATATAGACGGAAGCCGGCTTGTCCGGATCGCTGATGCCCATCTTCTCCAGGTTCGCTTCCAGCGTGTTGCCGCTGATCATCATCACGCCCTGGCCCACAAACTGTTTCAGCAGGTCCTTGGTCAGGAAGGGCCGGTACTCCTTCGGGATCATGCCGGAAGGAATCAGTCCCCGGCTTTCCAGCATTTCCATAAAGTCTTCCACTTCCATGGAGTCCAGCAGGGACAGGGCATCCTGGGCCACGGCGGAGAAGGGCTGGCCGGTAAAAACGTCCGTTTCCGGATTCGACAGCTGTTCCCGGGCGATTTCGCTGTCCCGCACCTGTGCCAGCAGGTAATCCACCAGCTCCGTCCGGTAGCCGATGCCGCCGGATTCGGAAGTCAGGCCGCTCTTCGCGGGCTTCACAATACCCACGATCTTCAGCTCCATGGCGTCTTCCAGCTTCCGGGCCATATACTCCGCGTCACCGGAGCTGTCCGTCCACAGCGTTCCCGACCGGGTATACACGTCCGTATTCAGCAGCATCCGGAAGCGCATATTCATGAGCTCCTCATAAGAGAACTCCAGGTCTTCCGTCTCGATGGCCACACCGCGCATCAGCTGGTCAAACTGTTCCTTCAGTTCGCTCTGGTCCCGGAGGCCCAGGGAGTACAGGGTATAATCGCTCAGCTCATTCCGGCTGTTCAGGACAATCACCACTTCGTCCTTCGCCTCCGGCAGGCGGCCCGCCAGCACAGCGTACTGGGACTTCAGCAGTTCGTCATTGTTCAGCAGGGGCGTGAACACGTTCATCCGGCGCGCGGTGGTATTCATCATCGTTTCCTGGATACCGGTTCCCGATCCCATCAGGCTCATCATATCCGCCATACCGGAGGATTCCATGACCGTGGACGGGTTGACCTGGATGGGTGTTTCCAGGTCCGTGCGGTACAGGAGCAGCGGTGTGTTGTATTCATAGCTGATACCGGAAACATACCGCTCAATATCATTGGCGGGATCCTCCAGCCAGGCCTTGAAACCGGCCAGGTCGTTTTCCGTGACGCCGCTCATCCAGGAGCTCATCAGCTGGGTCATGCGGCTGCCGGAGTACACCTTGCCGTCCGCCCGGTCCTTGCCCTCCAGGTCCAGATCCATGAGTCCCGCCACCGTGTCCGTCATGTCCACGGTTCGCTCGTCTATCTGCAGCGGATAGGAGGACAGGGTATCCCGCTGTACCCGCTCAATATACCGGTTCACGCCGTTGGACAGGCTCAGGATCAGCGCAATACCGATGATGCCGATGGATCCGGCAAAGGCTGTCAGGATCGTCCGGCCTTTCTTGGTCATCAGGTTATTCAGGCTCAGGTTCAGGGCCGTCAGGAAGCCCATGGAAGTTTTCCGCCGGGAATCAGCGCCCTGTTCCGCCTCGCCGGATCCGGTACGCTCGCCTTCCGCGGCGCTGTCGCTGACGATCTTTCCGTCCAGCAGCTTGATAATCCGGGTGGCATACTGATCCGCCAGCTCCGGATTGTGGGTGACCATGATAACCAGCCGGTCTTTGGCCACCTGGCGCAGGATCTCCATAACCTGGAGACTGGTTTCGCTGTCCAGCGCGCCGGTGGGCTCGTCCGCCAGCAGGACTTCCGGATTGTTGACCAGCGCCCGGGCAATCGCCACCCGCTGCATCTGGCCGCCGCTGAGCTGGTTGGGCTTCTTCTTCAGCTGATCCCCGAGGCCGACCTGTTCCAGCGCTTCCACCGCCCGGGTACGCCGCTCCTCCCGGCTGACGCCGGAGAGGGTCAGGGCCAGTTCCACATTGGCCAGCACCGTCTGGTGCGGAATCAGGTTATAGCTCTGGAAAACAAAACCCACGGAATGGTTCCGGTAGGTATCCCAGTCCCGCTCCGTAAACTGCTTTGTGGACTTTCCGCGGATGATCAGATCCCCGGAAGTATACCGGTCCAGGCCGCCGATGATATTCAGCAGCGTGGTCTTGCCGCAGCCGGAAGGTCCCAGGATCGCGGCAAATTCACTCTCACCAAAGACCAGGTCAACGCCCCGGAGCGCTTCAACCTTCGCGTCTCCGGCGGCATAGTCCTTGACGATATTCTTTAAAACAAGCATATGATTCTCCCTGTTTGTTTCCGCATATCGGATTTCCGCCTCATCATATCATTCATTCCGTTCCAGGGCAACCCAACTGAAAAGCGCGCGTCCGGAAACGGGCGCGCGCGGTGATAACAGGTTATTTGACCAGCATGGCCAACAGCTTGCGGCTGCGGTCCAGGAAGGTGGTGATTTCTTCCGCTTCCAGCGGCTGGGCTGCCATACGGGCAAGGTCGTAGACCTGGCAGCAGAGCATCTTGGTGGTTTCGTCTTCCGGATCCCGCTGGGCCAGCGCCTGCACGGTGGCATTGCGGCGGTTCAGCACCAGGGTGAAGCTGTCCGGGATCGGGAAGTTCTGGCCGTAAAGGCGGCTCATTTCCTTATAGCGGCGCATCTGCTCGTCTTCCGTAACCATGGCGGTCATGTCCGCGTCGCCCAGGGATTCCAGCTTCACT
Organism: Clostridiales bacterium FE2011; assembly: GCA_017569305.1. Classification (NCBI taxonomy): domain Bacteria; kingdom Bacillati; phylum Bacillota; class Clostridia; order Eubacteriales; species Clostridiales bacterium FE2011. The sequence continues at coordinate 1,928,224 of CP069418.1, read as the reverse complement.
TCCAGGTTGTCCTTGCCCAGGGCGCCCCGGAAGAGGGTCTGCAGCTTGTCCGCGTCCAGATCCTTGCCTTCCTCGGATTCTTCCTTCAGGCCGTCGATGTCCGCGTCCACCCGGGCGAAGGTCACCCGGTCTTCCTCCTTGCCCTGGTATTCCATGAAGGACATGAAGTTGCCGTCGATCAGGGTGCTCATGACCGCGACCTCAATGCCCCGGTCCGTATACAGCTTGACGGAAGCCGCCTGGCGCTTTTCATCGTTGGTGTAATAGACCTTCTTATCGGTCTTGTCAAAGTTGGCAGCCTTGTATTCCGCGATGGTGGAGTACTTGCCGTCCGTCTTCTTCATGAGGATGGAATCCTTCACCATGTCGAAGAACTTGCTGTCCTTGATGCAGCCGTACTTGACGAAGGGCGCGATATCGTCCCAGTAGCCTTCGTAGGTCTCCCGCTCGGTGTTCATGAGGCTGTTCAGCTTGTCCGCCACCTTCTTGGTGATGTGGGCGCTGATCTTCTTCACATAACCGTCGTTCTGCAGGAAGGAACGGCTGACGTTCAGGGGCAGGTCGGGGCAGTCGATGACGCCCTTGAGCAGCATCAGGAACTCGGGAATGACTTCCTTGATGTTGTCCGCCACGAAGACCTGGCCGGCAAAAAGCTTGATCTGGCCTTCATGGGTGCCGAAATCGTTCTTCAGTTTCGGGAAATACAGGATGCCCTTCAGGTTGAAGGGATAATCCACGTTCAGGTGAATCCAGAACAGCGGATCGTCAAAGTCCATGAAGACCTTGTGGTAGAACTCCTTATACTCCTCGTCCTTGCAGTCGGAGGGCTTCTTCAGCCACAGGGGCGCGGTCTCGTTGATCTGCTGGGGCTTCGGAACCTCGATGACCTTTTCGGTCTTCGGCGTGCCGTCCTCGTTCTTCTCATCCCCGACAGGCACGTCCTTTTCCACGGGCTTCGCGTTGGCGTCCTCCAGCATTACCGGATAAGCCATGTAGCCGCAGTAGCGGTTCAGGACCTCCCGGACCTTCCACACGTCCAGGAATTCCTTTTCCTCCTCCGTGATATGCAGGATAACGTCCGTGCCGTGGGCCTTGCGCTTGCCGCCGGAAAGCTCGAAGCTCATGCCGTCCTCAGATACCCAGTGAACCGGCTCCGCCTCGCCCTCGCTGCTGAGGGTCTGGATTTCCACCTTGTCACTGACCATGAAGACGGAATAGAAGCCCAGGCCGAAGTGGCCGATGATATCGCCCTTCTCCTCCGGCTTCTCGTTCTCAAACTGCTTCATGAACTCCGCCGCGCCGGAGAAAGCCACCTGGTTGATGTACTTGCGGACTTCATCCGCGGTCATGCCGATACCGGTATCGGCAATCCGGATCTCTTTCTTTTCCTTATCCACGGTGACAGTCACGCTCATGGCTTCCTCACTGTCCGGATGGAGCATCCGGAACTTGGTGATAGCGTCACAGGCGTTGGAAACCGCCTCCCGCAGGAAAATATCCTTGTCAGAATACAGCCAGCGTTTGATCACAGGCATTATATTTTGCGCGTCAATCGATACGGAACCTTTTTCTTTCTTCATTGCCATAAAACTCGCTCCTTTATCTGAAAGCCCGGCAGTCCTTTGCCGGGCCTCAATCCTTTTGACACACGTATTTTAGCACCCCGATACATGAATTGCAAGAAAAAATTAGCACTCTCGTGTCGAGAGTGCTAATCCGGTATCTTCAATAAATCAGATGTCCTCATCCAGCAGGGCGAGATCGTCCTCTTCTTCCTGCTTCTGGGCTTCCACGGCCTTGGCCTCGTCCGGGGTCATGTCCTTGGGCGCAAAGAGGATTGCGCGGACCTTCTGGTCGATTTCCGCGGTCAGTTCCGGATGCTCACGCAGGTAAACGCGGGCATTGTCCCGGCCCTGGGCCAGGCGCTGATCGCCATAGGAGAAGAAGGCGCCGCTCTTGGTGATGATGCCGTACTCCACGGCCATATCCAGCAGGGTTCCTTCCTTGCTGATGCCTTCACCGTAGATGATATCGAACTCGGCAACGCGGAAAGGCGGAGCCACTTTATTCTTGACCACCTTGACCTTGGTGTGGTTACCGATGATTTCAGATCCGTTCTTCAGGGCTTCACCCTTGCGGACATCCAGGCGGACGGAGGAATAGAACTTCAGCGCGCGGCCGCCGGGAGTCGTCTCCGGGTTGCCGTACATCACACCGACCTTTTCACGCAGCTGGTTGATGAAGATCGCCACGCAGCCGGTCTTGTTGATCACGCCGGTCAGCTTACGGAGGGCCTGGCTCATCAGGCGGGCCTGCAGGCCCACGAAGGAGTCGCCCATTTCACCGTCGATTTCAGCCTTCGGCACCAGGGCAGCCACGGAGTCAATAACCACCACATCCAGCGCGCCGCTGCGCACCAGCGCTTCGGTAATCTCCAGTGCCTGCTCACCGGTATCCGGCTGGGAAACGTAGAGCTCGTCAATTTTGACGCCCAGCTTCTTCGCGTAAAGGGGATCGAGGGCATGCTCCGCGTCCACGAAAGCGGCGATACCGCCGGCCCTCTGCGCCTCCGCCACCACATGCAGGGCAACGGTGGTTTTACCGGAAGATTCCGGTCCGTAGATCTCAACGATCCGGCCCCGCGGAATACCGCCGACGCCCAGGGCATAGTCCAGGGTCAGGCAGCCGGTGGGAATCACGGGGATATCGCGGTTGACCGCATCGGCTCCCATTTTCATCACGGCACCCTTACCGAACTGCTTGTCCAGATCGGCCAGCGCGTGCTCCAATGCTTTGAGCTTTTCTTCCTGAATGCTGCTGCCTTCGGAGACGGGAGCCTTATCAGCTTTTGCGGGTTTTTTCGCTGCCATGTACAGATCCTCCAATTCAAAATTCACAATTCAAAATGCACATTTATCTCTGCAGCGGGAATCACTCCCGCCGGATCTCAAATGTATCGTATCATCGGTTTTCATAAAAGACAAGGGGAACAAACGGATTTGTCCAAATTTCAATTTGGGACAACAAATCCTTTGTTACAGGAGTCCACGATTGTTGAGCCGTCAGGCGACAACAGAGTGGGAACGACGATCACACAACTTATTTTATTTCAAATGCCCGGCGGATACCCGCGGCGTCCGTGGTCATAATCGCGGATACCGGTTTTTCCGTCTTCAGGAGCTGCTGCAGTTCCGGATAACGGTAGCTGCGCCGGAAGCACTGATCCGCCCGGAAAACGCCGTCTTCCAGGATGCCTGTCTCCCAGCTTTCCAGGTTGTCCAGCGGAGTTGTCCGGGCCGGGAACGCGGGATGGGAAACCTCCAGTCCGTCCATCCGGAAGCGGTTCTCCTCATTCTCCGCCAGCAATTCCGCCTTTCCGCCGCAGGGGCAGAGCACCGTCAGGTTCTCCGGTTTCAGCCGGGACAAAGTGATTGCCACGGCTTCCGGATTCAGGTCCAGGCCGGCGAAACGGCAGTCCAGCTTCTGGGCGGCTTCCAGCGCCGTACCGCTGCCGCAGCACAGATCCACCACCAGGTCCCCGGGGTTGGTCACCGGGAGCAGCAGCCGCTCCAGCAGCTTCAGCGGTTTCTGGGTCGCGTATCCGGTCCGTTCCGGATCCCGCTGCTGCAGATGGCTGATATCATTCCAGACGTCTCCGGGATAAACCGGCTCGTCATCATAATAGCGGTACTCCTTGCCGTTGGAGGTGATATAGGAGAAGAGACGGCCCTGTTCATCCCTGCCGCGGGCCATATGGTTCCGCTTTCCGTCCCCGCGGGCCAGCGGCACCCGGGTCAGGTCAAAGAAATAATCTTTGGATTTGGCGTAGAGGAGAATAACGTCATGTTTGCGGGAGAAGTACTTCTTCGCCCGGCCGCCGCTTTCATAGCTCCAGATAATCTCATTGAGGAATCGGGTCTTGCCGAATTCCCGGTCGCACATCAGCCGGGCAGGCGCGGACATACGCCAGTCCAGGTGGAGATAAAAGACGCCGGTATCATTCAGAAGGGTTTTGGCAACGGAAATCACCCGCCGGAGCAGGCGCAGGTACTGTTTCTCACTGGTATACCGGTCTTCATAGGCCGGATAGCGCGGTGCGGGCGTTCCTGTCTTCCAGCCCTTCTCGCCGTAAGGCCGGCGGCGCATGAACTTCTCCCCTGTCATAAAGGGCGGATCCACATAGACGCACTGTGCCTTTCCGGCCAGCGCCCGGATCTCATCCGGCAGCTTCATCACACTGCCGCATACCAGCAGGTTTTCACCGTTTCCGTATACTTCCCGTTCCGCCTTCACCTGTTCAAACATGCTTCGCCACCTCCAGTCCCGTCCTCAACCCAAAAACCATTCACCTCAACGACAGTTGTTATTTCCGATTCAGAAACGCCTTTCGCAGGCTTTTCAGTTCTTCCTGTTCTGCCTCCAGCACATCCAGGAACAGCGCCTGCTCCTCGCTTTGCGCCAGCAGTTCACCGGCTTCCCGGACCGCGTCAATGAACTCTGGATCCAGCGCGCTTTTCCCCTGCCGGGCCAGCGGACAGACCGCCCTGGCCCGCAGATCCGTCACCACCCGGATTGCCCCGTCGTCCCCGATCAGGGGCAGGAGCGGAAACAGCCGGCAGGAAAGCGGACGCTCCTCCCGGTCACAGGTGCCGGGGCAGACCACAATATCGCCCTGTGCGGCATGGCGGACAACCCATCCTTCCCTGTCCGCGTAAGCCTCCGCCTCCCCCGGAAAAAGAAGCATGCCCGTTTCCTCCCCTTCCAGGGGACGGCAGCAACGGGCACCGCAAACACGGCCGCAGTCTTTCTTCAGCGGCGTGACGTTCTTCAGTTTTTCCCGGGCAGCAGATACCGCAGCATCCATGGTTCCGCCCTCCTTCAGACGTGTCAGCCCGGCGTCGGCGCGGTCAGCTTATCCAGCCGCTTCCGGGCCACGAGCATATAGCAGAGGAAGTGGATCGCGAAGGTCACGAACCACGAAACCGGATAGGACATATAAAGGGTCGTCAGGGTATGGTTCTGCGCGAAGATTGTCATAATCCAGACAATCCGCAGCAGGCAGGCCCCGGTCAGGGATACGATCATCGGCATAATGGAATAACCGATACCCCGCAGCTGGCCGACCATCACGTCCATCAGTCCGCAGAGGAAATAAGTCGGCATAATGATGCCCATACGCACCAGGCCGTCCGAAATCACCTGTGCCTCGGAATTGTACAGGCTCATCAGCGGCGCGCCGAACAGCAGGATCAGCAGGCCCATGGAAAGCCCGATCACCGTGACGATGCCCAGGCAGCACCAGAGCGTCTTCCGTACCCGGTCCGCCTTACCTGCCCCGTAATTCTGGCTGGCAAAGGTCATGTCCGCCTGATGCTGGGCATTCATCGCCGTATAGACAAAGCCCTCGATATTGGAGGCCACACCGTTTCCGGCAACCACCAGGGAGCCGAAGGAATTGACCGAGGACTGGATCAGCACATTGGAAATGGAGAAAAGGCTGCCCTGCAAGCCTGCCGGCAGGCCGATGCGCAGGATCTCCTTCAGGCTCTTTCCGTCAATCCGGCATTCCCGCAGATTCAGCTGGGTTACGCCCCGGGTACGGAACAGGCACAGCAGTACCAGCACCATACTGACTATCTGGCTGGCCACGGTGGCAATCGCCACACCAGCCACATCCATATGGAACACGATCACCAGCAGCAGGTTCAGCAGCACATTCACCAGGCCGGAAATCATCAGGTAAACCATGGGGCGCTTTGTATCCCCGACTGCCCGCATTGTCGCCGCGCCGAAGTTGTACAGCATATTGGCGGGCATGCCCAGGAAGTAGATCTTCACATAGAGCGTAGCCCCGTCAATCACGTCCGGCGGGGAATCCATCATCTGCAGCAGCGGCCGGGCTGCCAGGAAGCCAAAGGCGCCCACCGCGATACCCATGAACAGCGCCAGCGTCATGGCCGTATGCTCTGCCTTCCGCAGCGCCTTTACATCCCGGGCACCGTAATTCCGGGCAACCGCCACGCTCGCGCCGACGCCCAAGCCCATAAAAACATTCACAAGCAGGTTGATCAGCGAGCCGGTGGAGGAAACCGCGGCCAGCGCTTCATGGCCGGCATAGTTGCCCACCACAATCACATCCGCCGCGTTATACAGAAGCTGCAGGATACCCGTCAGGATCAGCGGTCCCGAAAAGGCAAGGATCCGGGGAAGAAGCGGGCCTTCCGTCATGTTGATTTCACGACGTCCCCGTCCCTCCCGGTGAATACGAAACATGATATTATCTCTCTGCTTTCCTGGTCAGTGTAATCTTTGTGATTACAGGATTGTTGAAAATTCTGCCCGGCTGGTGCTCATAATGGGGATCCGAACCCATGCCCGGGCTGATGTACTGGGGAATGCCGGAAAGGTAGCTGAGTCCCTGGATCAGGTCATCCTTCGGGAGCCAGCCCAGTTCCGGCACATAGATCGCGCCGACAAAGGGAATACGCCACTGCCCGCCGTTGTAATGCCCGGCCAGGATCAGGGACGAGTAACGCATGGAAAACGCATCGTCCTTTTCCGACCAGGCGATCATATCCGCAACATAATCTTCACTCAGCGGGGTATGGGTCAGCACCACCTGGATATCTTCAGTCGTGAATTCTTTCTTGATTTCCTTCACGGATTCAATCCGCTGTTTCTCATATTCCAGCGAGCGCATCCGCGCCGCGTCATCCGCCGTCAGTGAAGCAGCCCGGCGGCCCAGTTCGTCCGCCTGCTGTTCAAGGGTGCTCTGCATTCCCCGCAGGTCCAATGCGTACAGTTCTTCCGGCACAAGCCAGAGCCGGCCCTTTTCCCGGGTAATCAGCGCAGGCTTGTCCAGGATAGTCACCCCGGCCGCCTGGACTTTTTCCGCCCAGTCGGTATATACGGAAAGGCTGCTGTGCGCCCTTGTCTCAATAAACGATCCGTCCGTGTCGCCGGGGATCAGGTACTTCGGCGTATCGTGGGGCATGAGGCGGATCAGTTCCAGCAGGGGCTCAACGTCCCCGTCCTCGCCCAGCATATCGCCGGTCATCACCACACAGGAATACCGGGTATCCCCCAGTGCGTTTTTGATGCCCTTCTGTTCTTCGCCGAACCGTGCACCGTGAAGATCGCTGATATGCAGGATGGAGAAATTCTCCAGATCCGGCGGCAGGTCCAGGATGGTCAGCTTTTCCTCGCGAAGCAGCACGCTGCGGGCAATCGTAGCGTTAAACGCCCACAGCAAAATGATCAGCATCGGCAGCAGGATCAGAACCGCGTTGCGGAAATGATGGCTCCGGTTTCTCCTGTTGAGCTCCGAAGCAAAAATGTACTGATTCCTCTCCCGCCGCACGGTTCACACACCTCTTTTCCTGCACCCATTATAGGGGGTTAAAGAGGAATAAGCAAGCCGGGACGGGTGTCAAAAAGCTGCCGGTTGCCCGGCAGCTTTTGGTTTTCCTTACATCATTTCACATCCGGTTTTTTCCGGACCTTCCCCGCCGGAAACATAGCCGGCACGGAAGGCCGCGTTCACCTCCCGGAGTTCCAGACGGCCTTCAATATAGTCCTCATACATCCGGATGAATCCGGGTGCGCAGCCGTCACAGGCGCCCTCGGTATTCCCGATGGCTTCCGCCACAATAGCCGCCCGTTCCTCCCGGGTTGTGTCCTTAATCAGTATACTTCTCATGCTTTCCTTATCCTTCTTTATTTAGCCCGGACCAGCAGCACCGTACGCTCCGCCGCCGTCACCGTTCCGCTGAGGGTCTGCGTGCCTTCCGGATCGATGGTTTCGTTATACAGCAGCGCCTGCCATTCGCCCTCCGGCAGGGTCACCTCCCGGTCAGCTTTGGGATTGACCAGGGCATAGGCTATCAGCTTTTCATCCTCTGTCCAGCGGACTTCGATCGCGTTATCCTCCAGCACCTCACAGGCAATCTCCCCGCCGGTCAGGAACGGATTCGCCTTCCGCATCGCAATCAGGCCGCGGTAGAAATCCCGCATAGCCATATTGGCGCTGCCTGCCGTCAGGTCATCCCAGCGGATATTGTTCACTTCATCCGAAGACTTATAGCTGTTGGAGTCTCCGCCCTTAGAACGCAGCATCTCCTCACCGGCCAGGAAGAAGGGAATACCCTTGCCGATCATAATGATGGAGGTACCGAAGCGGTTCATCTTCAGCCGGTCCTCCTCCGAATCAACGGAGCAGGAAGCCAGCAGCCGGTCATACAGGGTATGGTTGTCATGGCAGGCCATGTAGTTGATGACGCCGTTGCCCGGCACAGACCAGGATACCATTGTGTTCTTCACACCGCCGGTCAGTCCGAAGACCACCTGTCCGGCGGTATTCTTGCTGATGATTCCGCTGATATAGCCCCGGTCCTTCGCGTTGAACACGCTGCCCTTCAGGCCGTCCCGGATCGCGTCGTTGAATACTGCGACCGCGCCGATGGCGCCCTCGGAAGCCGTAACCTTCTTGATATTCGCCTGGCTCGCCCGCCGGTTTTCCATCAGGGGCGTCGTGCCGCCGGTCCAGCCTTCCCCGTAAAGGATTGCCCGGGGATTCACAGCATGCACCGCAGCCTCGATTTCCTGCATGGTCTGGACATCATGCAGCGCCATCAGGTCAAAGCGGAAACCGTCCACATGGTATTCCTCCGCCCAGTAGCGGACGGAGTCCACCATGTACTTCCGGAACATGGGGCGTTCCGAGGCGGTCTCGTTTCCGCAGCCGGAGCCGTTGGACCAGCCGCCCCGGTTATCGAAGCGATAATAGTAATACGGCACAATCCGGTTCAGGCAGGAGTTGCCGTCATAGGTGTGGTTATACACCACGTCCATGACCACGCCCAGCCCGCTCTGGTGCAGCGCCTGTACCATCTGCTTGAATTCCTTAATGCGGACTTCCCCATGGAACGGATCCGTGGAGTAGCTTCCTTCCGGCACGTTATAGTTCTTCGGGTCATAGCCCCAGTTGAACTCCGGTTCATTGGAGGATTCGTCCACGGTGGCGTAGTCATATACCGGCTGCAGGTGCACGTGGGTAATCCCCAGATCCGTCAGGTAGTCAACGCCCGCCGGTTCTCCGGAAGCATTTTTCAGGCCGTGTTCGGTAAAGGCCAGGTACTTGCCCGGATAAGCCGACGAAGCCAGCTTGTTGGAGAAATCACGGACGTGCACTTCCCAGATCACCGCTTCGTTGTAGGCGTTGATGCTGTCAATGAAGGCATCCTCTCCGAATCCTTCCGGATCCGTGGCATCCAGGTCAATCACCATGCCCCGGTCTCCGTTCACGCCGACTGCCTTCGCGTAGGGATCCACCGCTTCCTGCTCCCCGACAACCGTTGTGACCGAATAGGTGTAGTAGGTTCCCTTGCCGCAGGTCGTCTCCGCGCTCCAGACGCCCTTCTCTCCCCGGGTCATCTCCACGTGGTCATACGCTTCCCCGCCGTCGCCGGCCTCAAACAGGTTCAGCACCACCCGGGAAGCCGTCGGTGCCCAGACCTTGAAGACGGTGCCGTTTTCCCCGGGTATGGCGCCCAGGTCATCCCCGTCATAGTTGAACTTTTCCGCGAAAGCGGCTGAATCAAAGACATTGGTAGGCACCGCGGTGATCGCGTCATACCCTTCAATCTGCACTGTATAGGAGCGGGTCAGGTCCAGCTCTTCCCCGACGGTGATCTTGCCGGCGATCACGCTGTTGTTCAGGCTGGAAAGACCGGTCACTTCCAGTTTCCTGCCGGTTTCCTGTTCAGTCACCGTCACCTGGTCCATGGACTCGAGCCGTACCGCCGGATTCAGGTAATACTGAATCTGGTTCAGCTCCACAATGCCTGCCATCGTCATTTTCTTCTCCTGGTACAGCGTCACGCCGCCGTCGTTGCTCTTGTACTGGTTCTCATCTCCGGGCAGCAGGTAGACCTCTGTTGTGTCCCCGGTGATTTCAGCGTAGCGGTCGCCGTCATAGTCCTTGGTCGCCTCGCCCCAGCTTGCTCCGCCGGGATCCGAACACCTGCGGCGGACGATAAAGCCCACCTCGCTGACATCTTCCGGTACGTTCAGCACGACCTTCACCCCGTAGGCGCAGGGATGGAACAGGTACCCGTGGCCGTCCGCGTTGGGATACCAGATCCACATGTCGCAGGTACTGTAATCCGCTTCCTCATCCTGCCAGTAGAAGGTCAGCTGGCGCGTCCCCTCCTCCCGGGGCAGGGTGTATTCCTCCTCCGCCCGGGCCGCGGGCACAGCCGCCGGGCCGCACAGCAGCGCCAGCGCCATCAGCAAAGCGGTCAGCATACACATGATCTTCTTCATCTTCATCCCTCCTGCTGTATGTCAATGTTTCAGAATGCATCCGTTTCTGTCTGGATTATACCATCCTTCCCGGTCCTCAGCAATGCCGGACAGGACAGAAAACCTGCCGGTTTCCCGGCAGGCAGGTTATTTCAATGCTTTACGGAAACGCTGACCACCGCGCCCGCGTCCGGATCAAAGCTGCCCGGAGACACCCCGGTGGATTCCTCCATCTTTTTCAGCACCCGCTCCGCGTCCGCACCCTCCAGCAGCACCGGTGAATAATCGTTGCGCCCGGGTTCACCGGAAACAGAGAGCGGATAGAAACGCAGGGTGATTTCTTCCAGCTCCCCCTCCCGGAAGGAAAGCTCCGCCTGCACTGCCAGCGCGTCGTGATCCTTCGGGTTGGTGTTGCCGCCGAAAACACAGTTGCCCAGGCTGTAGACCACCGGCACACCGTTCCGTTCCTCCCAGCCCTGCACCACATGGGGATGATGGCCGATGATCAGGTCCGTGCCGCAGTCCAGGGCCCGGTTTACAATCTGCTGCTGATAGCCGTCCGGTTCGGACGCGTATTCCGTCCCGGCATGCATCACCGTAATCACTGCCGCGCAGCCGGCAGCATGGAGAAAGTCCGCCCGCTTTGCATAATCCTTCGCCCGGTTGCCGGAAAGCGATCCGGATACGCCCAGGAAGCCAATCATCAGGCCGTCCTCATTCTTCCAGACCGCCGTGCAGTCCGTGCCGAAATAAGCGATACCGGCAGCATCCAGCGCCGCCTTCGTATCCAGGTATCCGGCAGTATCATAGTCATGGGAATGATTGTTGGCCAGGGTGACGCACTCCACGGAGCCCGCCTTCAGGATTTCCGTATAGGCCGTAGAGCCCTTGAAATTATACGTCTTTTTGACTTTGGACAGATCCCGGTCTGAAAGCACCCCCTCCAGATTGGCCACCGTCAGGTCATCCCCGGCAGTGAGGGTCATCAGGTTCCGGAAGGGATATTCCATCCCGTTCTGTTCAATCACCCGGTTAAAACCCCGGGCCGCGTTCCGGGTTTTCTCCTCCCCGCCCAGGGTGCAGTCTCCCAGGAAGGTGATCCGGACTGTGCCGGTATATTCCTGGACAGGACAGAGCAGTTCCGCCGGATCATTCTCCCCGGAGAAAGCCAGCCATTCGCCGGACGCGGACGCAGAAACGGTCCATGCCGGCAGCAGAAGCACCGCCAGCAGCAGGATTGCTTTCCTCAGTCTGTCCCTTGCGATCATACTCTGTCCCTCCGGTCCTTACATATTGTTCAGCCGGTGGTAATGAGGGCCGTGAATATGGCGTCCGTCATTGGCCAGCTCAAGGCAGGGCAGCCGCCGGGAGCCCGGATTCCTGTCCAGCCGGATGATGGTAATGCCGGTGAACTCCAGATGGAACAAGCCGCAGGCATAGGGAAACGGCAGGTTCAGGATATGCCCGATTGCCGCGGCGGAAGAGCCGCCGTGACTGAACAGCGCCACGGTTTTCTGCCGGTTGTCCGGCCTCACACACCGGTAGAACGCGCCTTCCCGCTCATAGCCGAGCGTGCGCAGCCATTCATCCGTTTTTTCCGCCACCAGGTCCGCATTCGCGGTCACCTGGTTATTCCTGAAATACGGGTGTTCCCGCCAGCCGGGATTTGTCAGGTCCCAGCCTTCCTCCGCCATCAGGTCCGCCAGGTCCCAGGGATGGCCGTCCGACGGGAGCGGAGTTCCGTCAATGCTGCCCCAGTGCAATTCCCGCATATAATCCAGGGTCTGTACCGGCCGTTTCAGCAAATCCGCCGTTGCCGCCGCAGTTTCAGCCGCCCGGCCCTGCGGAGAGGAAAATATTTCTTCAATGCCTTCATTCCGGAGACGTTCCGCGGCGTCCACCGCCTGCAGCCTGCCCATCTCCGTGAGGCAGTCATGCGCGTAATCCGGTTCACCGTGACGGACAAAGATGATTCTCATATAAGTGCTGTGCTCCTTCAGTGTCTGATACTCTTCCTATACGATACAATGAAAACCCTGCCTTGTCGAGTGAAATCCGTCCCGGACTTGCAACCTCCGCAAATGCTCTGCTACAATGATCCCAGGAAGGAGAGTGAGTCCTCATGCCCTTCGAAATTGTCAGAAATGATATCACCAAAATGAATGTGGACGCCATCGTCAACGCGGCCAACCGTTCCCTGCTGGGCGGCGGCGGTGTGGACGGCGCCATTCACCGCGCCGCGGGTCCGGAACTGCTGGCGGAATGCAGCACCCTCGGCGGCTGTGAAACCGGCGAGGCAAAGATTACCAAAGGCTACCGGCTGCCTGCCCGGTATGTGATCCACACTGTCGGCCCCATCTGGTACGGCGGACACAGCGGCGAAAAAGAACTGCTTTCCGCCTGCTACCGTCATTCCCTGGAGCTGGCTGTGGAAAACGGCTGTGAGAGCGTCGCCTTCCCCATGATATCCGCCGGTGCCTACGGCTATCCCGGAGACCAGGCCATGGCTGTGGCCGTGGAAACCATTACCGGCTTCCTGATGGACCATGACCTGATGGTCTATCTTGTCGTGTTCGGACGCGACTCCTTCCTGAACAGCAAAAAGCTGTTCCGCGATGTGAAGGAATACATTGACGACGTCTATGCCGAAACCCGCATCCGGAGAAGAAGGGAAAACATCCGTGAAAACCTCTGGCATTCGGATGAAACGACCGCGCTGGACTATGACATGGAGATCTGCCAGCCCCTTATGGGGAACTCCTGTCCGGAAGCAGCGGAACCGAAAGTCCAGGCATCTGCCCCTGCCCCGGCTCCCTCTCTTGCGCCTGACTGGAAGGAAATCCTGAAGCAGACGGACGAAGGCTTTTCCCAGGCCCTGCTCCGGCTGATCGACGAACGCGGCATGACAGACGCCCAGTGCTACAAGAAAGCCAACGTGGACCGGAAACTTTTCAGCAAAATCCGTTCCAATCCCGCCTATAAACCCAGCAAACCCACCGTGCTCGCCTTTGCGGTCGCGCTGGAGCTTACCCTGCCGGAGACAAAGACCCTGCTGAAGAAGGCCGGGTTCGCCCTGACCCGCAGCAGCGAGTTCGATCTTGTCCTGGAATACTGCATCAAGCACCGGATCTATAATATCTACGACATCAACGAGGTACTCTTCGGCCTGGATATGCCGCTGCTCGGCTCCGGCATGGGCTGATTTGTCGCCTGACGGGCGACCCTTTCCCCTCCGGTTTCCGTTATGATCTGGATGCAGGGTTGAAAAAGACCCTGACAGAATACGGACCGGAGGGATTTTATTATGAAAAAGAATCTGACAGAAATGGTCTTCATCCTTGACAAGAGCGGTTCCATGTCCGGACTGGAGGCTGATACCATCGGCGGTTTCAACGGCATGATCGAAAAGCAGAAGAAGGAAGAAGGCGAAGCCCTGGTCTCCACCGTGCTGTTTTCCGATGAAAGCCACGTTATCCATGACCGTGTGGACCTGCAGAAGATTGAACCGATGACGGATCGGCAGTACTACGTCGGCGGCTGCACCGCCCTGATCGACGCCATCGGCGGAGCCATCCACCATATCGGCAACGTCCACAAATACGCCCGGGAGGAAGACCGGCCGGAGCACACCATCTTCGTCATTACCACAGACGGCATGGAAAACGCCAGCCGCCACTATACCAGCGACAAGGTCAAAAGCATGGTCCAGCGGCAGAAGGAAAAATACGGCTGGGAATTCCTCTTCCTGGGAGCAAACATCGACGCTGTGGAGACGGCCGCCCGTTTCGGAATTAATGAGGACCGGGCCGTGAACTTCTGCAATGACGCCCAGGGCCAGGCACTGAACTATTCCGAGGTCTCTGAAGCGGTCCGGACGGTCCGCGCCTGCGCGCCGCTGGGCCGCGGCTGGAAACGGAAGATTGAGGAAGACTTCAAATCCAGGAAAGACAATTAATCATCAGGCCTGTGCATCTCCCGCAAAGATATTGTATAATGCACCTGCTGCACCCGGAACGGGGCTTCCGTTCCGGGTTGCTTTGTGTCCTTTTCAGATTTTTTGAAATCAAAAGTCAAATTACGGCGTTTTATTCCGTCATATATATGTGGGAGGTGAAGTCGGTGACAGGAATCCAGGGCCCGGATTCTGCAAAAAGGGAAAGACTGACCGTCTTGATCCGTCAATACGAAAAAGACATCCTGAGAATCTGCTATCTGTACCTGCGCGAGACGGAGCTTGCCAAAGACGCCGTACAGGATACATTCCTCAAAGCATATACCCATCTGGACGATCTGCATGACCAGGCCAAAGCCAAAGCCTGGCTGGCCAGAATCGCGGTGAATATCTGCCGGGATCATCTTCGCAGCCCCTGGGTTACGCACATGAACCGGTATGTTCAGCCGGAAGACCTCCGGATACCCGCAGAGCAGCCGGATGAAACAAACGCCGCGCTGACCCAGGCCGTCCTGAACCTGCCCCGGAAGCACCGGGAAGCGGTTACCCTTCGGTACGTCCAGGGATATGACATACAGGAAACAGCAGAAATTCTGGGAATCACACCTTCTGCCGTATCAAGAAGATGCAGGCGGGCCTGCATCAGACTCAGGAATGAACTGGAAGGGAGCGACGATCACAATGGATGAACGCAAAGCACAGGAACGCATTCATAAAGCGGTCCGTGACAACCTGTCCTGGCTGGACCGGCTTCCTTCCCAGGAAACAGAAATCCTGGAGCAAACGAAGAAGGAGGCAGATCCTTTGATTACTGTTATAAACGGAAACACTGAAACCATGATTCCGCCGGCGTTTACCCCGGCACGTCATCATACAAGCGCCTGGTTCAGGCCGGTACTGGCCGTCGCGGCCGTGCTGGTGCTGATCACCGGATTCTGGGCTGCCCAGCGCCACGGCTTTGTCGGCAGCATCACCCCGGACGTCGTCACGCAGCCGGTCGGCAGCGAAGAAACCCCCGGGCTTCCCGCGGCCGTCATTACGGATAAAGCCACACAGCCGGAAACCCTTCCCCTGGACCGCATTGACCTGTATGTGGAACCCGATCTGCTGTGGAACAGCGAAACCGGCATCCTGACAGAGGGCGAAAATGTTGATAAGAAAAACCTGCCCTTCAAAAATACGGTCTACAGGAAAATGAAGGACGCGGGCGTCAAAGTGGACGGCGAACTGGTCTACCGCAGCGATGAGGGTGCAGTCCTGTTCAAGGATCAGGTCAAACTTTGCCTGGACGGGGACTTCGCCCTGGATATGCCGCAGAAAGGGTTCCTGATTGACGCGGCGGACGGATCCTTTGATTTCCCGCTGTTTGACGACAGATCCGCTGCATCCTATCCCTCTCTCCTGCTGCGGAATGCCGGAAACGACAGCATGTTTACCCGGATCCAGGACAGCCTGCAGCACCGCCTGATTGACAGGCACACGGACGCGAAGCTGCTGACCCAGGCCTGGCGGCCGGTCCAGGTATACCTGAACGACGAATACTGGGGCATGTACAACATGCGGGAAGCCATTGACGGCCATACCGTCTGCCGGTATGAAAATGTATCGGATGAACTGGCGGACAGCGTTTCGATCCTGACCATGAATGGCAGCAGCATCCAGGGACCGAATAAGGAATACAAAGAGCTGCTCAAAACCCTGAAAGCCGGCAATCCCGCGGAAAACCCGGCGGATCTGGAATACCTGGAGCAGGAAGTGGATATCGATAATTTCCTGGACTGGCTGGCCGTGGAAATGTACTTTGGAAACAGCGATATCGGTCACGCAAGGGTATACCGGGTTCCGGGCGGAAAATGGAAGTGCCTGATTGAAGATCTTGACTACGGCTTGTATGATTCCGGCTTCAATTCCGTACAAAGCTACCTGAAGGAAGCAGGAATGGGACAAAAAGCGATTAACAACACCACCTTCCTGAAGATCCTTTCCGTGGACAAGTACAAAGACCTCTTCTTTACCAAGCTGGGGAACCTGTTCTATTCGCTTACATCCAGCGTCATGGAAAGCGAAGTGGACGCCTGCGTCGCCTGGATCGAACCCGGCATGAAAGCGCATATCGATCGCTGGGCACCCTTCTATGACAAGCAAGTCATGTTTGACGTGCCGACCAATCCGGAAGAGGCCTGGAAATACTGGGAGCAGCGCGTTGCCCGGCTGCGGAATGTCATACGCAAGCGGCCCACCCGGCTGTATAACTTCATCCGGGAATTCTTCCAAATGACCGATGAAGAAATGGCCGTATACTTCCCGACTGATATCCCGCGCACTGTGGATGAAATACCGAATGTCATTTAATCCTGATATAAACAAGGGAACCGCCTGAAGCATCAGGCGATTCCTTTTCTTTCTATCTGTTTATTTGATATCAATCCAGATGCCGATATCATGCATGGACGAATCCGGAACGGATTTGTAGAACCGCTGGGCTTCGTCATTGCTGGCTGTCAGCGCGATCAGCGTATCAATGCCTTCCGCTTTCAGCCTGCTGCGCATTTCGTTCATCAGCGCCTGAGCCACGCCCTTATGCCGGGCGCTCTTCAGCACGCAGATCCAGTCCAGGTAAGCTTTGACGGTTCCGTCGAAATAGGAGGGAATCCGCACCACGTCAATCCGGCCCACCACCTGTTCCCCGATGTAAGCCAGCAGGGAAAGGGCGTTTTGAAACCGGGGATCATCGAAACTGTCCGTCACGCTTTTGATATAAGCATCATCGATCTCCCAGCCCCACACGTCTTCCTCCGCCCGCAGCTGTTTTTCAAACGCCAGCACGTCCGGAATCCGTTCTTTGGTATACAGTTCAATCTTTATTTCTTCCGTTTTCATTTTCCACTACCATCCTGTTGATCAATAGTTCATCCTCCCGGAGATGCACGCTGAAGGAATGGGTTTCATCGTGCATATCATAAATCCGGTTTCCGGTTTCAGCAATATGCCGCTGCTGCCAGATCAGCGCCAGGTCCCTGATCCTGAACAGCTGCTGGTTCTGCGGATCTCCATACATCCGGGCCAGCTCCTGAACCGAAGGCATTTCCTGCAGATACCGGTCATCCATTGCTTCCAGCTCCGCCAGGATCTCCGCCCCGCTCATCCGGTTGTACTTTTCAAAATTCTCCGGCGTCAGTACCAGGATCAGACCCCGATCAACCGGTTCTGCCGTTTCCCCGGAGGCAATCCACTCCGTTTCCGTCCTGTGCTTCATCCGGGAAAACGAATTCCGGATCTTTTCCGGCAGCTGTTCAAACTCCTGCTTCGTGATCCGCTGTTCCGATATGGTACTGCCCCGCCCCTTGCTGTGCGGCAGGAAGCAGGCGCACCGGTACAGCGGGTAGACGGACAACATTTCATAGAGTTCCGGTATCTGGGACAGGTTCTCCCGGATCAGGGGAATGCTCACATTCACCTGAAGGCCGGCTTTTACCGCCTGATCCAGCATCCGGAGCAGAAACCGGAAGTCTCCCTTTCTCCCGGCAAAGCGGTCATGATACGCCTCGGTGCCGTAGAAAGTCAGATCGATGAGTTCCACACCGTTTTCACGGATGCTCTCCATCAGCTCCGCCAGTTCCGGCTCCTCCCGGAAGGCAAACCCGTTCATCTGCAGGAACTTGGCTGCAGGTCCCTGATACTCCCGGTTGAAGCGCAGGAATTCCTGCAGATCCGGTGTGTCCATGCAGTAGCCGATATAATAACTGCAATTAAGATCAGGGCGTGCTTCTTTCATTTCCCGGATAATCCTGCCGCCCAATGCTTCTCCTGCCTTGTAATCCACCCCTGTAGCTTTCCCGCAGGATGCCAGCAGGCAATACCGGCAAAAAGAATGGCAGGGTACGCAGTAGTTGGCAATCGACAGTGAGGTTGTTTTCATGTCCTGATCCCTCCTTTTATATCCACGGCATCCAGGTGTTCTCATACCCCTCGCCGCAGTATTTCATCAATAATCAGTTTGTCCCGGTTCTGATGGCTGGCATACTCCCGGAATCCCAGTTTGCGGAGCAGTTCCCGGCTGGGAATGTTCTCCTCAAAGTGTCCGCAGTGTATGTATTCCACTCCCGCACACCGGAACAGTTCCGGAATCACCGCCTGCAGGGCTTCCAGCATATATCCCTTCCGCTGGTAAGGCGGGAAAATCGCATAAGCCAGGGTTCTCCCTCTCTCCGGCAATCCCGTCCTCAGATTCTCCGGCAGCTCCGGCTCCACTTCCAGCAGGAATCCAATCACCGCACCAGAATCTTTCTCCACCAGCGAATAACTGTTGTTCAAGCAGAAGAAGCGCTCAAAGATTTTCGCGGACACCGCGTCATCCATATCCGCCGGAAACCCGTAGGCAATCCGCAGTGCCCTGTCGGCAATCCCGCTGACAAAGGATGCTTCATCCACTTTCTCCATCCGCCGGATCAGCAGCCTGGTACTTTCCATACGGTTTTCTCCTGTCATCGACTCATTTCCATCATCAGCCTGCCCAGGGAGACTCCGAGTCTTTTACACCGCATCGCCGCTTTGATCACCCCTGTACATTCTATTTCTCCGGCCTCCTGCACAAACAGCCGAACCGGCTCCTGCATCTCCAGGATCTCCCGGTTTTCCTTCCCCAGAAGCAGCAGGGCATAACATCCATCTTCCAGCTGGATTTCCCAGACCTTCTGGTCCGGATCCATTCCCGCTGCTTTCAGCAGCTCCCTTGCGTCCTCCCGGATCCCCTCGCTGTGAATGGAAGGCGCAACAACCTCATCCCTGTATTCCGCTTCCATGGCCCTGAAGATCTTACCCAAATCGGAGTAGTCCACTCCGACCTTCCGGTAAACGCTTCCCATGAAATCCACAAGGAATTCATCGCCGACGATCTGATACAACTCCCGTTCATACCGGTCCAGATCCTCCACCGTATAATTTTCCTCCTCCAGCATAAACCGCAGAATAACCTGCCCGAAGTAAGGAAGCCCGATATACTCTTCCAGCAAAATATGACGATCAAACCGTTCATTTACTTCCCGTGCTATTTCTTCAATCCTGCTTTTCAGCTTCTCACTTGTAATATACATACTGTACTTCTCCAGATCTGTAGGGTGAGTGCGATTATATCATCTGATTCCAAAAATGCAAAGAAAATTTTTCTGAAAGCATCTCTCTATGTTCATTATGAAATAAAACCAGGTTAAGCACAGTCAGCATACCCAGTCAAGGACTCAGCGGCTTCGCCGTGCCTGCAGCATCCTTGTCATGCTATGCTTCCAGTGCATCAAAACAATCAAGGAGGTACCTAGCACCTCCTGTCAATCAGAATTGCCAATCCAATCATTGTTCAATATTGCAAAGTATCTTTGCACTGCTGCCGACAGGCAGCAGTGCTCTGTGTTCGGTATGGAAGAGGGCGAACCGCCGACGACCGCCAGTGGCGGAAATTTCGTCGGCGGTGAGGTCAACCGAAAAGGAGTGAGCTCCCCAGTGGGGAGTCACGACTATTGAGGTTGCGGAGAGCGAAGAAATTATATTATCAGCGGCATTAAAGTATCTTTGCAGTATTGCCTGATGGCAATACTGTTCTGTGTTCGGTATGGGAACAGGGGAGCGAGCCGAATGTCAGCCCAGTGGGCTGTCGGCGCAGCCGAAATGAGGCGGAGTCCTGTCGTGCGCGGTGCGCGAGGCGGGAATTCCGCCCGCGGTGCGCGCGCGAATCCTTACCGAAACGAGCAATGCGACCGCTCCAAGGGAGCAGTGCGACGATTGAGGTTGCGGGGGGACCTCTTCTTCTCTCCTCTCACCCGTTCCCAAAAAGCCAACCATCACCCCGCAGCTCGCTTGGATCCCTGTAAGGGATACGTGAGTGAAACTCGAAGAGTTGAACTCAAAATGCCATATGCCGTTTCAGTGCACATTTATGTTAGCAAAGGAACGGCATATGGCATTATCAAAGCGAGCGATATCATCGTTACGGCCCACACTCCTATATATCCAGGTAAAGAAAAAACTCTGTAGTGAAAACTACAGAGTTTTTGGAATCCGGCGGCGACCTACTCTCCCGGGCCGTTACCAGCCAAGTACCATCGGCACTGAAGAGCTTAACTTCTGTGTTCGGTATGGGAACAGGTGGGACCTCTTCGTCATTACCACCGGAAATGGTTCAGTGTCCTTGCGCACACTGACAACTGCACAGCTACAATATTCAGGAAAATCTGACCTGTTAGTTTATCTGTTACCTTAATTGGTCTCTGGACCAATCATGAAATCAAGCCCTCGACCTATTAGTATCATCAAGCTCCATGCGTTACCGCACTTCCACCGATGACCTATCTACCTGGTAGTCCTCCAGGGGTCTTACTTGCTTGCGCAATGGGAGTCTTTATCTTGAGGTGGGCTTCACGCTTAGATGCCTTCAGCGTTTATCCCGTCCGCATTTCGCTTCCCTGCTATGCCGTTGGCACGACAACAGTTGCACCAGTGATGCGTCCATTCCGGTCCTCTCGTACTAGGAACAGCTCCTCTCATGACTCCTACGCCCACGATGGATAGGGACCGAACTGTCTCACGACGTTCTGAACCCAGCTCGCGTGCCGCTTTAATTGGCGAACAGCCAAACCCTTGGGACCTGCTTCAGCCCCAGGATGCGACGAGCCGACATCGAGGTGCCAAACCTCCCCGTCGATGTGGACTCTTGGGGGAGATCAGCCTGTTATCCCCGAGGTAGCTTTTATCCGTTAAGCGACGGCTTTTCCACTCAATACCGCCGGATCACTAAGCCCGACTTTCGTCTCTGCTCGAATTGTCACTCTCGCAGTCAGGCACCCTTCTGCCTTTGCACTCTTCGAATGATTTCCATCCATTCTGAGGGTACCTTTGGGCGCCTCCGTTACTCTTTCGGAGGCGACCGCCCCAGTCAAACTGTCCACCTGACACTGTCCATTACCCGGTTTACGGGTCCATGTTAGAATTCCAGTAACAGAAGAGTGGTATCCCAACAGCGGCTCCGCTAAGACCGAAGTCCTAACTTCCAAGCCTCCCACCTATCCTGTGCATCCGTTACCGAAATCCAATATCAGGCTACAGTAAAGCTCTACGGGGTCTTTCCGTCCAGTCGCGGGTAATGGGCATCTTCACCCATACTTCAATTTCACCGGGCCCCCTGTTGAGACAGCGCTCAAATCGTTACACCATTCGTGCGGGTCGGAACTTACCCGACAAGGAATTTCGCTACCTTAGGACCGTTATAGTTACGGCCGCCGTTTACTGGGGCTTCGGTTCGATGCTTCGATTGCTCTAACATGTTCCCTTAACCTTCCAGCACCGGGCAGGTGTCAGCACCTATACGTCAGCTCTCGCTTTCGCAGATACCTGTGTTTTTGCTAAACAGTCGCTTGAGCCTATTCTCTGCGGCCTCTCTCGAGGCACCCCTTATCCCGAAGTTACGGGGTCATTTTGCCGAGTTCCTTAACAAGGGTTCTCCCGTTCGTCTCAGGATTCTCTCCTCGCCCACCTGCGTCGGTTTCCGGTACGGGTACCTTCAGATATACTAGCAGCTTTTCTCGCCAGCGTGAACTCATCTGCTTCCCTACTTGATTTCGGTCCACGTCACACCTCAGCTTAGAGGAACGCGTACTTCACTACGTTCCAACCTCAGTGCTTGTACGGAGTTGACCATCACCCCGCTCAGACTATCCTTCTGTGTCACTGCTTCATTCTTCGGTAGTGCAGGAATATACACCTGCTGTCCATCGCCTACGACTTCCGTCCTCGGCTTAGGCCCCGACTTACCCTGGGTGGATGAACCTTCCCAGGAAACCTTGGGCTTTCGACGGCGAAGTTTCTCGCTTCGCTCTCGCTACTCATACCGGCATTCTCTCTTCTGTGCGGTCCACCGTGCCTCTCGATACGGCTTCAGCCCCCACAGAACGCTCCTCTACCACGCGCTTGCGCGCATCCATCGCTTCGGTGTCACGTTTTAGCCCCGGACATTTTCGGCGCACAACCACTCGACCAGTGAGCTATTACGCACTCTTTAAATGTGTGGCTGCTTCTGAGCCAACATCCTGGTTGTCTGTGCAATTCCACATCCTTCTCCACTTAACGTGTACTTTGGGACCTTAGCGGTTGATCTGGGGTGTTCCCCTTTGCCCGCGGAACTTATCTCTCGCGGACTGACTCCCATGGTTTGCATTGTATGGTATTCGCAGTTTGATAGAGTTTGGTAGGATTTGAGTCCCCGCGCCCATTCAGTGCTCTACCCCATCAATTATCCATGAGGCTAGCCCTAAAGCTATTTCGAGGAGAACCAGCTATCTCCGGGTTCGATTGGAATTTCTCCCCTATCCACAGCTCATCCCCGCCTTTTTCAACAGACGTCTGGTTCGGTCCTCCATGGGATTTTACTCCCACTTCAACCTGGCCATGGATAGGTCACCCGGTTTCGGGTCTACGTCATGCAACTATCGCCCTATTCAAACTCGCTTTCGCTTCGGCTCCGGACCTTCAGTCCTTAACCTCGCTGCATAACGTAACTCGCCGGTCCGTTCTACAAAAAGTACGAGATCGTACATGGCATGTACTTTCTCTGCTTGTAAACACAGGGTTTCAGGTTCTCTTTCACTCCCCTCCCGGGGTTCTTTTCACCTTTCCCTCACGGTACTATGCGCTATCGGTCACCATATCGTATTTAGGCTTGGATGGTGGTCCACCCTGCTTCCCGCCGGGTTTCACGTGCCCTGCGGTACTCTGGTATCAGTTAGCTGGTTGACTCTTTCGCTTACGGGGCTGTTACCCTCTTTGGCTGAGCTTTCCATCTCTCTTCGGCTAAAGTCTTCCATACACGTTACTGACCCACAACCCCGGGGAGCATGCCCCCCGGTTTGGCCTCTTTCCCGTTCGCTCGCCGCTACTTAGGAAATCTTTAAATTAATTTCTCTTCCTGCGGGTACTTAGATGTTTCAGTTCCCCGCGTGCCCTCCTGTAAGACTATGGATTCATCTTACGGTGACAGGTTCTTCACCTGCCGGGTTTCCCCATTCGGATGTCTACGGATCGGTGCCTGCTTGCGGCTCCCCGTAGCTTATCGCAGCTTGCCACGTCCTTCGTCGGCGTATGGTGCCAGGGCATCCACCCTGTGCTCTTTGTAGCTTGATTTCTCGTCGTTCTTGATCCTGAGACCAATTTAGTAAAATTGTTTACCTTTAACTGGTCTTTCCTGAATCTTGTTTCTTTGCTGTGCAGTTGTCAAGGTGCGCGTGCTCAAGGCGAGCTCTGCGAGCCTTGAAGACGATACAGAGTTTTGCGCGCTGTAAGGAACAGCTCAATTCTTTTTCGAACGTTCGTTGACGTTCCGTTTTGCTTCTTTGAAGCTTTTTATGACGACCGGTTTTATCCGGTCGATCGACCTCGGTTTCGGCGTCCACCTTTCGGCTTCTGCTTTCTCCCTAGAAAGGAGGTGATCCAGCCGCACCTTCCGATACGGCTACCTTGTTACGACTTCACCCCAGTCATTGGTCTTGCCTTAGGCGGCTGGCTCCTTGCGGTTACCTCACCGACTTTGGGCACTCCCAACTCCCATGGTGTGACGGGCGGTGTGTACAAGGCCCGGGAACGTATTCACCGCGGCATGCTGATCCGCGATTACTAGCAACTCCGACTTCATGTGGGCGGGTTGCAGCCCACAATCCGAACTGGGACCACTTTTTTGAGATCCGCTCTCCCTTACGGGTTCGCCCCTCTCTGTGGTGGCCATTGTAGCACGTGTGTAGCCCAGGTCATAAGGGGCATGATGATTTGACGTCGTCCCCACCTTCCTCCGAGTTGTCCCCGGCAGTCTCTTCAGAGTCCTCAGCTTTACCTGTTAGTAACTGAAAATAAGGGTTGCGCTCGTTGCGGGACTTAACCCAACATCTCACGACACGAGCTGACGACAACCATGCACCACCTGTCTCAGTATGAGCAAGCTCACGATGTATCTCTACAAGTTTTACTGGATGTCAAGACCTGGTAAGGTTCTTCGCGTTGCGTCGAATTAAACCACATGCTCCGCTGCTTGTGCGGGCCCCCGTCAATTCCTTTGAGTTTCAACCTTGCGGCCGTACTCCCCAGGCGGAATGCTTATTGTGTTAACTGCGGCACAGAAGGGGTCGATACCCCCTACACCTAGCATTCATCGTTTACAGTGTGGACTACCAGGGTATCTAATCCTGTTTGCTCCCCACACTTTCGCGCCTCAGCGTCAGTTACAGTCCAGTAAGTCGCCTTCGCCACTGGTGTTCCTCCCAATCTCTACGCATTTCACCGCTACACTGGGAATTCCACTTACCTCTCCTGCACTCAAGCCCGACAGTATCCAAAGCAATTCCCACCTTAAAAGCAGGACTTTCACTCCAGACTTACCGGGCCGCCTACGCGCCCTTTACGCCCAATCATTCCGGACAACGCTCGCCCCCTACGTATTACCGCGGCTGCTGGCACGTAGTTAGCCGGGGCTTCCTCCTTGGCTACCGTCTCTTTCTCTTCACCAAGGACAGAGGTTTACGATCCGAAAACCTTCTTCCCTCACGCGGCGTTGCTGGGTCAGGGTTTCCCCCATTGCCCAATATTCCCCACTGCTGCCTCCCGTAGGAGTTTGGGCCGTGTCTCAGTCCCAATGTGGCCGATCACCCTCTCAGGTCGGCTACCGATCGTCGACTTGGTGGGCCGTTACCTCACCAACTATCTAATCGGACGCGAGCCCACCCCTTACCGGATTGCTCCTTTGACCCCTAAGTGATGTCACTCTGTGGTCTTATGCGGTATTAGTACAACTTTCGCTGTGTTATCCCCCTGTAAGGGACAGGTTGCTCACGCGTTACTCACCCGTCCGCCGCTAGAACATTACATCTTCAAATTCATCCGAAGACTTCATATCTGTCGCAATGTCCCCGCTCGACTTGCATGTGTTAGGCACGCCGCCAGCGTTCGTCCTGAGCCAGGATCAAACTCTTCCGTTTAATCCTTAAACATCTTTCGATGTTAAACTCTTTGGAATCTTCGCTGTCTTTTTCCTTATTGCGCGTTATTATCTCTGTATCGTTTTCAAGGTTCGCTTCGCTCTTTTCTTGCGGTCTCCCGCAAGCGAGCTTGGATAGAATATCAAACGGCAAGGCCTTTGTCAAGCACTTTTTGGAGGTTTTTTTGAAAAAAATTAAGGCAAATCAACGCTTCCGGACGATGCGTGATTTGTCTTGGTGAATGTTCGTGTTTTTGGCCAAAACGACCGGCTTTCTTCCATTAATAATTCACTTGTTGTTCGGATACAATAGCGACCCCGTCACAGTTCCATCAGAACCGCCCGGCAGGGAGCGCCATCCGACCCTCCGAGATTCAGCGGAGCGGCATTCAGCAGGTAGATTCCCTCCTCCACTGCTCCCAGGCGGATCCCCTCCAGCAGGACAATCTCTGCGCCCAGCATAATCAGGTGCACGTTCATGGGTGCGTCCAGCGGCCCGACGGTCTGGGATTCATTGCCGAAGAGCAGGATGCCTGCCCCGGCAAAAACCTTCGCCGCTTCCTCCGTCATAACGGCCGGACCCTTCACCAGGATCCGCTTCGCAGCCTCCGCATCCAGGCTCCGGGCCTTCTGCAGGATCACTTCCGCGTCCGCCGCCGTAATGTCTCCCTGATGTTCCGTCACGTATGCCTTGCCGATGAACCGTTCCAGGTCCACCTGGTCAATGGTTTTGCCCTCATTCAGGAAATGATACGGGGCATCCACATGCGTCCCGTTATGCGCGCACATCTGAAAAGCCGTCAGGTTGCAGATGGCACCGTCCGCAATCCGGAGCTTGACCTGCCGTTCCGGAGACGGATCCCCGGGATATACGCAGCAGGTAAACAGTTCCTGGGTGATATCATAGATCTTCATCCGTATGTCTTCCTTCATATATAGAATAGTCGGTCCGCTTTCCCGTCCTTCTGAATTTCTCCGTACGCCCCGCGTTTCCCTTGTCCGGACAGAAAAACGCCCGCCGGAGCATCACTGCTCCGCACGGGCGTTTGTTTTCAGTTACGGGAATTGATCAGGCAGCGGCCTTCTTCTCCGCTCTTTTGCGCTGCAGCCTGGAGACCACGATGGCGCAGGAAGCATCGCCGGTGATGTTCACCACGGTACGGCCCATATCAAAGATTCGGTCCACACCGGCCACCAGCGCAATACCTTCCACCGGCAGGCCTACGGACTGAAGCACCATGGCCAGCATGACCATGCCGGCGCCGGGAACGCCCGCGGTGCCGATGGAGGCCAACGTCGCCGTCAGCACGATGGTCAGCATCTGGGAGAAAGTCAGGCTGATGCCAAAGCAGGAAGCGATGAACACCGCGCACACACCCTGGTAGATGGCGGTACCGTCCATGTTGATGGTTGCGCCCAGGGGCAGGACGAAGGAGGATACTTCCTTATCCGCACCCAGCTTCTCGCAGCACTCCATGTTCAGCGGGAGGGTACCCACAGAAGAAGCGGAAGAGAAAGCCATCATGATGGCAGGCAGCATGCCCTTGAAGAACTTCACCGGGCCGACGCCGCCCAAAGCCTTGACCGACGCGGAATAAACCACGACCGCATGAACAATGTAGCACAGATAAGCCACCAGCAGCACCTTCGCCAGGGAACCGAGCACCGCCGGACCGTTCTCGGCCACCACCGGGCAGAGCAGGCAGAACACACCAATCGGGGAAAGCTTCAGGATCATCTCCATGGCCTTCATGCAGATATCGTTGCACACATCCACAGCCTTGAACTCCATGTCAAAGCGGTGTCCGATCAGGATCAGCGCAAACCCGATAAACAGCGCGGACACAATGATCTGCAGCATGTTCGCGTCCACAAACGGTTTGATAAAGTTGGAGGGGAAGATGCCTACCAGCGTATCCATAAAATTGACGGATGTCGCCGCCGGCTCATAGGACAATTCAGCCGTGGACAGCACCGGGAAAATTCCTTTCAGCAGGTTGGCAAAGAGCAGGCCGATCGCCACCGCGAAGGCTGTGGTGCACAGGTAGTACAGCATGGTGCTTCCGCCGACTACGCCGACCTTTTTGATGTCCCGAATGGATACCACACCCGCCATGATGGAGAAGAAAACCAGCGGACAGACAATCCACTTGATCAGGTTCAGGAAAATCGTACCGAAGGGTTTGATGTAGGTCTTCGCAAAATCCGGATTACCCGTCAGTGCGATACCTGCGCCGATCGCCAGGATCAGCGCGATGAAAATCTGTGTGGATAGAGCCAGTTTCTTCCTTTTTTCCATGGGCAACTTCCTCCTGTGTATTTGGGAAACACAGATTCTTTTGCCCGTTTACCTGCCAGTGGCTTTTTCACCGTTCTCTTCGCACAGGTTTATTGCTTTAGCGTATTAAAGTTTTGAAACCTGCGGTTTGATCCCGACAAAAAACCATATGGCATCTGACGGACTTATTGAATCAGTTTTCCCTTTTATTTATCTGTTATCCGGGTCAACGCAGCCCGGATCAACAACCTCAGTAACTATAGCTCCCCCAAGACATATATCTCCATCATAAAGCACCGCGCTCTGGCCGGGAGTCACCGCCCGCTGGGGCACAAGGGAATGCAGCAGGAGCCTGCCCTCCCTCAGCGTGGCCTCCACCGGCTGATCCGGCTGGCGGTAACGGTAGCGGGCCGTACAGGTGATGGTTTCGCCTTCCTTCATCGGGGCTTCCCCGACCCAGGTCACATCTTCCGCAACGCTCTGCGTACTGTAAAGCATGGGATGATCTTCTCCCTGGGCTACCAGCAGCCGGTTCTTCTCCAGGTCCTTGCCGATGACAAACCAGCTGCGGCCGTCTCCCCGGCCGCCGATGCCCAGCCCGCGGCGCTGGCCGAGGGTATAGTACATCAGGCCGTCATGCCGTCCGACCACTTCGCCCTCCGGCGACACCATATCGCCGGGCTGCGCCGGAAGGTATTCTGAGAGGAACTTCTTGAAATTCCGTTCCCCGATAAAACACACGCCCGTGGAATCCTTCTTTTTACTGACCGGCAGGCCCCGATCCTCCGCGATCTTCCGCACCTGCTCCTTGGTCATGCCGCCCACCGGGAAAATGGCTTTCTTCAGTTGTTCCGCATGGACCATATAAAGGAAATAGCTCTGGTCCTTGTTGGGATCCGATCCCTTCAGCAGCTGCCCCGCTTCATTGGTGCGGACGAAGTGTCCGGTCGCCATGCGGGTTGCCCCCAGCGTCATGGCAAAATCCAGGAAAGCCCTGAACTTGATTTCCCGGTTGCACAGCACGTCCGGATTCGGCGTCCTGCCCGCCCGGTATTCCTTCAGGAAATAGGAAAAGACCCGGTCCCAGTATTCTTTGGCAAAGTTGACGCTGTAATACGGAATACCGATCAGGTCGCAGACATCCCGCACGTCCCGCCAGTCCTCTTCGGCTGTGCAGGTGCCGTTGATGTCCTCTTCCTCCCAGTTTTTCATAAAGACGCCCACAACATCGTAACCCTGCTCCTTCAGAAGCAGGGCCGCTACGGAGGAATCCACGCCTCCGCTCATGCCGACTACGATGCGTTCGCTCACTTTTCGTTCTCCATCAGACGGGTCAGTACCTTTTCCTGTATCTCCGCTGCAATTTCATCCCGGGATTTGGTCGCATCCACGACCACAAAGCGTTCCGGATCACGGGCAATCAGCTCATGATAGCCGTCCTCCACCCGGGCATGGAAGCTGTCCGCTTCCATTTCCATCCGGTCCGGCTCGCTGGCCGCGCAGCGGCGCCGCAGCGCCTCCCGGTGATTGATATCCAGGTATACCGTCAGGTCCGGCAGGGTATTCTCCACCGCCGGCGCGTTAATCTGCAGGATCTCATCGATTCCCAGCTGCCTTCCGCCGCCCTGGTAGGCCACGGAGGAATCCAGGAACCGGTCACAGAGCACCACTTTGCCTTCCGTCACCGCCGGAATGATTTTTTCCCGCACGTGCTGGGCACGGGAAGCCGCATAAAGCAGCGCTTCCGTGATATCCGTCATGCCGGTGTTCTCCCGATCCAGCAGGATATCCCGGATCTTTTCCCCGATGGGAGTTCCGCCGGGTTCCCGGGTATGCACCACTTCAAAGCCCCAGCGGTCCAGGGCATCGGAAAGCCGTTCAATCTGGGTTCCCTTGCCGCTGCCGTCCAGTCCTTCCACAGACAGGAAAGCGCCCCGCTCCGGCTTCGCGTCCGGACACAGAATGTCCAGGATTTCCGTCGGCGTATGCGCGATCTTTTCCGCGCCGGTTTCCAGCAGTTCCTGTTCGCTGCCGTAGCCGTAGGTGACCCCCAGGGTATGAACCCCGGCCGCTTTTCCGCCTTCCATATCAAAGCAGCGGTCGCCGATCATCCAGACCTCGCCGTGATTTTCCGGCAGGGCCTCCCGGATCAGGTGTTCCTTTTCCGCCCGGGCGTCTGTCGCGCAGACAACCGTGGAAAGGAAACGGTCAAAGCCAAAGTGCTCCAGGATTTTTCCTGTCGGATAGGCAGGTTTGCCGGTCACGACGCCCAGTTTGGCTCCCTGTTTCCAGAGAGTCCGGAGCATCGTCCGCACGCCGGGATACACCCGGTTTTCATACATGCCGACAGTGGTGTAGCGGGCACGGTAAATCCGCTGCGCCTCCTCCGCCTGTTCCTCGGTCATGCCCAGGAAGGTCCGGAAGGAATACAGAAGCGGCGGCCCGATAAACTTGCGCAGGGTCGCTGCATCCGGTTCCGGAAAGCCCATCTCCTTCACCGCGTGTTTCGCACAGTTCCAGATGCCTTCCTCTGACTGAGTCAGCGTTCCGTCCAGATCGAAAAGGATCCAGGTGTCTTTCAATTCACAATTCATAATTCACAATTCACAATTCTGTATGTCTGCAGAATCAAATGAATTATCATCCTTCAACTCGAATAACGTTCTCTACCTTGCAGATTTCGGGATTCAGCGCCTTCACCACACGCTGCACGGCCTTTTCGGGAGCCATATGAGTGATGATGATCAGGGTCGCCTTTCCATCCGGACCGGCATCCTTCTGCGTCATGGCGGAAACGGAAATCTCTTCCTTCGCCAGCAGGCCGGCCACTTCAGCCAGAACGCCGGGGGCATCCTTGGCCTTCATGCGGATGAAGTACTTGCTGTACCAGTCGTCCGCCACGGGCAGCGGATCCTTGCGCATCACAGGCATGGGATGCACCGCGTTCTGCGCAGCCTGGACAATGTCGCCCACGATAGCGCTGGCAGTCGGAGCGTCACCGGCGCCGCGGCCTTCCAGCATCATGTCCTTGAAGGAATGACCGTAGAGATAAACAGCGTTCAGGGAGCCGTCCACCCGGGCCAGCGGATGATCCGCGGGCAGGAAAGCCGGATGCACACGGGCTTCAATGGAATCGCCGTTGTCCTTGCCGATGGCCAGCAGCTTCAGCACATAGCCCATCTCCCGGCCGAAGGCGATATCTTCGGAATTGACCTTGGTGATACCCTCGCGGTACACATTCTCCACCAGCACCCGGCTGTGGAATGCCAGGGAACCCAGGATGCTCAGTTTGTAGGCCGCGTCATAGCCTTCCACGTCCGCCGTGGGGTTGGGCTCCGCCAGGCCCAGGCGCTGGGCATCCTTCAATACAGTTTCATATTCGGCGCCTTCCGCCGCCATCCGGGTCAGGATATAGTTGGTTGTGCCGTTCACAATACCCATCATCTGTTCGATGTGGTTTGCGATCAGGGGCGTCTGGATCGCGTTGATGATCGGGATCGCGCCGCCGACGCTGGCTTCATAGTACAGGCCGGCACCGGTCTTCTTCGCCATTTCCCGCAGTTCATCAAAATGAAGGGAAAGCGCCATCTTGTTCGCGGTGACAACGGACTTGCCGTTCTCCAGCGCGCGCAGCATCATGGAAGCCGCGGGCTGTTCTCCGCCCAGGAATTCGCAGACGATATCAATTTCCGGATCTTCCAGAATATCGTTCTTTTCTGTGGTCAGCACCTCATCCGGTACTTCCTTGCCCCTGTGGATTTTCTTGTCCAGCACGAGAGCCTTCTTCACCACGAGCTTCACGCCCGTACGCTTGCTGACTTCCCCGCCGAATTCCCGGATCAGGTCCCATACGCCTCCGCCGATGTTTCCCAGTCCAAGCAGTCCCAGCACAACCTCTTTCATTTTCCTTTATCTCCTTCCGTCTGATTCCGTTTCCGTCCGATTTCGTTCATAGATCAGCCGCAGTCCCTTCAGGGTCAGCAGGCCGTCCAGTTTGTCAATAACATTGCTTTCCTCGGCAATCATCAGCGCCATACCACCGGTGGCCACCACGTAGGCATCCTCGCCCAGTTCCTGCCGGATCTTGCGCACAATGTTGCGCACCAGGCCGACATAACCGTAATACATGCCGCTTTGCAGGTTGGTAAGGGTGGACCGTCCGATGACGTTTTCCGGCCGGTTCAGTTCGAACCGCGGCAGCTTCGCGGTGCCGGTAACCAGCGCCTCACTGCTCAGCTTGATACCGGGACAGATGGTACCGCCCAGGAACGAACCTTCCTGATCCACCACACCGAAGGTGGTGGCAGTGCCGAAGTCGATGAAAATGCATGGCCCCCCGTATTCGTCATACGCCGCGACAGCGTTGGCAATCCGGTCGCTGCCGAGCTCCCGGGGATTCTCATATTTGATGTTGATACCGGTTTTGACCCCGGGAGCCACGAACAGCGGTGTCTTGCCGATGTAGTTCAGCAGCATGTGCTCAATCGTGTAGTTGATTGTGGGCACCACGCTGGAAACCACAATGCCTTCCACCACATCCGGGGAGACGCCCTCATGGGCAAACATGGACATCAGGCGTACACCGTATTCGTCCGAAGTGGACGTAATATTGGTGGACATACGCCAGTACTTATACATTTCTTTCCCGTCGAACAGCGCGGTCTTGATATTGGTATTCCCGATGTCCATGGTCAGAATCATGACGGTTTTCTCCTTTTTAAAATCAGATCAGCCGTGCTTTTTTCAGCGCAACGCCCGCGGCGCCGGTAACCACAGCGGCTACGATCATTTCAACCACAGCGTTCACACCCACAGAAGCAACAAGGTAAGCCAGGACGCTTCTGCCGGCCATCGCGTTCTGCATATAGGCGGTCTGGCTGAACAGCAGTACCAGCAGCGTCATAAAGAAGATGGTATTGAAAAGCGCCGCCGCGAAACCGGTGGCCAGGCCCCGCACATACAGAGGAGCCTTCGTCCGGCTGATGCCCCGGTAAACCAGCGCGGCCAGGACGCCCACCAGCACCCGGGAAACAAACCGCTGGATGAACATCAGGCAGGCAAAGCCGAAACCGGGATTGGCAGTCACCAGGGCCACACCCATTCCGCTTACGCCGAAGATGCCGTAGCACTGCAGGAAGCTGATCAGTCCGAAAGCACCGCCGATGATCATGCCTCCGGGCAGCCCCATCGCCATGGCGGCAATGGCCACAGGAATCATGTTGAAGGTGATGGACAGACCCATGGGCATGGGAATGTTCACATAGGCCAGGACGATCAAAACCGCTACCAGCATAGCCAGCAGCGTCATCCTCGCCAGTTTCGTGCGCCTTGTTGTGTTTGTCATAAGAATACCTCCGTTCGGGTTCACTCAGGATACCCGTCGTAAAAATGTATTTCCGCGTTTTCCTGCGTCCGGTGCGTATGCTCCCGGCGCTCAACATATGCGGATGGATTCATTATACAATTTTTTGCCGGATTGTAAAGAAAAGAAGGACTGCCGATACATCAGCAGTCCATACACGCAGCCAGAATATTCCGGCATTTCCGGGTCACCGCGCCCGTTCCCATGTCTGTCACATTCTGGGCCAGGAGGAAGGTAATCCCCTGGTCCGGCAGGTTAGCGAAATAGGTGCCCAGCCAGCCGTCCCAGCCGTACTCGTTCTTAACGGTGAACATCGCCGCCCGGCCCGGATGGTCACAGACCCGCATGAGGCAGCTGTAATTGTATCCGCCCAGGCTGTCCCAGACGTCCTTCCGGACGCTTCCGGTCAGTTGCGGCGTTGTCATATACCGCACCGCCGCCTCGGAAAGGATCCGCCCGCCGGCCGCCTTGCCGCCGTTTATCAGCATATTGGCAAATGCCGCATAATCGTCCAGGGTGGAAACCAGTCCGGCGCCGCCGGACTCGAAAGCCGGTTCCCGGTCATACTGTCCCACAGCCAGGTGAAGGCTGCTGAAGGTTTCCAGGCTGCCGGGCACCCGCTTGTAACAGGTCACCAGCCGGTCCCGTTTTTCCTCCGGCACCCAGAAGGCCGTATCCTTCATCCCCAGGGGCTCAAAAAGCTCCTCCCGGAGGAATTCGCTGAAGCGCTTGCCGGAAGCCGCCTCAATCACCGCGCCCAGGATGTCCGCGCTGGTTCCGTAGCGCCAGCGGGTTCCGGGTTCAAAGGCCAGCGGCTGCTCTCCCAGTCTGTTGCAGAAATCCAGCGTGCTCATTCCGCCGCCGGCGAGAATCTGCGCATGGTTGTCATCAAAGATGCGGGCGGCATACTGTCCCGCCGGATCCGCATCCGGATAGCACAGGCCCGAGGTCATTCCCAGCAGGTCCAGGATCCACGGGCCGCGGATCGCCGGACGGATTGTTCCGTCCGCCTCCACCACCCGGGGATTGGCAAAGCCCGGCAGGTATTGTTCCACCGGCGCCATCAGGTCCAGGATACCCCGGTCCACAAGAATCATCGCAGCGGCCGCCGTCACAGGTTTGGACTGGCTGTACAGGCGGAAAATGGAATCCCGGCGCAGCTGTTTCCCGGCCGCAATATCCGCATATCCTTCCCGGGCATGGCAGAGTTCCTTGCCATTCTTCAAAACCAGCAGGCTGACGCCCGCCGCTTCATGGTTTTCCACAGCTTGCCGCAGGCAGGCGGACAGTCTTTCCTGTAAGCCCATCGTTCCATCCTCCTCATTCAACCGTTTATACCAGCAGCAGGAATCCCTGGGCCAGCGCTACCGCAACGCAGGCGGCCACAGCCACCGTCAGCAGGCTCCGTCCGCGCCAGGCCAGCAGCACTGCCACCGCAACGCCGCAGATGGCCGTGCGCATATCCCCCGTGGAATAAAACACATCCGGAAAAGTCATGGCCCCCAGCACCGCGTAAGGGATATAGGCCAGGAAGGACCGGACAAACCGGCTTTTAATCTCCCGGCGGAACACCGTCAGCGGCAGCATACGGATCAGGTAAGTCACACCGGCTGTAACAGCCAGGTAAGGCAGAAACATATTCCATTTCATGCGGCATCCTCCTCCGCCGGATACCGCCAGGCACCCAGTGCAGCCGCGGCTACGCCGCAGATAATAATCACAAACCCGGAGGAAACCGTATTCAGTCCGGGAATATAATGGAAGCAAAGGCTCAGCGCCACCGCCGCCAGCACCACAAAGCGCACCGGACGGCTCTTCCGTGCCGGAGGCAGGATAATGGCCAGGAACATGCCGTAGATGGCAATGCCCAGCGCCGTGCGGACAAACTCCGGCAGCAACGTTCCGGCAGCGGCACCCAGGAAGGTGCCCAGCGACCAGCCGATCCACGGGGTCAGCATCAGGCCGTAAAGATAATACTTGCCCACCTTTCCCGGCTGGGAAGAGGCGACCGCAAAAATCTCATCCGTATTGGCAAAAGAGAAAATCATGCGCTGGAGCGTACCCATGCTTCCGTCCAGCTTCCGGCTGAGGGACAGGCTCATCAGCGCGTAGCGCAGGTTGATCGTCAGCTGGGTCAGCGCCATCTCCGCCAGGGATGCGCCGCCCACCATCAGCGGTACCGCGGCAATCTGGCCCGCGCTGGTCACGTTGGTCATGGAAATCAGCACCGCCTGCAGCACAGTCAGCCCGTCGCTGACCGCTTTCATGCCAAAGGCAAAAGAAACACTCAGGTATCCCAGGGCAATCGGGATCCCTTGACGGATCCCCTGCCGGAAAACTTTATTCATGCATCCGCCCCCAGCCTGCGGATGCCGTCCTTAGTCACCACCGCATGGAAGTTGGGTACCCGGCCGCAGGGCTCCTGTGCGATCGTGATGGCAGCGCGGATAGCAGCTTCCGCCCGGTCCGCGTCCTCTTCACTGCGGGCATGCAGCACACACAGCGGCGTACCGGCATCCACCCGGTCGCCGATCCGCACCTGCAGCACAAAGCCTACGGAGTAATCCAGTTCATCGTCCACCTTCATCCGTCCGGCTCCCATTGCCTGGGCCGCAAGACCCAGCGCCATGGTATTCATCTGTGAAACCCAGCCGGATGTGCCGCAGGTCACAGGCCGGATTACCTTTGCCTGAGGCAGGCGGGTCACATCGTCGCAGACGGACGGATCGCCGCCCTGGGCCGCGATCATCTGCTTCAGCTTTTCCAGGCCGGCGCCGGAATCAATGGCCTGCTTCATCATGGCCTGTCCGGCTTCCGGCGTTTCCGCCTTTCCGGCCAGGTGCAGCATAAAGCCGCCCAGGGTCAGGGAAACCTCCAGCAGATCCCCGCCGGCACGGCCGGCCAGGATATCGATGGCTTCCTTCACTTCCAGTGCGTTGCCCACATGGGTGCCCAGCGGCTGGTCCATACCGCTGACAAGCGCCACGATGGGCTTTCCGGCCAGTTCGCCGACCCGCACCATGTTCTGCGCCAGCTTCAGGCTGTCCTCCAGGGTATGCATAATCGCGCCGGAACCGGTTTTCACGTCCAGCACGATGGCATCGGAGCCGGCAGCCAGCTTTTTGCTGAGAATGGAAGAAACAATCAGCGGCAGGGAGTCCACAGTAGACGTCACGTCCCGCAGGGCGTACAGGGTTTTGTCCGCGGGCGCCAGATGCCCGGTCTGGCCGACCACGGCCACGCCGATTTCCTTCACCTGGCGGATGAAATCCTCCACGGGCAGGGCAACGCTGAGTCCGGGAATGGACTCCAGCTTATCCAGCGTTCCGCCGGTATGGCCCAGGCCCCGGCCGCTCATCTTTGCCACGGGCGCGCCGCAGGCCGCCACCAGGGGTGCCAGCACCAGCGTGGTGGTATCACCTACACCGCCGGTGGAATGTTTATCCACCTTGATTCCGGGAATCCCGGACAGGTCGGCAATATCCCCGGAGTCGCGCATTGCCAGCGTAAGGTCCGTGGTCTCCTGGTCCGTCATCCCGTTCAGGCGGATGGCCATCAGCAGGGCTGAAAGCTGATAATCCGGTACGGATTTTTCCGCAGCCGCCTGCGCAAAGAAGGTGATCTCCTCCTTTGTCAGCTCCTGCCCGAACTTTTTCTTTTCAATGATTTCCAGCATCGTCATGCGAAAATCCCCCTTTGTTTTCCAGAGAAAGAACAAGCCGATACCCGGCTGCCCGGATATCGGCCTTCATGCCCACTCTCGGGCTGTATATATGCTCATAGCCATTCCAACATTCCGATATCAGGTCATCGGGTACATTGTCATGTTGAGCTATTCATTCTGAATTCTTAATTCTGAATTCTGAATTGACGAATAATGGATTTATTCGTCCTCCTCTTCTTCCGGCAGATCCGCGTTGTGGTACACGTTCTGCACGTCGTCGTTCTCCTCCAGCAGATCCAGCATCTTCTGGATCTTCAGGACGGTGTCCGGATCGGAAACGGCCACGGTGTTCTGCGGAATCTTGGCCACTTCAGCGGAAAGGAATGAAATTCCCTGCTTTTCCAGGTTCTCCCGGACGGTGCTGAAGTCGTTGGGGGCGGTCACGATCTCAAAGACATCGTCATCCACCTTCACGTCTTCCGCGCCGGCTTCCAGGGCGATCATCATCATCTCGTCCTCGTCGCTGCCGGGTTCCCGTTCCACCACGAGCACGCCGCGTTCGTCAAACATGAAACCAACGGAACCGGTGGTGCCCAGGTTTCCGCCATACTTGGCGAAGCAGTGACGCACATCGCTGGCGGTGCGGTTGCGGTTGTCGGAAATGCAGTCCACGATAACCGCGACGCCGCCGGGAGCATAGCCTTCGTAGGTGATCTCTTCGTACACCACGTTGCTCAGCTCACCGCTTGCCTTTTTGATGGAGCGCTGAATGTTATCATTAGGCATATTGTTGGCCTTCGCTTTGGCGATAATATCGCGCAGCTTGCCATTGGACTCCGGATTGGCGCCGCCTTCGCGAACCGCGATGGCGATTTCGCGGCCGATCTTTGTGAAAACCGCTCCGCGCTGCGCGTCTGCCTTGCCCTTTTTAGCCTGAATATTGTGCCACTTGGAATGCCCGGACATCGAATCCCTCCCAGAATCGTACCTCATGTCGGTAAAAAATACATAGCATTATAGCACCGGTGATATAAGCGAGTCAAGCATTACAAGGAAAAGGGGCTTTTCCGCCGCAAAAATGCAGCCTCCCGTATCACAGGAGGCTGCATGAATGACAGCATATTATCCGCGGCGAATGATACTGTGGCGTTCCGGTCCGACGGAAATCCAGCGGATCACGCATCCGACCGCATGCTCAAGCCGGTTGACATAAGCCTTTGCCTCTTCCGGCAGGTCCCACCAGTGACGGACGGTGGAAATATCGCACTTCCAGCCCTTCATGGTCTCATAAACCGGCTCGCAGTCATCCAGTGCGGCGGCAAAAGGCATATCCGTAATCACCTGACCGTTCAGCTTATAACCGACGCACAGCGGGATCTCGTCCAGGTCGCTGAGCATATCCAGCTTCGTCAGCGCCAGTTCCGTGGCCGCCTGAACTTCGGTACCGTACTTGCTTGCCACCAAGTCGATCGGCCCGATACGGACGGTACGTCCGCCTTCCGGTTCATCCTCGCCGCACATCTTGCGGAACGCATCACCCTTCTTGCCTGTATACTCGGTCACGAAAGGACCGTCGCCCAGGCAGGTGGCGTATGCTTTGATGACGCCGATCACCCGGTCAACCTCCACACCGGGAACCCCAGCGCCGATCGGCGCGTAGGAAGCCAGCGTACTGACCGACGTCGTGTAGGGATAGATACCGAAGTCAAGATCCCGCAGGGCGCCGAGCTGAGCCTCAAACAGGATGCGCTTGTGATCGCTTTCCGCTTTGATCAGGTAGTCCCGGGTATTCCTGATAAAGGGCTTGATCTGCTCACTGTATTTATTCAGCCAGGCCATCAGTTCCTTTTCGGAAGCCGGTTTGACGCCGTAAATCTTTTCCAGGGTCAGGTTCTTCCAGGCGCACAGCTCTTTCACATGCTTTTTCAGCCGTTCCGGATAGAATAATTCCCCGGCCAGGATCGTCTTCTTCTGGTTCTTGTCGGAGTAGAAGGGCGCGATACCCTGCTTGGTGGAGCCGTCGTGTTTATCCTTCAGCCGGGCTTCCTCCAGCACGTCAATCTCCCTGTGCCAGGGCAGCAGCAGGGACGCCCGCTCACTGATCATCAGGTTGTCGGGGGTAATCTCGATTCCCTTCTGATCCTCTATTTCCTTGATCAATGTTTCCGGATCCAGCGCAACACCGTTTCCCAGAATGTTGACCACGCCGGGGCGGCATACGCCGGAAGGCAGCAGGTGCAGGTCATATTTGCCGAATTGGTTGATAATTTTATGTCCTGCGTTGGCGCCGCCCTGGAACCTGACAACAATGTCGAAGGCCTCCGCCAGCAGGTCTACCATTCTGCCCTTTCCTTCGTCGCCCCAGTTGATGCCAACGAGTGCGGTACAAGCCATCGTATCATCTCCTCTCGGGTTTTTCCCGTCTGTTCCGGTTCGTATATGCATGCTCAGAAAGCATTTATTCCTGCATGCCCATTGTATCTTTCCGAACCGTACCTGTCAATGTATATAGCGTTCTCACGCTGACCGTCAAAGCACCTTTTTCAGGTATTCCCCGGTATAGGATCCCTTTACCGCAGCCACCTGTTCCGGAGTGCCTTCCGCCACGACGGTACCGCCGCCGCTGCCGCCTTCCGGACCCAGGTCAATGATATGATCCGATACCTTGATCACATCCAGGTTATGCTCGATGACCAGCACCGAGTTTCCGGCGTCCGTCAGCCGCTGAAGCACCTGGATCAGCCGGTCCACGTCCGCCATATGGAGGCCGGTGGTCGGCTCATCCAGCAGGTAAATGGTTTTACCGGTCGCCCTGCGGCTCAGCTCTGTCGCCAGCTTCACGCGCTGGGCTTCACCGCCGGAGAGCGTGGTGGAGGCCTGGCCCAGCTTCATGTAGCCAAGGCCCACGTCATACAGGGTTTCCAGCTTGCGGGTGATCTGGGGATGGTTTTCGAAGAAGCCGAGGGCTTCCTCCACCGTCATATCCAGCACTTCACTGATATTCTTTCCCTGCCAGGTGACTTCCAGGGTCTCCCGGTTATACCGGCGGCCGTGGCAGACGTCACAGGGAACATACAGATCCGGCAGGAAGTGCATCTCAATCCGCTTCATACCGTCTCCCTGGCAGGCCTCGCAGCGGCCGCCCTTGACGTTGAAGGAGAAACGGTTTTCCTTATAGCCCCTGGCCTTGGCTTCCGGGCTGAGGGCAAACAGCTTGCGGATCAGGTCAAACAGGCCGGTATAGGTGGCCGGATTGCTCCGGGGCGTCCGGCCGATGGGGCTCTGGTCGATCATGATGATCTTGTCCAGCAGCTCCAGGCCCTCCATGCTTTCGAAGCGGCCGGGACGCGTCTTGGCCCGGTTCAGCTTCCTGGCAAGGTTCTTATAGATAATCTCATTGACGAGGCTGCTCTTGCCGCTGCCGCTGACACCCGTCACGCAGGTGAGCACGCCCAGCGGAACCCGCACGTCAATATGCTTCAGGTTGTGTTCTTCCGCACCCCGGACCGTCAGCCAGCCCGTGGGCTTCCGCCGTTTCGTCGGTACCGGAATTACCTTTTTCCCGCTCAGGTACTGACCGGTCAGGCTTTCCGGGCAGGCGCGGATATCATCCGCCGTGCCTTCCGCCACAATATAGCCTCCGTGCAGTCCCGCGCCGGGACCCACGTCCACAATCCAGTCCGCGGCCAGCATGGTTTCCTCATCATGCTCAACCACAATCACGGTGTTGCCCAGGTCCCGCATCCTGCGGAGCGTCGCGATCAGTTTCGCGTTATCCCGCTGGTGCAGGCCGATGCTGGGTTCATCCAGAATATACATAACCCCCATCAGGGCGCTGCCGATCTGGGTCGCCAGGCGGATGCGCTGCGCTTCGCCGCCGGAAAGCGTACCCGCGCCGCGGCTGAGGGTCAGGTACTCCAGGCCCACGTCGCACAGGAAGCCCAGCCGGGCGTCAATCTCCTTCAGGATCTGTGCCGCAATAATCCGGTCATTCCCGCTCAGCTCCAGGTTCGCGAAGAACTCCCTGGCCTGCTGGATGCTCATATCGCTGACTTCCGGCAGGCTCTTTCCGCCCACGGTTACCGCCCGGGCTTCCGCCTTCAGGCGCTGCCCGCCGCATTCCGGACAGGTTTCCTCCGCCATGTATTCCTCATAGGCCTGCTTCATGGCGTCTGAGGTGGTTTCCTTGTAGCGCCGCTCAAGCGTGGGGATGATCCCCTCAAAGCTGGTGGTATATTCCCGCATGCCGCGGGCGCCTTCATAGGTAATGCTGATCTTTTCATCCCCGGTGCCGTACAGCAGGGCGTCCATGCCCTCGCCGTTGATCTCCTCCAGGGGCGTATCCAGCGTAAAGCCGTACTTCTTTCCCATGGCGCCGAAGTATTGAGCCGCAATGCCGTTATCTTCCGCGGCATTGAAACCCATCAGGTTCATGGCGCCTTCCCGCAGGGTCACCCGCTCATCCGGGAAAATCGCCTCCCGGCTGATCTTCATCCGGATGCCCAGGCCGCTGCAGGCCGGGCAGGCGCCGTACGGGCTGTTGAAGGAGAACATCCGGGGCTCCAGTTCCTCTATGGACACGCCGCAGTCCGGACAGGCATAGTTCATGCTGTACAGCGTTTCGCCCTTATCCATACAGTCGATGATCACCAGTCCAGCGCCCCGCACGGAAGCGGTTTCCACGTCCTCCGCCAGGCGGTGGCGGAACTCATCCGTATCCCGGCGGATCAGGCGGTCCACCACAATCTCAATGGTATGCTTTTTCTTTTTGTCCAGCTCCGGAGTGTCCTCCAGGTCATACATTTCCCCGTCAATCCGCACACGGACATAACCGCTCTTGCGGGCGGAAGAAAGCAGATCCTTATGCTCCCCCTTGCGTCCGCGGACCAGCGGGCTGAGCACCTGCATCCGGGTCCCCTCCGGCGCGGCGCAGACCGCGTCCACGATTTCATCCACAGACTGCTTCCGGATCTCCCGGCCGCAGACCGGGCAGTGCGGCACACCGATCCGCGCCCAGAGCAGGCGCAGATAGTCGTGCACCTCTGTCACGGTGCCAACCGTGGAACGGGGATTCCGCCCCGTTGTTTTCTGGTCAATGGAAATCGCCGGGCTCAGGCCTTCAATGGCGTCCACGTCCGGTTTGTCCATCTGGCCGAGGAACTGCCGGGCATAGCTGGTCAGGCTCTCCACATAGCGGCGCTGGCCTTCCGCGTATATCGTGTCGAAGGCCAGCGAGCTTTTGCCGCTGCCGCTCAGTCCCGTAATCACAGTCAGCTTATCTCTCGGTATTTGAAGAGAAATGTTCTTCAGGTTGTGCTCACGGGCACCCCTGATCTTCAGAAATTCATTCATGTTTCCCTGTTTCCTGTATATCTTTCAGTCCGTTTGTCCCCGCAGGGCTTACTCCTGTCCGGAGCTTTCCACGGCTTCCCTGTGATGTTTCATTTCTTCTGTATAGAACATCGCTTTGTTTCCGCCGGCATTCTTGGCGGTATACATGGCAATGTCCGCCGCGCGGTACAGATCGTCGTAGGATCGTTCAACCATATCCGTCATCACGATCCCGACGCTGGCTGCCACACGGACAGCGTTTTCACCGGAGCCCACCGTACGGCTGATCTTCTGCACCATCTGTTCGGAACGCTCCAGCACCCATTCCTTGCCGGGAGCGCTCTTCAGATAAATGACGAATTCGTCTCCGCCCAGACGGCTCAGCACGTCAGAGTTGCGGAACATCGCCTTCATATCCGCGGCCACTTCAATCAGTACCTTGTCGCCCATCTGATGGCCCAGCTTGTCATTCACGCTTTTGAAGCCATCCAGGTCCAGCAGCATCATCACGCCGTGTTCATCGGTCTTCAGATGCTCTTCGATCTCCTTCTGCGCTGCCACCCGGGCCGTCAGGCCGGTCAGCAGGTCTGTCTCGGCGGCGCGACGGCTTTCTTCCCTGCCGGTGATCAGCACCACCCTGGCCCGGTTCAGCGTATAGATCGTAATCAGGCTGATCACCAGATACAGGACGGTAAACGCACTGTGAAGCGAATCCTGGACGCCGGCCTGCGCCCGCCAGGAAATCTCCAGTGCGACATAGCCCACAAGCTGAAGCGCACCGATGCGCCAGGCATAGTCAAACATGAATCCGCCCACGATCAGGTGAATACCGATCCAGAAAACATCTGTATCATAACTGACCGCCGACCAGATTGCTGCCGCATACACCGTAATCCCCAGGAGATATCCCGTGATCAGCAGTGACGCGTTCGAGGAAGTTTTGCGGTAGGCACAGACCGCCGCGAGAATCCCGGCAAGCAGCACGCCCAGGAGGAAATACACACCGCCGTGAACCTGGTGGGTCGCATATCCGAAGAAGATCACCGGCGGTGCTCCGATAACAGCAATCGCGCTGATTACACGCAGAGAGCCCCGGTTACTTTTCCCTACAGCATCTGCGTATTTCCTGAATACGTCCAGCTGATATCCATACTGGTTCCAGAATTTCAGCCTTTCCCTCATTGCTGTACACTACCTTCCGGTCTCTCTGTGTCTTCTTATACCAACCTGAGTGCGGGCATGGCATTCAGATCCAGCCCCGCCAGTTCTCCGTTCCTCAGCCTGTAATATGCCGCGCTGCCAATCATGGCTCCGTTATCCGTGCACAGATGCAGCTCCGGCATGAACAGGGAAATCTTCAGATCCTCACACATGGCCGCGGCCATCCGCCGCAGCTCCCGGTTGGCTGATACGCCGCCTGCCAGCGCAAACCCGTTGTAGCCGTCCCGTCCCCGTTCCTCCAGGAGCAGCCTGGCCTTGGCCGTCAGTTCCCGGCAGACCGCCCGGCGGAAGCTGGCTGCCAGGTCCGCCTTCGGCAGGGTTTCTCCCCGCTGTTCCAGCGTATGCACCGTATTCATGAAGGCAGTCTTCAGTCCGCTGAAACTGTAGTCATACCGCCCGTCCGTTTTCGGACTGGGCAGGGTAAACGCTTCCGGATCGCCTTCTTCCGCCAGCTTGTCAATCCGCGGCCCGCCCGGATAAGGCAGTCCCAGCGCCCGGGCAGCCTTGTCAAAAGCCTCTCCCGCCGCGTCGTCCACCGTCTGGCCCAGCAGGCGGTAAGTTCCGTAATCCGATACCTCCACCAGATGGCTGTGACCGCCGGATACCACCAGGCACAGGAAAGGCGGTTCAAGGTCCGGATGGCTCAGGTAATTCGCGCTCACGTGACCTTCAATATGATTGACGCCCACCAGCGGTTTCCCCGCCGCAAAAGCCAGTCCCTTCATGCAGTTGACGCCGGTCAGCAGCGCGCCGACCAGTCCCGGTCCCTTTGTGACCGCCAGGGCGTCCACTTCCTGCAGGCTCATGCCTGCTTCCCGCAGTGCCTGGTCCACGACCCGGTCGCAGGCTTCCATATGGGCCCGGCTGGCAATCTCCGGCACCACACCGCCATAGAGTTCGTGCAGGTCGATCTGGCTGAACACCACATTGCTCAGGATCTTCCGGCCGTTCTCAATTACGGCTGCCGCGGTTTCATCGCAGCTGGTCTCCAGGGAGAGGATGCGGACGGTTTCCTTGTTCTTCAGCTCCTCAGCCTGCAGGCGCGATTTCAATTCATAATTCATCATTCACAATTCATAATGAGAATGCGTCTTTCTCATTATCTTTCCTCGTTCTCTATCCTAAACGCAATCATTGCTCTGGAGTTGTC
Organism: Clostridiales bacterium FE2011; assembly: GCA_017569305.1. Lineage (NCBI taxonomy): Bacteria > Bacillati > Bacillota > Clostridia > Eubacteriales > Clostridiales bacterium FE2011. The sequence goes on along the minus strand of CP069418.1, from coordinate 1,883,959 downwards.
CGTTTCCGTTATTACTTCTTATTTCTGCATGATGTATGCATTTTCCTGTACAAAAAAGCACAAATCCTGCAGCAAGAATCCAAATCATAATCCGGATACCCAGCGAAACAAAGAAATGGACCGGCATCAGCCGGATCAGCAGGTCCGTCCGTGGGTCCAGGAGCCAGCCCTCATTGGTAAAGGCCACCCGGTGGAACGTAATAAACAGGCCGTCAAAATTCACCAGCGCCCATACCGCGATACCGGCAACCAGCACCCCTGCCGCGCAAAGCCCTGTCAGCATTCCGCCGGCAAATGCTTTCCAACTCCGAAGCAGGATGCCGATGCCGGCCAGCAGCAGTGCCGCCGCACCGGTGATCCACCGCAGCGTTCCTGCCAGGCCGATCAGTCCCCGGCAGTCCGCCATATGGTCCGCTTCATGCGCCTGAAAGCCGATATATCCGCGGTCGTCCGCGTCCGTCCAGATATACTGGAAGTTCTCTTCCTGTCCGGTCAGGTAGGCGGCTGTCATCCGCCCGACTCCCGGGTATTCCTTCTCCGGAAGACCCGTTGTTTCCGGCGGCGCATGACGGAGCATCTCCCGCGAAAGCAGATCTCCGTCCCCGGCAATACCGTACACCGCTGCCGCCAGCGTAAACAGGATCACTGCCCATACAAGCAGGAATCCGCACAGCCGGGCGGCAGCGGTTTTCATGAATCCATGGTTCATTGGTTTGATTACTGCATCTTCAGGTATGCAGTGACAAAGCCTTCCAGGTTTCCGTTCATCACGTCGTCAATGTTGCCGCTCTCGTAGTTGGTGCGGTGATCCTTGACCATGGTATAGGGCTGGAATACGTAGGAGCGGATCTGGCTGCCCCATTCGATCTTCTTCATCTCGCCCTTGATGTCCGCCATCTGCTGTTCCTTTTCACGTTCCTTCAGTTCCAGCAGCTTGGCCTTCAGCATTTTCATACAGGTGGCACGGTTCTGCACCTGGTCACGTTCAGTCTGGCAGGCAACCACGATAGTCACGTCGTCCTTGACGTACGTCATACGAACAGCGGAACTGGTCTTGTTAACGTTCTGTCCGCCGGCGCCGGAAGAATGGTAGGTATCCACCCGCACATACTTCATATCAACCTTGATTTCGTCGCCGTCATCCTCAATCATCGGCGCCACGTCCAGGCTGGAGAAACTGGTATGCCGCCGGGCGTTGGCGTCGAAGGGGCTGATGCGCACCAGCCGGTGCACGCCCTTCTCTCCGCGGAGATAACCGTAGGCATGATCCCCGCTGACCTCAAAGGTCACGCTCTTGATGCCCGCCTCGTCTCCATCCAGCAGGTCCAGCAGCTTCACCTCAAAGCCCATCCGCTCACAATAGCGGGTGTACATCCGGTAAAGCATCTGGGTCCAGTCCTGGGCCTCGGTTCCGCCGGCTCCGGCGTGAAGGCTCAGCACGGCGTCATTGTCGTCATAGTCGCCCCGCATCAGGGTTTCCAGCTCCAGCGCGTCCGCCTTTTCCTTCAGGCTGGCCAGTTCCGTACCGATCTCCTGGACCATTTCCTCGTCGTTTTCTTCCTTGGCCAGCTCCATCATCGTATCGATATCATCGGCAGTGCTCAGCAGGCCTTCATAATGAGCCAGCTTGTTCTTCAGGTGGCCCAGCTTCTGGTTCACCCGGGTGGAGCGCTCTGTATCGTTCCAGAATTCCGGCTGGTTCATTTCCTCGGTCAGCTCATCGATCTGCTCTTTCATATGATCGATATGCAGCGCCTCTCCGGCAGCCAGGATGCTCTTCCGGATCCCCGTAATATCCTGTGCGTATTGTTCAAGTTCCAACATAATTTACACCTCCGGCAAAAATCAATTCATAATTCAGAATTCAGAATTCAGAATTATGAGTGTCTTTCCTGATAACAGCAGTTCCTGTCTACCTTCTTGTATTCCACATATGAATAATCCCCTGTTCTCCGTGTTTGTCCGGATATCGCACAATTCATTATGAATTATGAATTGTGAATTATGAATTCAAAATGAGGCGTCAGCCTTCATTTTTCAGCATGCAGCAGTTCTTGTACTTTTTGCCGCTGCCGCAGGGGCAGGGATCGTTCCGGCCGATCTTTTCAGAGGGCTTGACCCTTCTCGGCTGCCGGGGACCGTCGCCGGCCATCCGGGCTTCGGTGGGCTTTGCGGTCTGCACCCGTTCCGGCGTGACCTCCACCTTGGTCTGGTAGACCCGGCGAACCGTATCCTCCCGGATCAGGTGGTTCAGTTCCTCAAACATATGGCCGGATTCAATCTGGTATTCCGTAACGGGATTCTTGCCGCTGTACGCACGGTATCCGATACCGTCCCGCAGCTGATCCATGGCGTCGATATGATCCATCCAGCGGGTGTCCACGCTGCGCAGCAGCATAACCCGCTCCAGCTCACGCATATCCACATGGATGCTGTCCATGAGCTGCTCCCGCTCTTCATAGAACTTCCGGGCATCTTCCTTCAGGGCTTCGATGAAAGCATTCCGGTCTTCCTGCTCCATGGCAATGGCGCGGTTGGCTTCCAGCGCGCCGTGATGGCAGCACAGGTTTTCCAGGTAGTTGGTGGCTTCCTTCCACTCCCATTCAGCAGGTTCTTCCCCGTTCATCCAGCGTCCTGCCGCAAAGTCGATCACATGATCCGTCATGCGCTGGATGCTGTCCCGCACATTCTCGCCCATGAGCACCCGGCGGCGCTGTCCGTAGATGATTCCGCGCTGGCGGTTCATCACGTCGTCATACTCCAGCACGTGCTTACGGGTCTCATAGTTCCGGCTTTCAATCCGCTTCTGGGCGTTCTCAATCTGCTTGGTCAGCAGGCCGGCAGTCAGCGGTTCGTCATCCTTCAGCCCCAGCCGGTCCACCATGACGCCGATCCGTTCGCTGCCGAACAGGCGCATCAGGTCATCCTCCAGGCTGATAAAGAACTGGGTGGAACCCGGGTCGCCCTGACGGGCGCAGCGGCCGCGCAGCTGGTTGTCAATCCGGCGGCTTTCATGGCGTTCCGTACCAATGATATGCAGGCCGCCGGTCTGCAGCACCCGCTCGTGCTCCCGGTCCGTATCCACCTTGAAGCGCTCATAGTGCTCCTGATAGCGCTTCCGCGCTTCCAACACCTCGTCACTCACATGCTCGTTGTGGCCGACGGCTTCCTCGATGATCTCCTCGTCCACACCCTCCTGCCGGAGCGCGCGGCGGGCCAGGTAATCGGGGTTGCCGCCCAGGGAAATATCGGTACCGCGGCCGGCCATGTTGGTGGCGATGGTCACAGCGCCCCAGTGACCGGCCTGGGCCACGATTTCAGCTTCCTTGGCGTGGTTCTTCGCGTTCAGCACTTCATGGGGAATGCCCTTGCGCTTCAGCATGTCGCTGAGCAGTTCGCTGACTTCCACGCTGATGGTACCGACCAGCAGCGGTTGTCCCTTGGCGTGGTATTCCTCAATGCTCGCCACAACCGCGTTGTATTTTGCAGCCTTGTTCTTGTAGACCATGTCTTCCTGGTCCACACGGATATTCGGCCGGTTGGTGGGGATCTCCACAACATCCAGCGCGTAGATGCCCTGGAATTCCGTTTCTTCCGTCTTCGCCGTACCGGTCATACCGGACAGCTTCTTGTACATACGGAAATAGTTCTGGAAGGTGATGGTGGCCAGGGTCTTGCTTTCCCGCTCCACCTTCACATGCTCCTTGGCCTCAATGGCCTGGTGCAAACCCTCGGAGTAGCGGCGGCCGATCATCAGGCGGCCGGTGAATTCATCCACGATGATAACCTGGCCGTTCTGCACCACATAGTCCACATCCCGCTTCATCAGGTTATGGGCACGCAGGGCGCAGTGCACATGGTGGTTCAGCTCGCTGTTGTCCGGATCGTTGATGTTCTCGATGCCAAAGGCTTTTTCCACCTTCTGGGCGCCTTCATCCGTCAGGGTAACGACCTTTTTCTTTTCTTCCACTTCAAAGTGGACGCCGGGCTTCATGGTGCGGATGACCGCGTCCACCCGGTCATAGAGCTCCGTGCTCTTCTCACCCTGGCCGGAGATGATCAGCGGCGTACGGGCTTCATCGATCAGGATGGAGTCAACTTCGTCCACGATGGCGAAAGCGTGGCCCCGCTGCACCAGGTTGTCCTGGCGGATGACCATGTTGTCCCGCAGGTAGTCAAAGCCCAGCTCGTTATTCGTTCCGTAGGTAATATCGCAGGCATAGGCCGCACGGCGTTCTTCCGGCTCCAGGTCGTGCACGATCAGGCCGACGCTCAGGCCCAGGAAGCGGTACACCTTGCCCATCCACTCACTGTCGCGGCGGGCCAGGTAGTCGTTCACCGTCACCACATGGACGCCTTCGCCGCACAGGGCGTTCAGGTAAGCCGGCATGGTGGCCACCAGGGTTTTACCTTCACCGGTTTTCATTTCCGCGATCCGGCCCTGGTGCAGCACGATGCCGCCCAGCACCTGTACCCGGAAGGGGCGCATTCCCAGCACGCGGTCCGCAGCCTCGCGGACGGTGGCAAAAGCTTCCGGGAGAATGTCGTCTTCGGTTTCGCCGTTCTGCAGCCGCTGTCTGAATTCAGCGGTCTTCGCCTGCAGCTGTTCATCGGTCAGCGCGCGGTATTCCTCCTCCAGCGCCATGACCGCCTGTACGGGTTTTTCCAGTTTCTTTAACTGGGCATCGTTTCCCGATCCCATGATCTTCTTCAAAAAATCAAGCATTGATAACTCCTTCACTGCCCGTTCAAACGGGCAAAGCATTACAGGTTAGTATACCACCTCCAGCCCTTGTGACGCAAGCTTGTCCCACCGCATTTTCCCTGTTCCAGGGCGCACAAAAAAAGCCGGAGCCTTTTACAGCTCCGGCATGTTCAGCTTTTTATCCTTATTCCTGTTTGCGGCCCCGGCGGCGGCGTGTTCCAACCGCTTCTTCCGCGGCCTTTTTCACTTCCTCAACCGCTTCCTCAGCCGTTTCGGCAGCTGCTTCAGCCGTTTCAGCCACTGCTTCTTTTGCTTCTTCAGCCGCTTCCTCAACGGTTTCGGTTACGACTTCCGCCGCTTCCTCCGTCTTGTCGGAATACAGCTTGCGGAGGGTTTCGGCCATCAGCTCACTGCTCTGGACCGTGTTCTCCACTTCTTCCTTCGCCTCGGGCTTTTCCTCCTCGGCAGCAGGCTTTTCTTCTTCGGTTCCGCCGTTGGAGATCTCACTCCGCTTGCCGCGCTTCGGCGCCGTGCTGTAATCACGGTAGTTGGCGCCGTCCAGATGGTCCATGGCCTTCTTGGATTCGCTCCGGCTCTTACCGCGGCGAACCGCACCGATCAGCAGCAGGATCAGCAGGATACCGGCAACCGCCGCGAAGATCCACTTGGCTCCGTCAGCCAGCGTTTCCGCCTGGCCCAGCCATTCGGGTTCGGGCTGGTCGGTCGGCAGCGGCTCTTCCGCGGGCTTGGGCGGTGTCACCTGCGGCGGCTCGGTCGGCGCAGGCGTCTGCTCCACATAATTGATGACAATATCGTTGCTGTTGAAGGTCAGCACCTGGTCCAGCTGGTCCTTGCAGGAAGCAACAAACCGGAAGGTGCCGGAAGTCATTTTGTCAGTCAGGTTGGCGTCCACATCCCGGATAAAGGAGGCGCTCTGTCCGGCGGGAATGCTGGCAAAGCTGTAGAGCGTGACGTCTCCGGACTTGACGGAGATGTTCTTCACTTCCACGGCGCTGTCATTATGTACGGTCACGGAGAAACGGACGGTGCCGGGACGCTTGTAGATCACGTCGCGGTCAGCCTCAGCTTCCACCCTCAGGGCAATCAGCTGTGACGGATCCATGGCGGTAATCTTGATCCGGCCGGTGGCTGTTTCCACGCCCTTGCCGGTGCTCTCATCCGCCTTGACGGTGAACTGCAGCTCCTGGGTTTCGGTCACGGTCACTTCTTTTTCCAGGGTAAGGTCTTTGCCGGCCTTCACTTCCTGGTTTTCAAACACGGTGCCCAGGATCGGGTCCGTTACGGTCACGTTGGTAAAGTCCAGCGTGCCGGAATTCTTCAGCGTCAGGGTCAGCTTGACGGTATCGCCGGGCGCTCCGCCCTTCTTGTCCGCCTTCAGCGTGGCGGAAAGCTTCACTTCACCGTACTTGATCGTGGTGCTTTCAACCTTCTTGGTGTAGCTTTTGCCGCCGGCCTTGAAGGAGATAGTCGCCGCGCTGGTAATATCCTTTGTCCCCATGGTGGTGGTAAAGGTATAGTTTTCCGTCGCGCCGACAGCAATGGATGCGATGGTTCCGGACTTGGCGGAAACACCGGCATTCTCCTTGATGTTCACGGAGGTAACTTCCACGTCGCCGGAGTTGGTCACCTCATAGGTAACGCTGACTTCCTGTCCCTTCTGGGCGGTGGTGGGCGTAATCGTCCTCTTGACGGTAATCTGCGGATCAGTGCCGAGATTGGTTACGTCCTTGGAGAAATTCAGCTTGTGAGCCTTCAGGGTGGGTTCTCCGTCATCGCCGGCCGGGCCGTCATAGGCGGAATACCGTACGGAGAAGGTCACCTTGCCGGCGTCCAGCTCTTCCTGGGTCACATCCCAGTCGCCGGTCCAGCGCTTGCTCTTTCCGACAGAAAGCGTCGGGGAACCGAAGTCCTCGATCTTGCTGCCGTCCGGAAAATACAGCGTCACCGGGGCAGGCAGATCCCCGTCCCCGATATTGGTTACCGTGATGGAAACAGTGATTGTTTCCGGTCCGGATAATTTATATTTGCTGAATTCCATGGAGACCTTGATTGGTCTATCCGCTGCCAGCGCAACAGACGCGCAGAGTAAAACCAGCACGACCCCCAGCGCCAGTGCAAGGAATAAACGTTTCCTGTTCATATTGTCTCGGAGCGTAGAACTCCTTCCTCCTTCCCCCGCCGGAAAACCCGCCGGACGTGTCAATATGGATGGATACAGGATATCTACAATATTTTATCGGGAAAGCTCAGGACTGTCAAGAATACAAAGAACGAACAAAAAACAGGCTTTCTGTGCTTTACTCGCCAAAAATCTAGTGTATAATGTTCGATACAAAGTAAAGGCGCTTTGTTACATTAGTATATAAGGAGGAAACCCACATGAAGAAGCTTATCGCTATGGTCCTCGCCCTTATGCTGGCACTGTCTGTCTGCTCCGCCTTTGCTGAAGAGGCAGTCACCCTGAAGATTGCCCATATCGGACCGACCACCGGTGCCGCCGCCCTGTACGGCCTGGCCACCCAGCACGGTGCCGAAATCGCCGTGGATGAAATCAATGCCGCAGGCGGCAAATTCACCATTGAACTGATTAACGAAGATGATGAGCACAACGTTGAAAAGGTTATCAACGCCTACAACGCCGCGCTGGACGCTGGTGCTCAGATGATCCTGGGATCCACCACCTCCAAGCCCTGCGAAGCCGCCGGTGCCCAGGGATACACCGACCGTGTATTCTTCCTGACCCCCTCCGCTTCCTCCACCGCTGTTATCGAGGATAAGGACAACGTCTTCCAGGTTTGCTTCACCGACCCGAACCAGGGCTCCGCTTCCGCGCAGTACATTGCCGATCACAAGCTGGGCACCAAGGTCGCCGTGATCTACAACAACGCCGACGTATACTCCACCGGTATCCGCGACACCTTCGTGAAGACGGGCGCTGAGCTGGGTCTGGAAATCGTCAGCGAAGAAACCTTCACCGATGAAACCACGGACTTCACCGTTCAGGTTGGCAAGGCCCAGGAAGCCGGCGCTGAAATCGTCTTCCTGCCCATGTACTACACCCCCGCTTCCCTGATCCTGAAGACCGCTGCCGACAAGAACTACAAGCCGATCTTCTTCGGCGTGGACGGCATGGACGGCATCCTGAGCGTGGAAGGCTTCGACACCTCCCTGGCGGAAGGCGTCATGCTGCTGACCCCCTTCGTTGCCACCTCTGAAGACGAGAAGGTCAAGAGCTTCGTTGCCAAGTATCAGGAGAAGTTCAACGAGACCCCCATCCAGTTCGCGGCGGATGCTTATGACGGCATCTATATCCTGGTTGCTGCCGCTGAAAAAGCCGGCATCACCTCCGATATGGCTCCCGAAGATGCCTGCGACCTGCTGATTGAGGCTATGAAGGAAATCGAAGTTACCGGTCTGACCGGCACCATGACCTGGGACGAGTCCGGCGCTGTTACCAAGACGCCTATGGCTGCTACCATCGTCAACGGTGTGTACGTCTTCGAAGACTGATTCCCCGGTCACCTTTTCGCGAACCGGTCCTCTTCTGGACCGGTTTCGCTTGTTCTGGCCCATTCCGAAATCCGTATCTGAACCTTTTACCAGTACTCTTTCCTGAGAGGAAAATATCTGTATGATTTTTCTGGATAATCTGATTAACGGCCTCAGCCTGGGCAGCATCTATGCCATCATCGCCCTGGGCTATACCATGGTCTACGGCATCGCCAAGATGCTGAACTTCGCCCATGGCGATGTCATCATGGTCGGCGCCTATATCGCTTTCTGCGGCCTGCAGTACTGGGGCATCCCCCCGGTCCTCGCGTTCCTGCTGGCCATGCTGGTCTGCACCATCCTGGGCATCACCATCGAAGGGCTGGCTTACCGGCCCCTCCGCCAGGCTACGTCCCTGGCGGTGCTGATCACCGCCATCGGCATGAGCTACCTGCTGCAGAACATCGCGCTGATGATCTGGGGCGCCAACCCCAAGTCCTTCCCCACCACCTTCATCAACAGCACTTCGCTGCACCTGGGGAAGATCAACATTTCCTCCGCAACCCTGATCACCATCCTGGTCAGCATCGTCATCATGGTCTTGCTGACCCTGTTTACCTCCAAAACCAAGCTGGGCAAAGCCATGCGCTGTGTTTCGGAGGACCGGGGTGCGGCTGAACTGATGGGCATCAATGTGAACCGGACCATTTCCCTCACCTTTGCCATCGGTTCCGCGCTGGCTGCCATCGCCGGCATCCTGCTGTGCTCCTCCTATCCCATCCTGCAGCCCACCACCGGTTCCATGCCGGGTATCAAAGCCTTCACCGCCGCCGTATTCGGCGGAATCGGCTCCATCCCCGGCGCCATGCTGGGCGGCGTACTGCTTGGAATCATCGAGATTTTCGGCAAAGCCTATATTTCAACCGAGCTGGGAGACGCCATCGTCTTCGCCGTGCTGATCATCGTGCTGCTGTTCAAGCCGGCCGGACTGCTGGGCAAGCCCATGCGTGAGAAAGTGTGAGGTGAGGAAAATGACAAAAGCAAAACGCAAACGCCTCATCTACAACCTGATCACCTTCGCTCTGGTCATCGGTGCTTTCCTGATCCTCCAGAACATGATCGCCACCAAATCAATCAGCCGTTCCCTGAAGGGACAGCTGGTTCCGATCTGCTCCTGGATCGTGATGGCCGTTTCCCTGAACCTGGTCATCGGCTTCTCCGGAGAATTAAGCCTCGGCCATGCCGGCTTCATGAGCATCGGTGCCTATACGGGCGCCATCGTCAGCGGTTGGCTCCTGGCTGCCTTTGATATGCAGGATACCACCCTGCGGCTTGTTCTGGCCATTGTGGCCGGCGGCATCCTTGCCGGTATTTTCGGCGTGCTGATCGGCATTCCCGTTCTCCGGCTCCGGGGCGACTACCTGGCCATCGTTACCCTGGCCTTCGGTGAAATCATCCGGAACCTGGTGAACGTTCTGTATGTGGGGACTGCCGACGGGAAACTGCGGTTCTCCTTCCTGAACAAGAACCTGCCCGAGAACGTCACCATGCTGGTGGACGGCGCCAAGGGCGCGGTCAAGATCAAGCCGATTTCCACCTTCACCGTGGGCTTTGTCCTGATCATGATCACCCTGATTGTGGTGCTGAACCTGGTCAACTCCCGCGCCGGCCGTGCCATCCAGGCTACCCGGGACAACCGGATCGCCGCCGAATCCATGGGCGTTTCCGTGACCCGCTACAAGATGATGGCTTTCGTGACCGCGGCGGTGCTGGCCGGCATGGCAGGCGCCCTCTACGGACTGAACTCCTCCACCGTGGTTCCCACGCAGTTCACCTTCAACCAGTCCATCAACGTGCTGGTCTTCGTGGTGCTGGGCGGCCTGGGCAATGTACTGGGCTCCATCATCTCCGCCACCTTCCTGACCGTGCTGCCGGAAGTCCTGCGTGAGTTCGCGGATTACCGCATGCTGGTATACGCGGTGGTGCTGATCCTGGTGATGATCTTCACCAACAACCCGACCACCCGCGCGATCGCCAACCGGCTTTTCGCGCCGATCAAAAATCTGTTCCACGGAAAACACAAGGAATCCGTCGGAGGAGGTGACGCCAAATGACAGAGGTTAAGAGACATCGTTCCGATACCAAAATGGTTCCGGTTCCTTCTCATTCCATCGTTCCGGAGCGGGACATCAATGAGATCCCGGTGCTGGAAACCCGTCATCTGGGCATTGAGTTCGGCGGCCTGAAAGCCGTGGACGACTTCAACATCACCATCGGTAAAACCGAAATCGCCGGCCTGATCGGCCCCAACGGCGCTGGCAAGACCACGGTCTTCAACCTGCTGACCAAGGTGTACGAGCCCACCAGCGGCGCCGTGCTCATCGACGGCAAGGACCTGCACGGCATGAGCATCGTACAGGCTTCCCGGCTGGGCATCGCCCGTACCTTCCAGAACATCCGCCTGTTTGACAAGATGACTGTGGAAGAGAACGTGCGCATCGGCCTGCACAACCAGATCAAATATGATATGTTCAGCGGCATCCTGCGGCTGCCCCGTTACTGGAAGCAGGAAAAGCGCCAGCATGAGCGGGCCATGGAGCTGCTCGACATCTTCGGCATGCAGGACCTGGCGGATGAAGTATCCGGCAGCCTGCCCTACGGCGCCCAGCGCCGCCTGGAGATTGTCCGCGCCCTGGCCACAGACCCGAAGCTGCTGCTGCTGGACGAGCCTGCCGCGGGCATGAACCCCCATGAAACAGAAGAACTGATGGAGAATATCGCCAAGATCCGGGATCAGTTCCAGATCGCAATTCTCCTGATCGAGCATGACATGAGCCTGGTCATGGGCGTGTGCGAAGGCATCTGCGTCCTGAACTTCGGCAAGATCATCGCCAAAGGTACAGCCGATGAAATCCAGGCCAACCCGGACGTCATCGAAGCCTACCTGGGCAAAAAGAGGGAGGGCGGAAAATGAGCGAAATCAAAAATCAGGATCTGCCCCTGCTGAAGGTCAAGGACCTGCATGTATATTACGGCGCCATCCATGCGGTAAAGGGCATCAGCCTGGAAGTGCATGAGGGCGAAATCGTAACCCTGATTGGCGCCAACGGTGCCGGAAAGTCCACCACCCTGAATACCATTGCCGGACTGCTGAAACCCCGTCAGGGCTCCATTGTTCTGGGCGGCGTCCCCGTGGACGGCACCGGCGCCTCCAAAATGGTTTTCAAGGGCCTCAGCCTTTGTCCCGAAGGCCGGCGCATTTTCCAGCACATGACCGTACGGGAAAACCTGGAGATGGGCGCCTACAGCCGTCCCAATGAAGAAATCGAAGCCTCCCTGGAGGACGTGTTCCGCCGTTTCCCCCGCCTGAAAGAGCGGGAAAAGCAGATCGGCGGCACCCTGTCCGGCGGTGAGCAGCAGATGCTGGCCATGGCCCGCGCACTGATGAGCAAGCCGAAGCTGATGATGCTGGACGAGCCTTCCATGGGTCTCGCCCCGATCCTGGTGGACCAGATCTTCGATATCATCCAGGAGCTGCATGAATCCGGCGTAACCATCCTGCTGGTGGAACAGAACGCCCAGATGGCGCTTTCCGTGGCGGACCGCGCCTATGTGCTGGAGACCGGCCGGATCGCCATGTCCGGCGACGCCTCCGAACTCCTGCAGAACGACGACGTCCAGAAAGCTTACCTCGGAAACTGAAAAAAAGATACAGAAAGACCCTGCCGCGGCAGGGTCTTTTTATATGTCTTAGTTCTGCTCCGTATCATCCACAGGCGGAGCGTCAAACAGGGTATCCATGCTCAGCTGTCCGGGGGAATCCTCCGGGCCCGGATCCGGGGTATACCTCGGCCGGGAAACCGTGCGCCGTGTCCGCTGTTCCGCGGGAATCACCAGGGAGGACGGCAGCTTCACCTTCCGCTTCTTGCCCAGCTTTTCCCGGGTTATGCTCATCACATCATCCCAGATAAAGGGCGTGCAGGCCGCAGCGATCCGTACCCACCAAGCCGGCGCGTAATACAGGATCATACACTTCTCCGGCCACAGCTGCACCCGGGCAACATCCTTCCACGCCAGGTGCTTTTCACTCAGCTTCAGCACAAGGCCGCTGCTTCCCTGGGCAGCGTTCCGCATCTGCGCCGGGGAGCGCAGCCGGGCAATCAGCTTGACCGGCGTGGGATTGGGCAGGTAGTGGATTTCATGAATCCCGCGGTTGTCCGCCACAAAGTCCGCCAGCTCTTTTCCCTGCAGGAGCAGAGCAGCAAACACCAGCAGCACAATCGCCCCCAGTAGGCTCAGCAGCACTGCCGGAAAGCCGGAAACCAGCATCTTCTCAACCGCGGCGACGCCACCGGAGATCCCCTCCGCCGCCAGCACCAGCAGCAGGATAAACAGCGCCGCAGGCAGGAGCACCCGCATCAGCGCGTTCCAGCACATCCAGTCCTTCACCGGGGTACGCTCCACGCACCAGGCAGCATGAGCCGCGTTTTTCCCCAGGCGGCTGCCGCAGAAGGGGCAGATTTCCCCCGCGTCCACTTCCCTGGCGCATTTCTTGCAATAGGCTGTCAGTGCCATTCTTTCCTCTCCGTTCCGGTTGATACAGATATTGTATCCTTTCCCGGTACGGTTTTCAAGGCGAACAAAAACACATCTTCAGCCCGTGAAAAAACCGGCTGTACCGCAGCACAGCCGGTCGGATTCCCCAAAGAATACCTTCAGCGCTTTGTGTATTTAATTCCGTTCTCCTCACAGTACTGCATCGCGGCGGAACCGTCAGATACAACGCAGAGCAGCTCATCACAGCCGCCGAAAGCATCCCTTCCGATGGAAGCCAGGCTGTCCGGCAGGGAAAGAATGGACAGGCTTCCGCAATTGTAGAACGCCCTGCTGCCGATGCTTGTCAACCCTTCCGGAAGGACAACGGTTTTCAGGCTGGTGCAGCCGTTGAAGGTGCCGTTTTCAATTGCCGTCACCTTTTCCGGAATCACCACGGACTTCAGGCTTTTACAGCCATTGAACGCTCCGTTTTCCAAAGAAACCAGCTCTTCCGGCAGGACGACCGATTCCAGGGCAGAACAATCTTTGAAGGCCCTGTTTCCGACAACGGTCACACCCTTCGGAATTTCAATCTGTTTCAGGCTTGAGCAGCTGTTGAACATTTCCTGTCCAAGCTCCGTGATCCCCTTCGGAAGCACAATTTCCTCCAGGCCGGTACAGGCGGAGAACGCCCCGCCTTCCAGGGTAGTGACGCTGTCCGGAATGACGATGGACTTCAGGCTTTTGCAGCCGTTGAACACACCGGACTGGATTGTTTCCACGCCCTCCTCAAATGTAACGGAAGCCAGGCTGGTGCATTCCATAAAGGCATTCCACTCAATAGTCCGCAGGCTTGAGGGAAAAGTGACCTCTGTCAGGACAGGATTGTACGCAAAGCCGTAGAACCCAATTGTTGTCAGGGTTTCCGGAAGGTGGACGGCAGCAAGTGCATTCACCGAACTCAGTGCATCATCCGCAAGCGCAACTACGGTATATTCTCCCACCTTTTCCGGAATATCCAGGATATAAGGGTCTTTCCGCGAAACAAAGTAAACTCCAGACAGTACCGCCGTTTTATCGTCCCGCAGCGTGTAGACCAGCCCGTCCATCCGGCATTGCAGCGTCCCGTCTTCTTTCCGGATGGTTTGAATACCGTTCAGTTTAACCTCTGTCCCGGGCGTTTCTTCAGCGGTTTCCCGCTCTGCCCCTTCGGACAGGACTGTTTCCATCGGCTGCACCGTATAACGGCTGTCTGTACTGAGCCGGTCCGGCTGGCTGAACAGTTCCCATTTTTTGTTTCCCGCAAAAAACCACACGCACACCAGCACCACTGCTGCCGCCGCGATCACGGGAATCCGGAGCGGAATCCGTTTCCGTTCCGGCGTTTTTGTTTTTTCGATCTTCCGCTCTATCTCCGGAAGCACGGAAGGCTGCAAATCAATCCCGGAGAGGCACTGATCAAAGGTTTCACGGATCATCTGATCCCTTTTTTCTTCATTCTTCATAGGATGCTCCTTCTTCCAGATTCATCTTCATCCGGTCATAGGCCTGATGCAGTCTTTTGGAAACCGCCATCGGGGAAAGATGCAGCAGATCGGCAATTTCCTGGTTGCTGAAGCCCTGCTGGTACTTCAGCAGGATGACTTCACGGTTTTTGACCGGAAGCTTCATAATGGCAGTCATCAGGTCCATATGCACTACGTCAGGGGGCGGAACAGACAGCGGAAGGGAATCGGCTGAAACGGCCTGCCGGCCGATCCTGAACCAGGCGGACCGGCGGAAATCCTTACAGGTGTTGATCACAATCCGGGTCAGCCAGGTTTTTTCAGACGCGCCGCCCTGATAGGAATCCAGGAATCGGTAAGCCTTCAGGAAGCTTTCCTGAAGGGCGTCACGGGCCAGTTCCATATCCCGCAGGTATACGAAACACAGCTTCAGCATGTCTTTTTCATACAGAAGCACCAGGCTGCTCAGCCGTTCCCTGCGGGTGTCTTCCGCCTCCCTGAATTCCTGCATCCGTTCTCAACCTTCCCTTCATCATGATTAGACGAAGAAGCGGGCAAAAAATAAACTTTTCACATCCGTTTTATTGTAAGTAAAAATGCATTATCTGCCAACACCGGAAAAAAGCAGGTCTAATTTATTAAGTTTGTTTAAACAAACTTTTGTTAGATATTGCTATCTATGGTCAATTGTAGTAAAATGCACACGGCATCGGGGAGAATATCTGGTTCCCTCCTGATGTCCAGAGTGACAAAGAAAGGGATATCCATTATGAAACTGAACGCGCTGCACCCCGGCCAGTCCGCCGTTATCGAAGCCGTCGGCGGTGAAGGCGCCCTGCGCCAGCACTTCCTGGACATGGGCGTTATTCCCGGAACGGAAGTTACTGTTATCAAACTGGCTCCCATGGGAGACCCCATGGAGCTGCGGATCCACGGCTATGAGCTGACCCTCCGCCTTGCAGACGCGGAGCAGATAGAGATTTCCCCGGTCAGCCGGAAAGCCGCTGACGAGGAAAAGAAAGCCCAGCGTTCCCAGGAGCATCCCGGCCTGGGTGAAGAAGGCCGTTTCCATCCCCGGGGCAGCGGTGATCCGCTGCCGGACGGCACAAAGCTGACCTTTGCCCTGGTGGGCAACCAGAACAGCGGCAAAACCACCCTGTTCAACCAGCTGACCGGTTCCAACCAGCACGTGGGCAATTTCCCCGGTGTCACCGTGGACCGGAAAGACGGCGTGATCCGCGGTCACAGCGATACGCTGGTCACCGACCTCCCCGGCATCTACTCCATGTCCCCCTACTCCAGCGAGGAGCTGGTTTCCCGGGACTTTGTCCTCCGGGAGCATCCGAAAGCCATTATCAACATCGTGGACGCCACCAATATCGAGCGCAACCTGTACCTGACCATGCAGCTGCTGGAAATGAACATCCCGATGGTGGTTGCCCTGAATATGATGGACGAACTGCGGGGCAACGGCGGCACCGTAGACGTGAACGTCATGGAAGCCATGCTGGGCGTCCCGGTGGTACCGATTTCCGCCGCCAAGAACGAGGGCGTGGACGAACTGATCCGTCACGCGATCCACGTGGCAAAATATCAGGAAAAACCTGTGGAACAGGATTTCTGCGGCATTGAGGATCACGGCGGTGCCGTTCACCGCGCACTGCATGCCGTCAGCGTCCTGATCCAAGACCATGCGGAACGCGCCAGGCTGCCCGTCCGATTCTCCGCCAGCAAGCTGATCGTCGGCGACCCGCTGCTGGCAGACCAGCTGGAGCTGGATGAAAACGAGCGGGAAACCCTGGACCATCTCGTCCTGCAGATGGAAAAGGAGCGCGGCATGGACCGCAGCGCGTCCATAGCCGATATGCGGTTTGCCTTCATCCGGAAGGTTTGCGACGCTTCCGTCATCAAGCCGAAGGAAAGCAAGGAACGGATACGGAGCGAGAAAATCGACCGGATCCTGACCGGAAAGCATACCGCCATTCCCCTCTTCATCCTGATCATGGCATTGGTCTTTTTCCTGACCTTCTTCCTGATCGGCCCCTTCTTCCAGGACCTGCTCGAGGGCGGTATCGACATGCTGAAGACCGGCGTGCAGAAGGGCATGGAAGCCGTGAATGTCAACGACCGGATCCAGAGCCTGGTGCTGGACGGCATCTTTGAAGGCGTGGGTACTGTGGTCAGCTTCCTGCCGATCATCGTGATCCTGTTCTTCTTCCTGTCCCTGCTGGAGGACAGCGGCTATGTCGCCCGGGTTGCCTTTGTGATGGACAAACTGCTGCGGCGTATCGGCCTGTCCGGCCGGAGCATCGTACCGATGCTGATCGGCTTCGGCTGCACCGTGCCGGCTGTCATGTCCACCCGGACCCTGCCCAGCGACCGGGACCGCCGGATGACTATCCTGCTGACCCCCTTCATGTCCTGTACCGCCAAGATGCCGATCTACGGCTTCTTCGTCAGTGCCTTCTTCCCGCAGTACGGCTGGCTGATCATTACCGCCCTGTACCTGCTTGGCATCCTGACAGGTATTGCCGCGGCTTTCCTGTTCAAGAACACCCTGTTCAAGGGCGAAGCGGTTCCCTTTGTGATGGAGCTGCCGAACTACCGTTTCCCCAGTCCCCGGAATGTGGCCCAGCTGCTCTGGGAAAAGTCCAAGGATTTCCTGCACCGCGCCTTCTCCGTCATCCTGATCGCCACCATCGTCGTCTGGTTCCTGAAGAGCTTTGACTTCCGGCTGAACCTGGTGACCGATTCCCATGAAAGCATCCTGGCCGCCGTGGCCGGCCTGCTGGCACCGGTCATGGCTCCCGTGGGCCTCGGCGACTGGCGCATCGTCACCTCGCTGATCAGCGGTTTCATGGCTAAGGAAAGCGTGGTCTCCGTCATGGAAACCCTCTTCGGCGGCGGACTGGCCGCCCTCGGTTCCGTCACCGCCGCCTCCATGCTGGCCTTCAGTCTCCTG
This sequence comes from Clostridiales bacterium FE2011, assembly GCA_017569305.1. Taxonomy (NCBI): domain Bacteria; kingdom Bacillati; phylum Bacillota; class Clostridia; order Eubacteriales; species Clostridiales bacterium FE2011. The sequence continues at coordinate 1,866,741 of CP069418.1, read as the reverse complement.
TATACCCCCTGCGTGGCTGCCATCGCCGCCATCCGCCGGGAACTGGGACGCAAGTGGGCGCTGGGCGTGGTCCTCTGGCAGTGCGCCATCGCCTGGGTCGCCGCCCTGATTATCCGGCTCATCGGACTGATTTTCTGAGGAGGTTCCCCCATGAATATCTGGGATATCCTGATTGTACTTATGATCGCCGGTATCGCAGCCTTCGCTTTTTACCGCACCCGGAAAAGAAAGGCAGAAGGAAAAAGCAGCTGCTGCGGTACCTGCGGCACCTGCGGCAGCTGCTCCCTGTGCAGCCAGTCTGACTGTTGCAGGAAAACAGAGCATTCATTATGAATTATGAATTGTGAATTATGAATTGAAAGCGGCGCTCCTTCCGGAGCGCCGCTTTCTTTTACTTCTTTGTCTCAATAGTCCAGATCTCGTACTGGTCTTCCACTTCCCGTTTCAGTTCGTCAATTCCGGCTTCCTTCAGGGCTTTCCGGAAAGCTTCAATACCCTTCTCCGGATCATCCGGATCCACCGCGCCGACCATCAGCGGAAGCTTGAACTCTTCCACAACCGCTTCCATCGCGTCCACGATCTCCTTCACCGGTTTCTTGTTGAACCGGAAACCGTAGGACGCCGTCTTCGGCGCGTCGTTTCCGTATTCTTGCAGCAGGATATTCTTGTCCGGTTTTTCTGACGTCAGCACATACTGGAGCGCGGTATCCCCGACAGTCCAGGCTCCGCCGTGCAGGCCGTACCAGTTGGCAGCCTCCACCAGCTCCACCTGCGTGTCATTCACTTTGATATAGTTGACGCCTTCCTGGCCGAAAAGCATCAGGTTTACCAGCGTCGCGTCGCTGTGCATCAGGTTCAGGTACTGCATGGCCACGTCCTTTTTCTTGCAGCTCTTCGGAATCGCGAACATGGAGCCGCCGGCCTGGCAGGTCACCTTGTACAGCTCCTGCAGCGTAATTTCCGTGCATTCAAACTCCGGCACGCCTGCCGCCTTGTTGGCCGCGTACATTTCCGTGGACTTGATGCCGTTTCCCTTCAGGGGCTGGGTAAACACCAGGAAATCTCCTGTACCGAAGATGCCGTTATAGTCATAAGTGGCAGCGTCCGGCGCGATATAGCCGAGCTGTGCCCACCGGTACATCAGGCGGATATGGGCTTCCTGCAGATCCGTTTCATAGATGCTGTAGACCGTCTCATCATACTTTCCGCTTTCGTCCATCGCGAACTTCATGGACAGCACGTCGCCGGGCAGGCCGATCCAGTCGTGGCCCCAGGGTTCATCAGACCAGCGGCCCTGTTCCATCAGATAGGGATATTTGTCCGGATACAGCGCCTTGTATTTTGCCAGATAGGGTTCCAGTTCCTCGGTCGTCCTGACCGGATCCTTGTCCGGATCCCAGCCAATCTGCGCCGCAGCCGTCTTGTTTACAATCAGTCCCGTGGGGACGCACAGTTCCTTGTTGGTGGGAATACCGTAGATCTGCCCGTTATACTTTACGCCCTCCAGGAAATCCGCCGGCAGGTTCGCCAGGATACCTGAGCCGAAATTGTCCAACAGGTCGCCCAGCGGCACCAGTTTCCGCTCCTGGATTTCCTGCACATAGCCTTCCCAGTCCGCGGTAAAGATCAGGTCGATCTTCTCATCATTCATCAGCGCGCCGATCGCCTGTTCCGTCCAGGCCGGATCCCAGGGAACCAGATGGAAGGAGACCTGCATATTGGCTGTCACCTGCCGGCTTTCATACAGCTCGGCCAGATATGCGTTGATGGCTTCTTCCACCCCGGCACGGATCGCCGGATCATCCTTATTCGCGATCCAGTAAATATCCAGCGTATAAGCCGTCTTCGCCGCTGCTGTGGATACGAGTCCGGCCAGCAGCGCAAGCATCAGCAGCAGTGCGATCAGTTTCCGCATCAATCTATCCCCCTCATCCGGTTATCAAAAAGCTTCCCCCGTCTGTGATCAGGGCTGCATTCTTTTTCATCTTACGTTATGGATACCTTACCACAAAACAGGGGCCTTCACAAGTCTTTCACGCCTGCTTTTCGGCCGTATACGGATATGGTATACTATCGGATGAATTGATTCGTTTTCCAATATGATCACCGACAGCGGCGGACGGCAGTCCCCCGCGGAAAGGATACCCTATGCGTTTAGGCGGAACAGTCTGCTGCGATCATCCGGCGGAATGGGAGGATAAACTGGTTCAGTCCGGTTTCCGGGCCATCACCGCGCCGTTCACCTGCGAAACTCCCCGGGAGGAAACCGAACGGCTCCTCCGCATCGTCGAAAAGCACGACGCGGCCATTGCGGAGGTAGGCGTCTGGCGGAATCCTTTTGATCCGGTCACCGGCCCGGCCAGCCTGGACTACGCCGTCCGCCAGCTTCAGCTGGCAGACAAATTCTCCATTCCCTGCTGCATCAACATCGCCGGTACGGAAAGTCCCTTCGGCTGGGATGCCGCGGATCCCGGCAACTTTTCGGAAGCCATGTACCGGAGGCTGGTTTCCTCCATTCGGGAAATCATCGACCGGGCCAACCCGAAAAAGGCCTTCTACTGCCTGGAGCCCATGCCGTGGATGATTCCCGACAGCCCGGAGGTTTACCTGCAGCTGATGCAGGACGTGGACCGGAAGCAGTTTGCGGTTCACATGGATTTTGTGAATATGATCAACTGTCCGCGACGTTTCCTGGACGCAGAAGGTTTTATTGAGGAATGCTTCAGCAAGCTGGGGCCGTATATCAAAAGCACCCACCTGAAGGATTCCCGGATGGATCCGATGCAGCTGACCACCGTGCTGAATGAATGCTCTCCCGGCGAGGGCTCCCTGGACTTTGTCCGGGTGCTGAAAATCATTGACCGGTACCTGCCCGCGGACGCTCCCGTCCTGCTGGAGCACATGACCACCTTTGAGGAATACCGCCGGGCCTATGACTATGTGGCCGGAAAAGCGGCGGAAGCCGGCGTCTGCATATAATCCAAACAATCAAAGCGCCTTCCCGGAATGTCCCCGGGAAGGCGCTTTCATATACATGGAATTTACAGGTTTTCGCCGTTGGTACGGATTGTTTCCCCATACCAGGCGAGACTGTCCTTGGGAATGCGTTTGCCGGTAGGATAATCCACATACACCAGGCCGAAGCGTTCGGAATAGCCCCTGGCCCACTCAAAGTTATCCATCAGACTCCAGCAGAAATAGCCCCGGATATCCACCCCGTCCTCTGAGGCGCGCCGAAGCTCCCGGAGATACCGGTGAAGGTAATCAATCCGGTGCGGATCATGCACTTTGCCGTCCAGCATCACGCTGTCGTGGCTGGACATACCGTTCTCGCTGATCAGGAAAGGCACATGGTACCGTTCCCACAGGTAACGCGGTCCCCAGTACAGGGCCCGGGGGGTAACCGGCCAGCCGCACGCGGTCCTGGGATGTCCTGCCGGATAAGGCACGGTTTCCCATCCATCCTCATTTTCTGCCGCGCGGACTTCCCGGCCCTCATAGATATTCTGGGCATAGAAATCCAGCGGCTGGCAGATCACCTTCATATCCTCCTGCCAGCCTTCCGGCAGGTACTGTCCGTACAGTTTCAGGCCGTCCTCCGGATAGGTTCCGAGGATCACGGGATCACTGAACCAGGCCACAGAGAAAGAGGGGCTGTCCTTTTCCACCGCAAAATAGGCCTTCCGCGCCGCTTCCACATCCGCGGGATTCTGTTCATCCTTCGGCATCACGGAAGCGCCGCAGGGCGCGTAACCGATGCGGACGTCCTTCACCTTTTCCCGCAGCACCTGGCAGGCCCGGCCATGGCTTTTCAGCAGATTATGGCAGGCCGTCACCTGCTCCTTCAGGCCCAGCTTCAGGCCCGGCGCGAATCCGCCCGTCATATAGCCCAGGCCGATAATGCACTGGGGCTCATTGATTGTAAAGAAATCCTTCACCCGGTCGCCGAAGCGCTCCGCCAGCACGCCGGTGTATTCCGCAAACCACTCCGGCATCTGTTCGCTCACCCAGCCGCCCTTCCGTTCCAGGCAGGCAGGAAGATCCCAATGATACAGCGTCATCCAGGGCCGGATGCCATACTCCAGCAGGCAGTCAATCAGGGTATTGTAAAACGCAACGCCCGCTTCGTTTACCCTGCCGGTTCCCTCCGGCAGGATCCGCGGCCAGGAAACGGAAAAGCGATAGTTTTTGATGCCGTATTCCGCCATCAGGGCTACATCTTCCCTGAACCGGTGATAGTGGTCACAGGCTGTTTTACCGTTGGAATGATCGCTGATCGCACCGGGCTGTTCGCAGAACTCGTCCCAGATACTCGGGGTTTTCCCGTCTTCATCCCATGCGCCTTCGATCTGAAAAGAGGCAGTCGCGGTGCCCCAGAGAAAATTCTTCGGAAAGCTCATTCGCGTAGTCTCCTTTTCGACGTATTGTATCCATTGTAACGTTTGCACTTTTCTTTTTCAAGTGACTATCTCACATTCTTTTTCATGTTGCGCAATCCTTTTCATTTTCATTCGGTTTTGCGTTTCATTTTTTGCATTTCAGCACTGCAAAAAGCACCCGCCGAAACCGGCGGGTGGATTGTGTGATGTTCCCTTGTCTCTGAAAAGCTTATCCTTTGCTCAGGATCACCCGTGCTTCATAGGGCTGCAGCTTTCCGGCCTGATGCGTCGGATAATTGGAAATCAGTTCCTGGCCGGACAATTCCTCCGTCAGCGGACAGGAAACCGTCCGCTCGGTCCAGTTCAGCAGCACCGTCAGCCGGACGTCGTCCAGTACACGCGCGTAGGCATATACCTCCGGATCCTCCTCCAGCATGGGCACAAACTCACCGTATACGATCACCGGATACTGATGCCGCAGTTCAATCAGCTTCCGGTAATAATGATACACACTGTCCGGATCGTTGACTTCCCGCTCGGCATTGATGATCGGATAGTTGCCGGTCACAGGCAGCCAGGGGGTCCCGGTCGTGAAGCCCGCATGCTTCTCCGCGTTCCACTGCATGGGCGTCCGGGCGTTATCCCGGGCAATGCGGGCAAACCAGCGCATCATGTCCTGGCCGTCCACCAGACCGGATTCCACCCACTGATGCCAGGCGTTATGAACTTCCACATCCTCATACTGGTCCAAGCGGGTAAAGTAGGCGTTGGTCATGCCCAGTTCCTCTCCCTGGTATACATAGGGCGTACCGCGCATCATATGGATCATGGTGGCCAGCATCTTGGCGCTGACCGCCCGGAAAAGCTCGCTGTCGTTGCCGTACCGGCTGACCTGCCGGGGCTGGTCATGATTTCCCAGGTATACCGTGTTCCAGGCCCTGCCCTGCAGGCCGGTCTGCCAGCGGTTGAAAGCCGCCCGGACGTCCTTCAGCGGCGCACCGTGATCGCTCCATTTGCCCAGTTCCGTGCCGTCGTTCAGTCCGTCATTATGCTCAAAGGAAAAGATCATGTCCAGCTCGGAGCCGTCCTCATTGGCATACCGGATCGCGCCTTCCACGGTGCCGCCGGCCTCGCCGACCGTCAGCAGGTTATACTTGTCCAGCACCTCCCGGCGCATCTCCCGGAGGTAGCGGTGGGTGGTTTCCGTATGCTGGCAGGAAGGTTCAAAGCTGCCGTACAGCGCTCCGGGCGCTACCGGACCGTCCTCGAAGTTTTCCTTGCCGATCATGCTGATCACGTCCATGCGCCAGCCGTCCACACCCTTGTCGCACCACCAGCGCATCATGTCAAACACGCCTTCCCGGACCTTGGGATTGGCCCAGTTCAGGTCCGGCTGTTCCTTTGTGAACAGGTGCAGGTAATACTGACCGCTGGCCTCGTCCTTTTCCCAGGCCGACCCGGAAAAACAGGATCCCCAGTTGTTGGGCGGTCCGCCGTTTTTCCCGTCCTGCCAGATGTAGTAGTCCCTGTAGGGATTGTCCTTTCCCTTCCGGCTTTCCACAAACCAGGCATGCTCATCCGAGGAATGGTTGGCCACCAGGTCCATCACCAGCTTCATGCCCCGCGCGTGGATTCCTTCCAGCATCCGGTCGAAATCCTCCATCGTGCCGAATTCCTTCATGATGGCCCGGTAGTCGGAAATATCATACCCGTTGTCATGGTTCGGGGAAGCGTATACCGGGGAAACCCAGATGACGTCAATCCCCAGGTTCTTCAGGTAGTCCAGGTGCGCCGTGATTCCGTTCAGGTCGCCGATTCCGTCGCCGTTGGAATCCGCGAAGCTCCGGGGATAGATCTGATAGACCACCGCTTCCTTCCACCAGACGCGTTTTTCATTGTTCATAGCTGGTCACCTCATTGCTGTCAGTGTGAAAAACGGCAGGCTGAACACTCAGCCCGCCGAAGAAGACCGGAGATTACTTGATGGAGCCGTCCACCATGCCCTGCACAATATACTTCTGGGCGAAGAGGTACAGGATCACGATCGGCAGCATGGCCAGCAGCGTCGACGTCATGATCAGGTGCCACTGTTTCACGTAGGCGCCGTTGAATCCCTGTACCGCCAGGGGGATGGTCCGGATGTTGCCGCTGGCACCCAGCACCAGCAGCGGCAGCAGGTAGTCGTTCCAGATCCACAGGCCGTTGAGCACCAGCACGGTCACGAACACAGGCTGGAGCAGCGGAAGCACGATCCGGAAGAAGGTTCCCGCCCGGGAGCAGCCGTCGATGTCGGCCGCCTCTTCCAGTTCCAGCGGCACACCCTTGATGAAACCGTGGAAGATGAAGATCGACATGGCTTCGCCGAATCCCAGGTAGGCGAAGATGATACCCTGATAGGAGCGGAGCATCGGAATACCCAGGAAATCGCCCACGCTCTTGAACCAGGTCAGCAGGGGGAACATAACCACCTGGAACGGAATAACCATGGCCGCCACATAGCTCATGAAGAGCAGGTTGGACCACTTGGTCTTGTTCCGCACCAGCACCCATGCCGCCATGGAGGAGAAAATGGAGATCACCGCGAGGGAAATCACCGTGATGATCACAGAATCCCGCAGGGCGGACAGGAAGTTGAAGTTCGGGTTGTTCCAGATCTCCGCGACGTTCCGTCCAAGCTGGGCAACATCCGTCGGAACGCCGACCGGCGCGTTGATAATGTCCTGGTTCGTCCGCATGGAGTTGAACACCACGATGACGAAGGGCATCATGAAGAGGATAAAGAGGATCAGGGTCACAATTTCAAGCGCGATCCTGCGGCCGTTATGGGGTTTATAACCCGCCATCCTCTCGATGGGGGCAGCAGCCTGCTTTGCCATTATGCCTCCACCTCCTTGCTCTTGTTCCAGGTGACCTGGATCACAGAGAAGATCGTCAGCACAATGAAGAAGATCACAGCCTTGGCCTGGCCCTGCGCCATGTTGTTATACTTGAACGCAGTGTTGTAGATGTTCAGCGCCAGCAGCTCGGAGGCCTGCACCGGTTTCATCATGAAGATGGACACCGGGCCGCCGTTTGTCAGGGCCACGTTCACGTCGTACATCTTGAAGGAGTTGGTCAGGGTCAGGAACAGGGAGATGGTGAACGCGTTCGCCATCAGCGGAATCTGGATCTTCCCCACCCTTGTCCAGTACCGTGCGCCATCCACTTCCGCCGCTTCCATAACCGACTTGGAGATTCCCTGGATGGAAGCCACATAGATCAGCATGATATAGCCGGCGTACTGCCAGGTGTTCACCGTAACCAGGGTAATCATGACCGTATCCTTGTTGGATATCAGGGATTTACTCAGCGTCGGCAGCCCCAGCGTCTGTCCGACGGAGGGCAGGATGTTGGAGAAAATGAACTGCCATACCAGGCCGAGCACGATACCGCCGATCAGGTTCGGTACGAAGAAGCCCGCCCGGTAAACGTTCCGACCCCGGATCTCACTTGTCACCAGCAGGGAGATAAGGAACGCCACCACATTCACCGTAATGATGTTCAGCACCGTGAAGAGCAGCGTCACCAGGAAGGAATGGAGAAAACCAGGATCCTGGAAGATCGCCTTATAGTTTTCAAATCCGACAACCCGGTTCACCGCGCCGGTGCCCTGCCAGTCGGTAAAGGAATAATAGATACCGAAAATGAAGGGAATGATGATCACCATCAGAAAGGCGATCAGCGTGGGAAGCAGGAACAGGAATTCTGTCAGCTTCCGTTTTTGTCTGCTGGTCATGGAATCCCTCCCGTATTATGAATAATGGATAAGCAGCTTATCCGCCGTCAGGATGCTGCTGAAAAAAGGGATGGCCCGGAAAACCTCCGGAACCATCCCCGGGGAAAGATTCTGGATTACTTGGCGATGCCCGCGATCGCTTCCTTCATCATAGCCTCGAAGGTGTCCACGTCAATCGCGCCGGAAGCCAGCAGCTCATAGATCTGGCCCAGGGTGCCCATGCCGAAGCCGTCGGGCAGTTTGTACTGCTGCCAGTCATAGGTCTTGCCGGCCGCGTTCCATTCCATGACGGACTTGGACAGCGGAGCGGAGGGAGCCAGGGTAATATTGGTGAAGGCAGGCACCATGGCCGCTTTGTTCACCATGTAGTCAGCGCCCTCTTCGGAGGTGGCCAGGAAGTTCAGGTAAGCCAGGGCTTCATCCTTGTTTCCGTTCTCGTTGATCACATACCAGGAAGGCGGATTGACCAGGATGCCGTCGGTTTCCTCATGCAGGAAAGCGTGAGGCGCGTAGGCGATTTCGAAATCGGGATTCAGCGCTACCAGGGACGGATCCATCCAGTTGCCCTGATGATAGAAGGCAGCCTTGCCGTTGGCGAAAGCGGCCAGCTGGCTGTCCTGGGTGCCGTTCAGCAGCATGTCGGGATCGCTGTACTTGAAGATCAGCGCCACATACTGGCAGTACTGATGGAACCGTTCCTCATCCACCTTGCCTTCCAGCACCTGGTCGATGTAGGTGGTGTCATTCCGTTCATTGCCCACGGTCAGGTAGACGTTGAAGTTGTGCAGGCCGGTTACCCAGGTCATGCCGGTGGTGGTGCCGGCCACCATGGAAACGACCATGTCCAGACCCAGTTCAGCCTTCATGCTGTCCAGCTTCTCAAAGGCGGCAGCATAGGCATCATAGGTGGTCAGGGTAGCGGGATCGATGCCGGCCTTGTCCAGGATGCTCTTGTTGTAAGCCAGTCCGTAGCCTTCAACAGCCACCGGGAAGCCCACAGCCTTGCCGTCCACCATGTAGGCGGCAGCGGTGTACTGGGTCCATTCCGCACCGGTCTGATCCGCGATCTTGTCCTTCCACAGCTCATAGCTGCTGGGGCCTTCGATGACGAAGATGTCAGGCTCCCGGCCGGACTGCATTTCAGCCTTCAGCACGGTGTTGTAGTCGGAGGATCCGCCGCCGGTGATAACCTTCACCGGAACGCCGGTCTTCTCTTCATACAGCTTGGCAAAGTCTTCCATCTGGGAGGTGATTTCCACCTTGTTCTGGACGATTACGATATCGGCCAGCGCAGAAACGGCAGTCATCATCAGTGCCAGTGTCAGCACGATAGCAATCAGTTTCTTCATGGGATAAAACCCTCCTTCATTATTTGACAGTCAATGACTGCCTGTTAAAACGGATCTCCGCCGTTTTAATCTCCTTTTCAAATATTGTGATTTTTTTGTGTTGTTTTTGTATTGTTTGTTATTAATGGTTGTTGAAAACGTTCCCGATGACATGTTGATTCTATCTGAATGATCAATTCTTGTCAATAGAATTTGGCCAATTAATCCTGTACATTTTTATCCGTCCCTCCCCACCCGGTCAGGAATCTTTTCTTTCCGCGTCTTCGCCTTTTCAGGCAACAAAAAAACAAACCCCTGTTTCCAGAGGTTTGTCACAGATCTTGTCGGATAAAACCGCTTCTTTGTCAGCCTTTGACCGCGCCTGCGATAAAACTTTCCTGAATCCGCTTGCTCAGGAAGATGTAAACCAGCAGCGTCGGCAGCGTGGCGATTGACAAAGCGGCACCAATGGGGCCCCACTTAGTGGAGTACTGGCCGACCAGGCCCTGTACACCGACGGGCAGGGTCTTGAATGCTTCCTTGCTGTTGAAGACCGTCGCGAACATCAGCTCGTTCCAGCACTGCAGGAAGGTATAAATACCAACCGTCGCAACAGCGGGAACCATCAGGGGCGCAATCACCTTGCCGAAAATACCCCATACGCCGCAGCCGTCCAGGAAGGCGGCCTCATCCAGGTCATAGGGGATATCTCCCATGAAACCGGTACAGATCAGGATACCCATGGCCAGCGAGAAGGCTGAATACGGGATGATCAGGGCGGCATAGGAATTCAGCATGTGAGCCTTGCCCAGCACCACATACAGCGGAACGATGGCAGCGTGGATCGGGATCGTCAGTCCAAGCATGAAGAACTTGTTCATTGACTCCCGGCCCTTCCAGACCATTCGTGTCATGGCGTAGGTTGCCATGGCGGACGCGACAAGCGTAATGACAATCGTCGCAACAGCGATGGTAAAGCTGTTCAGGAAGTACCGGCCCATGTTACCGGTGGTGGTCAGCGCCTGGGTATAGTTGTCCCACACCCATTCCTGGGGAATACCGATAACATTCGCACCGAAGATTTCGGCATTGTTCTTCAGGGAGAAGGTAAGCATCCAGTAAACCGGGAAAATGCAGGTCAGCGCCCAGATGATCAGGATAACATAAACCAGCACCTTGGATACGGTAAGTTTATTACCGGCTGTACTTGCACGTCCGATTCTGGGTTCAGAAACTGTACTCATACGACCTTCTCCTTTCTGAACGCCATGTTAATCAGCACCGCAAAGAAGAAGCACAGGATGATCAGCATCACAGCGATCGTACTGCCCATGCCGTAGCGGTTGCGCAGGAACAGCAGGTTGATCATCAGGGTACTCGGCACTTCCGTCGCGTGAACCGGACCGCCGTTCGTCAGAACGTAGATCAGGTCAAACGACTTCAATGAACCCGTAACCGCGAAAATCACGCTGATCCGCAGGATGGGCTTGATATACGGAATAACAATATAGCGGTTCAGCTGCCACTCCGTACAGCCATCCAGCATACCGGCTTCCCGCAGCTCCGGCGGAACGCTCTTGATACCCGCATACATCAGCAGCATATGATAACCCACATACTGCCACAGTACCGGCACAAAAGCCGCGCCAAGGGCAACGTTCTTATCTCCAAGCCATATTCGCGTCCAGCTGTCCAACCCCAGCGCTCGCAGCGCCACGTTCAGCACGCCGTATTCCGGGTTATAAATCTTCAGCCACAGCTGACCGATAACCACGGTAGAAATCAGAACCGGCATAAAGTAAATGGAAAGGAAAGCCCGCTCTCCACGGATTCCCTTGGCAATTTTCAATGCCAGCCACAGCGCGAAAGGCAGCTGGATGAAGGTTGAGAAAGCCGCCAGCAGCAAGGCGTTCTTCAGTGCCCTCACAAAGCTGATGGAATTGCTCGTAAACAATTCCACATAGTTCTTGAAACCGATAAATTCCGGCGTTTTCAGGCCGTTCCAGTTCATGAAGCTGTAGTAGGCTGACATCGCGATTGGCGCAATCAGCACAGCGACAAAGAGGAACAGCGCTGGCAGCAGGAACAGCAGGATATTAACCTTATAACCAAGCGTTCTTCTCATATCTGATTCCCTTCAGAAAAGAAGGAGACGGCCCCTTCCGGGGTGGAACCCCTCGTGGGACCGTCTCCCAAGTTTCTATGACTTTTGCTTTCGCTTATTCAGCTACCGGGAAAGCTTCGGCCAGGCCATCAGCGAAGCCCTGGGCATCGATGTCACCGGCGAACAGCTGGGCGATGAAGTCCAGATAGGTGTTCGCAGCGTCAGCGCTCAGGAAGTTGTCGCCGAAGAGGACCAGTCCGGTGGACTTGCCCAGCATGTCAGCAACCTGATTGCTCAGCTTGTTGCAGGAAGAGGTGTCATAGTTCACGGCCCAGGCAGGCAGACCGGCACCGTTCAGGTTGCCTTCGCGAGCGATGATACGGCCCAGGTCGAAAGCGATCTTGGCGCACAGCTCAGGATCCTTGGCGGTAGCGGTAACAGCCAGCGTGTCGTTGGGGCCGCCGACGAACTGATACAGATCAGCGCCTTCAGCAACAGTGGGGAACGCGAGGGCAGCCACTTCGAAGTTGGCAGCCTTGGCGATGTCGCCGCAGTTCCAGGAACCATTCTGATAGAAAGCGGTCTTGCCAGCGATGAAGTTCTGCTTCACTTCTTCGTTGCCCAGAGCGGCAGCGTTGGGATCGAAGTATTCCTTCAGCTGTTCGAAAGCTTTCATGGCTGTAACAACGCCTTCCTGATTCCAGGCGGCCTTGCCTTCGTAGCAAGCCTTCAGGCCATCAGCGCCGATGGTCTTGACCAGGAGGGGCTCGGTGTACTCGGACAGGCACCAGTTTTCCTTACCGGCAACGCCGAAGGGAACAATACCAGCTTCCTTCAGCTTGGCGCACAGTTCCATCAGGCCTTCGAAGGTCTCGGGAACAGCGTCATAACCAACGGACTTGATCAGGTCCATGTTGGCGAACAGGGTAACAACGTTCATGGTGAGCGGCACACCATAGTGCTCGCCATTGTAGGTGGTGTTGGCCAGCATGGTGTCGGTCAGCTCTTCCTTGTACTCGGGCAGGATGCCATCGAGGTTGTAAACACGACCGGCATCAACGAAATCGCCCAGGAAGGACATGGACCAGGTGAAGAAGATGTCCGGCAGATCTTCGCCAGCGGACATAGCAGCCTTGATCTTGGTCTTGTAAGCTTCGTTTTCGGTAGCTTCCATCACGAGTTCATAATCTTCGTTGGTCTTGTTGAACTCTTCGATAGCGGCCAGGTAGGCAGCACGGTTGGCATCGCCTTCAACAGCGATGGACCACAGGGTCAGCTGAGTCTTCTCTGCGAACGCGGCGGTCACAGACAGAAGCAGAGCCAGGGCCAGAACCAGGGAAAGGGCCTTTTTCATAACGGGTATCCTCCTTTTTATTTCGCGGCATTGCCGCATATTCTCCAACAGCGATTCCTCACTGTTATCGACAATATTGGGTAATCATCGTTACCATTTCTCAAGCGAGAAACAGTATAACCCCCTTCTTTTTTTTTTGCAACCACAAAATGTTGATTTTGTGGGCATTCTCCCCCTTTTTGACCATGTTTCGGGAGTTTACGGTATCGTTATCACCCTTTGTAAACCAACGTTTGTTAATTGTGTGATTTTTTTGCAAAATTGTGTGTTTTTTTTTGGTTTTGTATTGTTTTGATCCCTGAAATCCGTTGACAGCACAGAAAATCCCGGAGTTGTACACTCCGGGATTCTGCCCGAACCACAATATATTGTATTCCTTTCAGCACGGGTTTTTCCTCATGAGCCGCCCGTTCCTCTCCGCAGGAGGCCTGTTTAGCGGATATCATACGCGCTTCGGACGGATATCTTCTCCGCCTTTCCGCGCACCACGCCGATTTTCCGGACGCCCGCGTTCATATCAAAGAAATTATCCTCCAGCACAACGTCCGGGCCGCACTGGATTTCAACGCTCCGGGCATAGGCCTTTGCACTGACGACAATCTCCTTCCCTTCCAGGTGCGCTTCCAGCTCCGGATCCGCAAACCGGAAGTGTTTCGGCGCACAGAAGAGCACCGTTCCTCCGCCTGCAGGCATACCGTTTTCTCCTTCCAGGGTATAGGCGAAATAACAGTCATGCACATCCCGGTCGCTGAAATCCAGTTTGTCCAGCCAGAGGGCCGACAGCGGCGGAACCTTCACCGGGAAACATCCTTCCTGAAGCACGGACGCGTCCGGGGCCCGTAGGCTCCAGCAAACCCGTCCGCTGAATTCCTCCCGGGTTTCATTGGAAACATTCAGGCGGGCCGATTTTTTCAGCGGACGCCAGGGCTCCGCGTTCACATTGGTTTCCTGGGTCAGCGTACCCTCTTCCTCACAGGAAACCAGCACTGGCGCAAAGAAACGCTTCTCATAATAATGCAGCGCTTTCCAGCGTCCGTAATAGTCAATACTCGCCCAGCTGGTTACCGGCCAGCAGTCATTCAGCTGCCATACCAGCGCCCCCATGCAGTGTCCCCGATGCCTCCGCCAGTGTTCAACGCCGTACTGCATAGCCTGGGCCTGCAGCAGCTGTGACGCGTAAACAAACAGGTCAAAGGAAGAAGGATAGAGGTAAGTCTGGGACAGGTACTCCGCAATTTTACCGTTGGCGCTCGCGTTCCGCTGATGCTTTTCCATTATATAGGAAAAAACATTCCGGTCCTCCGGCCGCGTAAAGCTCTCAATGGTTGCCATACAGGGAAAAGACTGGAAACCGAACTCACTCGTATAACGGAAGAGATGGTTCCGGTAATCCGTAAACGGCTTCAGACCATGCCAGACTGCCCAGTAATGGCAGTCGCCGCGGTTCTCGTCCCCGGGGTCGTCAAAGCTTCCTCCCGAAGAGGGACTGGACGGCCAGTAAAATGTTTCCGGATCCTCCTCCTTCACAATCTTCGGCAGGATATATTCATACAGTTTGATATAATCCGCAATCAGCCTCTGTTCCTTAACCCAGATCCCCATCGGCACAAAGGATTCAATCTCATTATTGCCGCACCACAGGGCCAGGGAGGCATGGTGCCGCAGCCGCCGGATATTGTCCCGGAACTCCGCGCAGATGTTTTCCTCAAAAGCTTCCGTCAGGTCGTAGGCCGCGCAGGCAAACATGAAATCCTGCCAGACCAGCAGGCCCAGTTCATCGCACAGGTCATAGAAAAAGTCATCCGGATAATAGCCGCCGCCCCAGACGCGGATCGTGTTCATATTGGCTGCCCTCGCGTCCTCCAGCAGGCGGCGTGTGCGCTCCCGGTTCACCCGGGGCAGCAGGTTATCCTCCGGGATATAGTCCGCACCCATGGCAAAGATATCCACCCCGTTCACACAGTGGCAGAAGCTTTCTCCCCATTCATCCTTTTCCCGGCGGATCGTCAGCGTGCGCAGGCCGATCCGTCCTGTCCAGATGTCCAGGATCTCTTTTTCGTCCAACAGCGTCACCTCCACGGAATAGAGCGGCTGCCCGCCGTAGCCGGCCGGCCACCAGAGCTGCGGATTTTCAATCGTCAGAACACTGTCCGCCCCTTCCGCGGAAACCGTCCGGCCGTCCGGTGTTTTTACGGCAACGGCAATCCTGACTGCCCCGTCCGTAACCCGGTCTGTGCGGGACTTCACCTTCAGGGTGACCCGGCCCGGTTCATGGTCCTGGCTGATATACACATCCCTCAGCCTTGCCTTGTTCACGCCTGTCAGCCCGATATCCCGCCAGATCCCGGCATCAGGCAGGTGGGGACCCCAGTCCCAGCCGAACATGCAATGCGCTTTTCGCAGATACGGAAAGCCCCGCATCGCATCAGAGGATCCCTCCAGCGGCTTCTTTTCATAGGCCTCCCGGATATATTTCGTGGGCGAAGCCAAAGTGACCCGGATGCTGTTGGTTCCTTCCTTCAGCAGCGCCTTCACATCAAATTCCCAGGTCCGGTGCATGTTATCCGCTTTCCCGGCCGGCTTCCCATTGATATCAACCGACGCCAGCGTATCCAGTCCGTCGCAGCGAAGAATCACAGAGTCGCAGTCCAGCAATTCCGCAGAAACGTTAAAATCACGGCTGTAGATAAAATCACATTCCATGATCTTCAGCGCTTCATCCTCATTGTCCCGGTCAAACGGATCCTGAATTAATCCTGCCGTCAGCAGGTCATGATAAACCGATCCGGGAACAACCGCCTTTGTTTCGGGGAACCGGCTTCCCGGAATGGAAAGCAGCCATTCTCCGTTCAGTGACAACTTCTTCATAGAGTCTCCTCCTGTTTGTCAGATCTTTTGTTTGTGGGGTATGAGCCCGGATGCCACGCGTCGGCGCCTTCCCCGTCCCGGCCATCCTGTTCCGGTATGCCGTCCGCCGCTTTCATCGCTTTTGCATAATACCGGCGGCGATATTCAGCCGGCGTAATCCCGGCAGCGTTCCGGAAGCAGCGGATAAAATAGCTCTGGCTGCTGAAAGCCAGGATCTCGCTGATTTCGGTGGATGTGTAATCCGAATAGCGCAGCATATTCCGCGCCGTCTCTATCCGGCGGCGGAGCACATAGTCGGAAAAGGTGCTTCCGGTCTCCCGGTGAAACAACGCGGAAAAATAGCCGGGACTCAGGTTTACATGTTCCGCCACGTCATCGATGCGAAGCGGCAGGTGCAGATTTGATTCAATATAGCTGATTCCCTCCGCCACCGCGCGGGTATATACCGTTTCCGTCTTCAGTCCCGCCATTTTCGTTGTGAAGAACGTGTACATTTCCCGGTGCAGTTCCATGACTTCCTCTTCCGTCCGGCACTGATCCAGTTTCCGGATATACATATCACTGGCGTTATAGGCTGTTTCCGAATCCATGCCGCCTTCAATGGCAAACCGGGTTGCCAGGGTGATATTGGCCACAAACAAATACTGCGCATTCCTCAGAGAATCTGTACTCAGTTCCGCGCCCATGGCCCGTCTCATCATTCGCTGGCTTTCCTCCACAGCCTCCGGCTCACCGCTTTGCATCATCAGATACTGCCTGACTTCCTCATCATATCCGTGATGCCGGAACTCATTTTCCCGGTTGACATAGGCTATATAGGCCAGCTGCTTTTCCGGATCAGGGATTTTCTTCATTTCCTTTCACCGCTCCCTCTGCCGCGCTGTATCCCGTCTCATACACCGTTCCGTCCTGGCACCGATAGGGTTCCGGCCCCCTGATATCATCCTCGCCGTGTCTTTCCACTGCCGCCATGGATTCCGGCAGGTTATAGGGAAGCCTTCCCCCTGCCTTCCGCCTGCCGAACAGGATATCCATCAGCACCGGAATGCCGGTATTAAAATATACCAGGATACTGTCCGCATACTGTTCCCATTCTACAGGCACCGTCGGATTATGCATGCGCACGCAGGCTACGACCGGCTTGCTGCCCATCCGTTCCCGGGCATTCCGCAGGTTGTCCAGGTCACCCTCGTTGCAGCAGCGGTTCTGTTTGCCCCGGTAGCTCCGGTTGAAAAAGCCTTCCCGGAAATCCCCACCCGCAATACTCTCCGCCCGTGCTTCCGCCGCCCTGTACGGCCGGTATTGCAGCATCAGAGGCCGGTAGCCGTTTCCGCCCCCGGCCCGGTCTTCCGGATCATAGGGATCGGACAGCGGGCTTTCCATAAAAACGATCGCAGCGTCTGCTTCCTCCGGCGTGTCCGCCCGGAGGCACCAGGAACCGCAGTCCGTTCCGGACAGCGGATCCGTTATCGTCTCCGGCGTCATGCGGCGCACAAAATCCTTGTGGGCCAGAACCGTCCGCCGGGGAATCCATACCCGGATTCCCTCCCGTAAAGGCAGCGCACCCCTGCGCAGCAGCACAACGCTGCGCGCCTGGGCCGCCAAGCCCTCTTTCACAAATGCGGCACAGCCGACAATACGCTCGCTTTTCTCCGGATCCAGATAGGGATTCTCAAACAGCCCTACCCGGAACATTCCGGTCAGCAGCCGCCGGGCACTGAGCCGCATCCGCCTGTCCATGAACTCCGCGCCGTACCGTTCCTCACCGATCTTCCAGGCTTCCAGCACCGGTTCCGCCCGGTTGTTGCCGCCAAACTGGTCAACCCCGTTGAGGATAATTTTCAGGTGGCGCTCAGCCTCAGTCATTTCATTCGCGCCGTAACACCTGCTTCCGAAGCTGTCTATCGCAGGATCCGGATCTCCGGTAATTCCCCAGTCTGTGCAGACCACGCCGTCGTAGGCGTATTTTCCCCGGAGCAGTTCTTTCAGGATATATTCGTTATAACTGTTTCCGGTTTTTTCATGCCCCTCCAGCCAGCTGACCGTATAGTAAGGCATCACCGCGCCGGCTGACCCGGTGGGGCCGTCCAGCCGGAACGCGCCTTCTGTAAAGGGACGCAGGTGCTGTTCAAACTGCCCTGCGGGATAAACCGCGAAACAGCCATAGGGATAATGTGCATCTCTGCCTCCTTCTCCGGTGCCGCCGCCCGGCCAGTGCTTGACCATGGTGATCACACTGTCCATTCCCCAGCCATCCGGGCTGCCTTCCGTTGTCTGCATCCCGTCACAATATGCCTTCACCAGCGGAATAACCTTCTCCGGATCGCTGCCCAGCGTATCCTCCAGGCGCATCCACCGAGGTTCCGTGGACAGGTCAATCTGCGGTCCAAGCGCCGTGGTAATCCCCAGTGCACGGTATTCCTTCGCCGCCACCCGGGCAAAGCGCCTCACCAGCTCAGGATCCCCCGCTGCCGCCATGCCGATGCCCTCCGGCCACTTGCTCACATCGCTGCCGGCGGTACGGAATTCCGCATCGGAAGCCGCGGCACCGTGCCGCGGATCGGTGGAAATATTCACAGGAATCCCCCAGGGCTCCGCTTCGCAAACCGCCTGCAGATGATTGCTCCACCGGGCTGAAACCCGGGCGTTCTTTACCTTCATCTGCAGCACATGCCGGATATGGTCCTGTTTCAGGAACCGCAGCTGCCCGTCCGTCAGGGCAGCTTCATCATGCTTTTCCGGATCAAAGGGTTCACCGCCGTAAGTGTCGCTGAAAGGTCCCGTTCCGATAAAAGGAACAAGCTGATGGGAGGAATAAAGCATCAGGCCGGCAATCTCTTCCCGGCTCAGTCGTTCCGCCAGGTCTGCCGCACGGGTTTCCGGAGGCAGCCGCCAGTCCTCGTAAGGCAGGAGCCGGCCGGTCCGTGCCAGGTCCTTGAACGCGTATCCGCCCTCTTCCAGAATCTGCACATCCCCGGCAATACCGAGATCCCTGCCTCCCGGATTATGGATCAGCACCCCGTAGGGACGTTCCTCTTTCGTCCAGCTCATCCGCTTTTCTCCTTCCGAGTTGTATCATTCTGGCAAAACAATATGGATCATTATGCCAAATCATATTGTTATTTATATGATCATTTTACTGTTTTTTCCGTCTCTGTGTCTGTTATGATGGCAACACTGACAGGGCAGCCGCCCGGTCAGCAGGAAAACCAACCCAAAGGAGGAAAACAGATTGATGATGTACAGCAACAATGTGTTCATGAATATTGCCACCCTGATGGCTGAGGATACAGGCGCTTCCGAGCTTCGCAATCCGATGAACAGCGGTATGACGGCGACCGGCTGGCTGAGCCGGCTCTTCAGCCGGAAGAACAGAAAGCACTGATCTCCCGGAAGGGAAACAGACCGGCTTTGAATCGGGGCAGCGGATCATCCGCTGCCCCTTTTTTCATCCCGGTTCCGTTCATTCATTGATCTTACGCAGCAGTTCAGCCATGGTCTCCTCCGTGATCATCCCTCCGCCGAAACTGAGGGCGCCGCGGATCGGCATATAATTCATCATGGCCGCGTTCATATCTTCCGAGATTGCTTCACCGGCAGCTTCGGAAGCTGCTTCCTGATCCGACCCGAAGGCTGCGAAGGCCTTCTTGATAAACGCACCCATCACTTCCCGGCCCTTCGGGTCCGCCAGGATATCCATATAAATGCTGTCCAGATCAAAGTGTTTCGGCAGGACAGTCGTGGATTCCACCTTTACCGTTGCCTTCAGCGGCAGGTTTGCCACGCTGTCGCCCACTTCCACAGAAAAGTCCCCGGTCTCCACATACCAGTCATGGATCTGCGTATTCCAGTACGCAAAGGCCCGCTTGCCGAGCGTAAAGGATACCTCCCGGCTTTCCCCGGGCTGAAGTTCAACCTTCCGGAACGCCCGGAGTTCACGGACCGGACGGACCGCGTTCACAAAGCCTTCCGTGTCGCCCACATACAGCTGAACCACCGTTTTTCCTGCCCGTTTGCCGGTGTTTTTCACGGTCACTGTCGCGATTACCGTATCCGTATCCTTAATGGCCTCCGCGCTCAGCTTCAGATTGCTGTACTCAAAAGTGGTGTAGCTCAGGCCGTGGCCAAACGGGAACAGCACATCCATTTTCTTTTTATCATAATACCGGTAACCCACAAAAATACCTTCCCGGTACTCCGTTCCGCGGGGTTCGCCGCCAAAGAACAGGTAGCTCGGATTGTCTTCCAGCTTGATCGGGAAACTTTCCGGCAGATGGCCGCTTGGGTTCACGTCGCCGAAGAGTACCTTCACTTCCGCCAGTCCCACCGCCTGTCCGCCCAGGTAAGCTTCCAGCACAGCCTTCACCTTGCCGATCCAGGGCATTTCCACCGGAGAACCATTGTGCAGGACCACCACAGTATTGGGATTTGCCTCTGCCACCGCTTCAATCAGGCGGTTCTGGCTCTCAGGCATACGCATGTGAGTCCGGTCATAGCCTTCGGATTCATACGCGTCCGGCAGGCCGGCAAAAACAACTGCCGTTTGGGCCTTCCTGGCCGCAGCAACCGCTTCGGCAATCATTTCCGCCGGGGCGTCATCTGCAGCCACGTCATAGCCCCTGGCATAGATCACCTTCAGTCCCTGCGCCGCGTCAACAGCGCTGGTTGTCCGGAAGCTGTTGATGTGACTGCTGCCGCCGCCCTGGAAACGGGGCTTTGCGGCAAATTCACCGATGAAGGCAACTTCATCTTCCTTGTCCAGTGGCAGGATGCCGTCCTCATTTTTCAGCAGGACCATGCACTCCGCCGCAACTTCTGCGGACTGCAGATGCTGGGCTTCCTTGTCCCAGGGCGTATCCGGTTTCGCGTTTTCCAGGTACCGGTATACAATGTTCAGGATCCGCTCACAGGCCTGGTCCACCAGCTTTTCATCCAGTTTCCCGGCCCTGACGGCTTCCACGACCTTCCGGTCGTTGATCCCTCCGGAAGAAGGCATCTCCAGGTCCAGTCCCGCAGCCACACCGGCCACCCGGTCGCTCACCGCGCCCCAGTCGCTGACCACATAGCCTTCAAATCCCCACTCCTTCCGGAGCACATCCGTCAGCAGCCAGGGATTCTCTGAAGCATACACTCCGTTGATCCGGTTGTAGGAACACATGACCGTCCAAGGCTGGGCTTCCTTCACCGCCATCTCAAAGGCAGGGAAATAAATCTCCCGGATCGTCCGCTCGTCACAGTCGGAGGAACTGCTCATCCGCCGGTGCTCCTGGTTGTTCAGGGCAAAATGCTTGATACTGGTGCCTACATTTTTACTCTGAATTCCCTTGATCAGGGCGGTAGCCATCACACCGGTCAGATAGGGATCCTCGGAGAAATACTCAAAATTCCGGCCGCACAGCGGACTGCGCTTGATGTTCACCGCCGGTCCCAGGAGGACGCTCAGTTTTTCATGCTGGCAGGCCTCGCCCAGGGATTCGCCCATCTTCCGGATCAGGTCCGGATCAAAGGACGCCGCCGTTGCGCTGGCAGCAGGGAAACAAACCGCCTTGATACTGTCATTAATCCCCAGGTGATCGCCTTCCTCATCCTGCTTGCGCAGGCCGTGGGGGCCGTCGCTGACCATGGAGCGCGGAACACCGAGCCGTTCCACCGCTTTCGTATGCCAGAAATCATCTCCGGACAGAAGCCCCGCTTTTTCCTCCAGCGTCATCTGGCCGATCAGTTTTCGTATCTCCTGAATGTTCATAATCCACCTCATTCTTTATTCATTCTTCAGCAGTTCCACCGTGCTCAGGTCCCAGGGTTCATGGATCTTCGGCACATCCGAAATCAGGCGTTTCGTGTAGGGCGCCTCCGGATCCAGCATTACCTTGTCAGGCTTTCCATACTCCACAAACTTTCCATGCTCCATGATATAGACCGAATCGGAAATGTAGTAAGCCAGGCCGATATCATGGGTAATGAAGATTACCGTCATTCCCGTTTCATCCCGGAGCTTCAGGAGCATATCCAGAATCGTGGCACGGGAGCAGGCGTCAATCATGGAGGTCGGCTCATCCGCCAGCAGGATTTTCGGCTTCAGCAGGAAGATCCGGGCGATCATCAGACGCTGCATCTGGCCTCCGGAAAGTTCAAACGGATATTTGTTTGTCAGCTCGGCAAACTTCAGGTTCACAAAGCTGCAGGCCTCCGTCATCAGCTCTGTCTTTTTCTCTTTCGACAGGTGCTTTCCGCCCCGCATATTGATACAGTCCAGCAGCACCGAATCGATCTTATGGAAAACATTATAGCTGGAGAACGGGTCCTGGAAGATCGCCTGGATGCCCTTCCAGTATTCCCTCTTTTTCCTGCCGGAACTGATATCCCGGGGTTTCCCCCTGAAGAAGATTTCCCCTTCCGTCACATTGAGCAGTCCCAGCAGCATTTTGGACAGCGTGGTTTTGCCGCTGCCGGATTCGCCCACGATGGAGACAAACTCTCCCTCATGGAAATCAAAATCCACATGGTCCACGGCGGTTTTTCTCTTTTCCCCTATGCCAAAGACCTTTGTCACTCCCCGGCCGGACAGGCACAGCGGCGCATCAGTGAAATCCTTCACGTTCTGGGAATTCGTTTCACTCATGGCTGTATTCCTCCTTCAGTTCGTCCACTCCCATCAGGCAGCGGTACATACGCCCTTCCTCAAACGCGCGCTCGGGAATGCTGGAATACCTGCACTCCGGTTTCGCGTATTTGCAGCGTTCCGCAAAGCGGCAGCCCTGCGGCGGTTTCTTCAGGTTGGGCGGCGTACCCGGAATAGCGGTCAGCTTGGTTCCCCGGGTTCCCTCCTCAGGAACGAGAATGGAGCCCATCAGGCCATGGGAATAGGGATGCACCGGATCAAATACCATCTCATGGGCCGTTCCCTTTTCCACAATCTGGCCGGCATACATGACCATGATGTCATCCGTCACATTGTAAAGCAGGGGCAGTTCATGCGTGATGAACAGCATGGACTTGATATATCCCTTATCCATCAGGTCGCGCATCATTTTGATAACCATCTTCTGGCTGGTCACGTCCAGCGCGCTGGACGGCTCGTCCGCGATCAGCACCTTGGGGGACAAAATGGTGGAAACGGCGATGACCGTCCGCTGCTTCATGCCGCCGGACAGTTCCACCGCGTGCTTGTCCAGCACGTCTTTCGGCAGGCCAAGTTCGGCAAAGCGGGCTTCCGCCCGAGCCCGGATTTCTTTTTTGTCCGCTTTGGGCTCATGCGCCCGGATCACGTCCGTCACGAATTTGATAATCTTCTGGGTCGGATTCAGCGCGTTCATGGCCGCCTGGGGAATATAGGCAATCTCCGTTCCCAGGATCGTTTTCCGGACAGCGTCCGGATCCATTCCGGATATATTCTTTCCGTCAATGATAATATCCCCGCTGATATAGTGCAGCGGCGGGAAATAATATCCCATCATGCTCAGCGCCAGGGTGGACTTGCCGCAGCCGGATTCACCGGCAATGCCCAGGCTCTTTCCCTCTTCGATTGTGAAGGACACTCCATCCACGGCATATACATCCTCGTGGAACCGGGTAATGTATTT
Source organism: Clostridiales bacterium FE2011 (assembly GCA_017569305.1). Taxonomy (NCBI): domain Bacteria; kingdom Bacillati; phylum Bacillota; class Clostridia; order Eubacteriales; species Clostridiales bacterium FE2011. The sequence goes on along the minus strand of CP069418.1, from coordinate 1,843,350 downwards.
CGTTTTCAGATTTCTTACTTCCAAAATCACTTTTCCCATGATGTCCTCCTTAGTCTCTCAGCGTGGGGTTGAAGACCTGATCCAGACCCGTATTCATCAGGTTCAGGGAGAATGAAATGCAGGTGATGGTCAGGATCACGGGGAAATACGCCCACCAGGAGCCATTGGTATGTGCGGAGTAGAGCATCGCCCAGTTCATCATCAGACCCAGCGTCGGCGTTGTGGTCGTCTTCGGTCCCAGGCCCAGCAGGGACAGCTGCGCTTCCGCCAGGATGCCGGAAGAAACCTGCAGGATGAAGGCCATCACCACATAGCTGGCAATGTATGGCAGGATATCCGTCAGGATAATCCTCACCAGGCTGTGTCCCGATAACTTGGACAGGTTCACGTGGTCCCGGTTTCGCAGCGAGATCACCTGGGAACGGACGGAACGCGCCGTCCAGGTCCAGCTGGTAAAGCCGATCACCATAGCCACCACCGTGGCGCCGCGCTGCTCCTGGCCGATGGAGTAGCTGATCAGGATCAGCAGGACAAAGCCGGGAATCACCGTGAAGATATTCGTCACAAACATGATCAGGTCATCCACAAGTCCGCCCACATAACCGCTCAGCAGGCCCAGGGTCAGGCCGATGAGCGTGGCCACGATCCCCGCGATCATACCGATCACAATGGAGGTTCCGGCAGCCGAAACCAGTTCCTTGAGTACGTCCCGCCCGAAATTGTCCGTTCCCAGCGGAAGGCTCTTGACGTTGGCCACCTGTCCCACATTCACATAGTCCGTTTTGGTGATGCTGCCGATCTCTTCCAGGTCGCCGGTTTCCGCATGCCTGTCCGTGATGACCAGGGTATCAGATGCGCTGATTTCCTTAATAGCGTTGTTCAGCCGCTTGTAGTAATTCCGCTTCGCCTGGGTCATTCCCTTAGGCTTGCTTTCCGGGGTGTAATTGGCCTTCCACAGATCCAGCAGGGCATCCGTATCGCTGATATCCAGGCCGCTGATATCAATCCCCATCGCGGAGAACCAGTCCACCATACTGATCCGGTCCGAATCGCTCAGCAGCTGGTTCAGCCTCTTTTCATCCGCGTCCGCGAGACGCAGCGTTTCGGTGGAAGTCCGCGCAGCGTCATACAGGGATACATAGGTACCCGGCTTTGCGAAGGTTCCCACGCCGATCATCTCCAGGGGATTGCCGGGATTGATCAGGGGATAGATCAGCATCGTCAGCAGAATGATCACAAAGATCACAAAACCTGTGACAAATTTGGAAGAGTGGAAAACCTGCCTGATTGTATTCTTCATAATTTTCCGCCTCCTCTGTTACGCATCGAACTGAGCGGCCTTGACCCGCGGATCGATGAAACCGTAGATGATGTCCAGCAGGAACGTGACCAGCAGCACCATAATGGTAATGATCAGGGTCGTCGCGGAAATCAGCGGATAATCCGCCGCCGTGACAGCGGAATACATGGTACTGCCCAGGCCGGGATAACTGAAAATAATTTCCGCAACCAGCGCGCCGCCGATCATGGTGCCGATGCTCAGCGCCAGGCCGGTCACCTGGGGCAGCATGGCGTTCCGGAACACATAACCGACGATTTTGCGGTCCTTGATTCCCAGGAACCGGGCATATTTGACATAGTCCGCGTTCAGTTCGTAGATGGACATGGAACGCATGCCTACCGCCTGTCCGCCGATGGATACCAGAACAATGGACCAGAAGGGCAGCTGGTAATGGGCAATAACTGATTTGATAAATTTCCAGCTGAAATTGGGAATCATATCAAAAGCATAACCGCCGGAAATCGGCGCAATCTTCCAGGTCACGCCGAACAGGACCAGCAGGATGACCGCCATGCCGAAAGCAGGTACATTGCTCAGGAACAGCGATACCGGCATCAGCACCTTGTCAAAGCCTTTGCGGATGTACGCTGCCAGCGCGCCCAGCAGGTTGCCCAGCAGCCAGCCCACAATGATTGCCGGAAGCTGCAGGCAGATGGTCCATCCGATTGCGGAGCTGATGATGTCGCTCACCTTCCGGGGATACTGGCTGAAGGACGTTCCCAGATCTCCCTTGAACAGGTTCCCGACGAAAATAAAGAACTGTTCCACAATCGGTTTGTTTGTGCCGAATTCCGCTTCGTATCGTTTGTAGATCTCCTGCACGGCACTCGCGTCCGTCATGCCCTGGGCCATTTTACCGGTAATGGCGGACACCGGGTCCGCCGGCATCAGCCGCGGCAGCACAAAGTTCAGGATCACGGCGACAATCAGGGTAATCACAAACCATAAAAGCTTCTTTCCGAAATACTTGCGGTAGCCTTTCATCAGGCATTCCTCCCATTCGGTTGTTCTGAATACCAATCTGGGTCACGGCATCACACCGGAGCATTCCGCGCTTTCAGTGCTCTGGTATGATGCCGTAAGGAAAACGGCCATGCCCCGTTAAGACGAAGCATGGCCGCCTCCGTCAACTCTTAATCAGCAGCTGATTCCAATCAATCACAGATTAAGGATTGACCAGCTCCAGGTCATACAGCGCAGCGATTCCGTAACCGTCTGTGCAGTCAGCCGGAGGAATGTTACGGCCGTCCTCTCCGGAGGGGAAGTTGGTCCATACGCTCTCATTGACAGCGTGGAACAGGGAAGGACGATACATCAGGGAGAAGGAAGGAACTTCAGTCAGGTAGATCTTGGTCAGCTCGGTGTACAGGCCCTTCAGTTCCTCAGTATCCGTGGTCAGCGGGATCTTCTTCAGCAGCGCGTCGGCTTCTGCGTTCACATACTGACCCCAGTTACCGCTCCAGTTGTTCTCAACGCCCACAAACTCGCTGCCCATGAACTGGTTCGCGCGGGTCCAGGGGTTGGAGGGAGAAGCAGCCTCAGGAGACCACATGTAAATGGCATATTCCTTCTGGTTGGGGTTGGTGAATACGGTCTGGTAGATATCCCATTCAGGATACAGCGTGGTGATATCCAAGCCGATCTTGGCGCCGGCAGCAGCCACAACTTCCATGGAAGCCTGCCAGTCAGTCCAGCCGTTGGGGCATACCGCGTTCAGGGAGATCTTCTCACCATTGAACTCACGGAATCCGTCTCCGTCGGTATCCAGCAGTCCGGCATCGTCCAGCAGCTTATTGGCACCTTCGATGTCCATGCCGGCCCACTGCAGGTCCTTCACGGCTTCATGATCATACAGCGCCTGTTCGCCTTCGGTGGGGTTCATCAGGGAACGCGGCACGGCGGCGAAGGACGGGCTCTGGTTGGTCATGGCGTTGGCGATAATGGTGTCATAGTCCACAGCGATGGCGATGGCCTTGCGCAGGGCAGGGTTCTCAGCCAGCACGGGGAGGTTGAAGTTGTACCACGCAGTGGGCATGGTCAGGCACACGCCATAGGGCGCATCTTCATAGTAGGTGGAAATCGGCAGTCCGTCTTCCAGCCACAGGTTCTGCACGTTGCCAATGAACTGCTGGCAGACATCGACTTCACCGGCCTTCAGCGCGTTCTCACCGGCAGGGTTGTCGGCGTAAATCGCATGGGCGATGTACTTCGGCACGGGCAGCTTGCCCCACATGGAAGCATCCTGTCCCCAGTAGTTATCATCACGGATCAGAACCACTTTCTGATCGTCGGTATACAGCTTGGTGTAGGGGCCGGACCAGACGAAGTCATCACCAGGATCGTTCAGGATCTTCACGGAGTCATTTTCGCAGCGTTCCACCAGCTTGTCGATCCAGGCGGCCTGCGCGATAGGAGTGCCGGTCAGGAAGTCCAGCACCTTCAGGGGGTTCACGGGCTTTCCTTCTTCATTCACAGCGGCATTGATCTTCAGGGACTTTTCATCAACAGCTTCGATGCTGGCGATGTAGGCCTTGAAACCAGTGCCGGTGCCGTTGCCGATCTGCACGCCGATATCAAAGGTGCGAACCACGTCAGCGGCAGTGACGGGAGTGCCGTCAGACCACTTGGCAGCGTCTTTGATCGTCAGCGTAATCGCGGTCATGTCATCATTCCAGGCGTAGTCGTTATTCGCCAGCAGGCCGACCAGCTCGCCATTCATGAAGTTGTACATGTACAGCGTTTCATACACCAGCGTACGGTAGCCGGAAGCACCGCCTGCAATTGCCATGGAGTTGTTCTGGTTGGTTCCGATCACGTTCCAGCTGTTCACGGAGCCCCACTGCTGTCCGGCAAAGTACAGGGTTTCGTTGCGGGGGAGATCCTTCACGTCTTCAGCGCCGGCAATCGCGGTCATGCTCAGCACAAGCGCAAGCGCAAGGATCAGGGACAGGATTTTTTTCATTTCGGGTTACCCTCCTTTTCTTTATGTTATGACACAACGGTCAGAACAAACGTTTGCATATTATCATTTTGTTATTGAAATAAAGCCAGTCCGGCGGTTATTACTCAAGCTGGTTTTGTTATTAATTGTCGTTATTTTGTCATCTGTTGCGATTATACAATCACTCCAAAGGCCTGTCAACAAGATTATTTGTACATACATTATGTTCGCAAATTGTTCGTATCAAAAGGTTCCCGGTTTCCTGCAACCCGGTTTTCACCCTGTTTTGGTACAGTTCCTTCATATTATCATATTGTTATCATCGACTGCTTCCTGAGATCGTTTGCGTTTTTTGCGCTTTCATCCCGGATTTCCTTTGTCCGGGGTACAGTATCCATAAAAATAGAAATATTTATATTTTTATTTCCTGTTCCCTTCCGCGATCTTTCCCCGGATTTTTTTTGACTGAAAGCCGTTATTTCTGATATGATGACGGCTGAACCCGGCCGAACCGGCCGCAGGTTCGGAGTATGCCGGCATCCGATTCATTCCGCCGGATCAAAGGAGCAGAAAAAGCCATGCTGTATATCATCCGGCACGGAAAGACCGACTGGAACGTCCGGCATAAACTGCAGGGCCGTACCGACATCCCCCTCAACGAAGAGGGGCGGCAGATGGCCGAAACTGCCCGGAAGGAATACCGGGATGTTCATTTTGACATCTGTTTCTGCTCCCCTCTCATCCGGGCAAAAGAAACGGCTGAGATCCTGCTCCGGGACCGGAACATTCCCATCCTGACGGATGACCGGCTGATGGAGATGAGCTTCGGTTGTTTTGAAGGAATTGAAAACAGCTTCAGTATTCCGGACTGCCCGGTCAACGAGCTCTTTTTTCATCCGGAACAGTATGTTGCTCAGCCAGGTGCCGGCGAAAGCCTGGATGATCTCTTTGCGCGGACCGGCAAATTCCTGCGGGAAAAAGCAGAACCGCTGCTGAAGGAAGGAAAGGACGTCCTGATCGTCGGCCACGGCGCGATGAACTCCAGCATTGTCTGCCAGATCCGGCAGCTGCCCAGGGCTCAGTTCTGGAGCGCGGGCATTGAAAACTGTAAACTGATGAAGCTGCCCTGAATACAAGACCGCTGCCTGATGCTCAGGCAGCGGTCTGATTATTCTTCTCCGGCCGGCAGGGCCGCACCGTCCGGGTTATCCCTGGTCAGGTCTTTCACCCATTTATACTTCCTGAACCGACACATCACCCATGGAATTTTGCCCACTTCATCCAGGCATGTGCATGCATAGACCACCAGCACCGGCCAGTGAAACACAAAAGCGCCCAGCAGCGCCAGCGGAACGGCAATTCCCCACATGCATACCGCCAGAGAATACATATCAAAAACCGTATCCCCTCCGCCGTCCAACACCCCGTTGATCGTGACGGTATTCACACAGCGGCCGATCATATACACCGCCATGATAACCATCATGCCTGTCAGGTATTGCTGCGCTTCTTCCGTCAGGATTACCATGCGCACCACCAGCGGCGTCAGCGCCAGAACCGCCGCCGTGGAAGCAAAGCCAATCACATAGGAAATGTTCTTCAGCTTAATCCCATAAGCCTTGCCCTTCTCCAGGTTCCCGGCGCCCAGTTCATTTCCCACCATAATCCCGGCCGCGCTGCCAACCCCGTTGCACACACAGCAGATCAGGTCCCGGACAACCGCGGCCACCGCATTTGCCGCTGCCGCGTCCGTTCCCATATGTCCCATGATAGCCGTATAGGAAGTGAAGCCAACGCCCCAGAGCAGTCCGCCGCCCAGGAGCGGAAAACACTGCCGCCTGAAATCAGCGGCCAGCAGTTTCTGCCGTTCAAAAAACCTGTTCCAGGCCGGCCGCAGGTAGGAATCGCCGGAGGAAATGACCAGGCACAGCACAAGCTCAATCACACGGGCCAGCGTAGTGGCCAGTGCGGCGCCCCGGGCATTCATGGCCGGAAGGCCGAAAAGGCCGAAAATGAATATTCCGTTCAGAATAATATTGGAAACCACAGCAGAGGAAGAAATCCAGGCGCTGGGCGTCACATGATCCGTCACCTTCATGGTTGTCAGATAGGACTGTGAAACGCCGGTAATCAGATAGGACCATCCGGCAATCCGGAGATAAGCGCTGCCAATCTCAATGATCTCCCCGTCATGGGAAAACATCTTCATCAGCAGTTCCGGGCATAATTCACAGGCCGTGAAGAACACCAGCGAAATCACACCGCACCAGCGCAGCATCATATTGAACAGGCTGCGCACCGTATCCCGGTCATTCCTGCCCCAATACTGGGCGCCCAGGATTGCCCCGGCGGATGTTACAGCCATCAGGAACATATTCTGGACAAACTGGATCTGCGTCGCCAGGGAAACGGCGGTCATTTCATTCTGGGCAACGCTGCCCAGCATCAGCGCGTCCCCGGCTGCCACCGCTGCCAGCATCAGGCTCTGGAAAGCGATGGGCGTCGCCAGCTTCCTCAGCTTTCCGTAAAATACATGATGGTCGATTTGCATGACTCCTCCGTACGCCCTGTGTGCAATCGTTTTCTTGATACGCACATTATCCGAAAGAAACCGGTCTTTGTCAACGGGAGTTTGTTCGCTTTTCTTTCCTTTTCAATTACGGTATAATATTGATATTGATTCAGTTTATACGGAGGAAATGCCATGAGTGAGAACTCCCTGCTGCCCGAACAGGCGCCTTCCATGTTCGGCCAGCCTCTGGCCGCCAGGATGCGGCCCTCATCGCTGGATGAGATCGCGGGACAGCAGCACTTGCTGGGCCCGGGTAAAGTCCTGCGCCGGCTGATCTCCTCTGACAGCATCTGCTCCATGATCTTCTGGGGACCGCCCGGCGTCGGCAAAACCACCCTGGCACGGGTCATCGCCCTGCAGACCAAGGCTTCTTTCATTGATTTTTCCGCCGTTAACAGCGGGATTAAAGAAATCCGCCAGGTGATGAACCAGGCGGAAGAAAACCGCGTCTACGGTGTTCGGACCATCGTTTTCGTGGACGAAATCCACCGCTTCAACAAAGCGCAGCAGGACGCCTTCCTGCCCTTTGTGGAAAAAGGCAGCATCGTGCTCATCGGCGCAACAACGGAAAACCCCTCCTTTGAGGTCAACAGCGCTCTTCTTTCCCGCTGCAAGGTGTTTGTACTACAGGCACTCAGCCGGGAGGATATCCTGACCCTGCTGCGCCGGGCCCTGACGGATGAACGCGGCTTCGGCCGGGATCAGGTCTCCATCAGCGACAAAGCCCTGGAAGCCATCGCCGATTTCAGCAACGGTGACGCCCGCAGCGCCCTGAGCTCCCTGGAAATGGTTGTGCTGAACGGCGAAGCCGGAGAAAACGGCATCCACGTGACAGATGAAATCGTCGCCCAGTGCCTGAGCCGCAAGAACCTCATGTACGACAAGGACGGGGAAGAGCACTACAACCTGATCTCCGCCCTGCACAAATCCATGCGCAATTCCGATCCGGACGCCGCCGTCTACTGGATGATGCGGATGCTGGAAGGCGGAGAGGATCCGCTGTACATCGCCCGGCGCGTCCTGCGTTTCGCCGCGGAAGACGTGGGCCTGGCGGATCCCCGGGCCATGGAGGTCGGCGTGGCCGCCTATCAGGCCTGTCATTTTATTGGAGTACCGGAATGCAACGTACACCTGGCTGAAGCCGTTGTATATATGTCCCTTGCTTCCAAGTCCAACGCCATGGAGATGGCGGTGAACGAGGCGCGGGAAGCCATTGTGAAGGAGCCGGACACCCCTGTGCCGCTGGTCATCCGCAACGCGCCGACCCGCCTGATGAAGGATCTGTCCTACGGAAAGGGCTACCAGTACGCCCACGACTACAAAGAAAAAATAACAGCCATGCAGTGTCTGCCCGACGCGTTGAAAGACAGACAGTTCTACCATCCTACGGACCAGGGACAGGAAAGCCGCTACAAAGAGCGTCTCGAGCAGATCCGTGCATGGAAAAAGGAACAACGCAAATGATCAGAAACCGAAACCATTCCCTGCTGCTCAGGGCCGCCGCGCTGTTTTTATGCGCGGTACTGCTGATACCGCAGGTTTCCTTTGCAGCCAAAGCACAAAACAATACTGTTTCAGACGTCCGGGTACTGCTTACCCGCCTGAATCTGGCGGATGAAGCCTGGATGACGCTGGAAGGCCGGTATCTCGCCCGCGGCGCGGACGGGATGGAAGTCCTGCTGCCTCCGGGGGCACAGATCACCGTGCTTCTGCGAAAAGGAAAGCTGATCCTTTTCCACGACGGTCTTTCCCTGACCGCCGGCAAGGAGCTTTCCCTCCTGCGCCGCCAGGACGGCGATATCGAACCCGGTATCCGCTTTAACCTCCAGGCCGGCGTCTATCCCGGAGACCTGAAACTCACCGTCAAGGACGGCGCGATCCAGCCCATCCTGACGCTTCCCCTGGAATCCTACCTGCAGGGCGTCGTTCCCTATGAGATGAGCGATTCCTTCCCGCTGGAAGCGCTGAAGGCCCAGGCCGTCTGTGCCCGCACCTACGTCCTGAGCAAAATGAACCCTTCCGCGGAATGGGACGTGGTGGACAACACCAATGACCAGGCCTTCAAGGGCACCCCGGACAACAGCGTGAATTCCTCCCAGGCCGTAGAGGAGACCAGCGGTCTGGTGCTGACCTGGAACAACAAACTGATCACCGCCTGGTACAGCGCCTCCAACGGCGGCCAGACAGAGCTGCCCGGCAACATCTGGAAGGGTGACAATATCCCCGGCTGCTTCGCCATGACCGACGACCCCTGGGACGTGCAGAATCCTGACAGCACCGTCCGTACAGCCGTACTTCAGAAAAGCAGGCCCGAACTTTCCGCCGGCTTCCTGCGGCTGATCCGCGAAGCCCTGGCCAAGCTGAAGGAGCTGGACGACTTCCGGCTGGGAGCAGACGATCTCTTCCGCGTGGATGCCATCCGCACGGTTCAGCTAACAACACCCCGGTATAAGGAGCCCAGCCGGCTGATGACCGAAATGGAGCTGACCGTTTCCGTTTCCGCCGTGCTGAAGGAAGGGCGCACCCGTCCCGCCGGCGACGAGGACGAGCTGGATATCAGCGACGTCCTGGATCCGGCCCGCACCGCCGCGCCGGAGACACCGGCACCGGAAGGCGAAAAAGCCGCAGAGCTGATTTCCGCCGGCACCCACACCGTCAGGCTCCCCCTGTTCCCGGACGCCGTATTCCTGCTGGGACTGAGCGTATACGGCGCGGACAATGAAATCATCACCGTAACGGAAAACGAAGCCGACTTCACCCTGACCGCCGGCCGCTACGGCCACGGCGTCGGCATGAGCCAGCGGGGCGCCCAGTACCAGGCCTCCGAAGGGAAAAAGAAATATACGGAAATCCTGGCCTTCTATTACCCCGGCGCCAAGCTGAAGCGCTATTCCGGGGAAGCCGCTCCCCTGCCCACACCTGACCCGGTGCTGGGAAACACCCCCGGGCCGATGCCCACCGCCACGCCCCGGCCCACACTGATGCCCGTGACGGAGACCGTTCCGGAGGGCGCCTGGATGGCCACCGTGGAAAACATTGACGATGACAGCACCCTGAACCTGCGCGAGAAGCCCTCCGCCGGGTCGAAGGTTCTCCGCCGGCTGTACAAGCATCAGCAGCTGATCGTCCTGGAGGAAGCGGAAGTTACCGGCTGGGTCCGGGTCAAGACCGATGTATGCGAAGGCTACGTCATGGCTTCCTTCCTGCAGAAAACAGAATAAAACGCGCATGCAGCCAGCCTGCCGGATCCTTCCGGCAGGCTGTTTTTTCTGCCGTGCAAAACCTTCCGCCCCTTGAAACATAAGGGCGACTGTGTTAGCATTGGAACATACGGGCCGGAGTCAAACGCCCTCCCGTTCAGTCTCTCCATTTAAAAACGGAAAGAAGAAGATACTTCCTATGGCGCTGAGTATTGTAATCCTGGTTATTTCCGCGGTTCTGCTGCTGGGTTTCTCGCTCCGCAGCCGCTACGGACTCCCGCTGTTCCTGCTGAACGCGGGGATCAGTATTACCTCTGTCGCTGTTTTGTTCCAGACCAGCAGCACCTCAATGTATGCCACGCCCCAGGGCTTTCCGCTCCGGTCGCTGGACCTGGAGCTGTTCCAGCTGATCAGCCATATGCGGCTTCCGCTGCGCCAGGCCCAGACCCTGCGCAATTTCGGTACGCTGATCTTTTTCGGCGGCATTGTGCTGATGCTGATGCTGATCGCCCGGAATATCAAAACCATCCATCACCGCCTGGTCTGGGAAGTCCTGTGCGGTTCGGGCGTTCTCCTGTTCATGGCGCTTTATATGATCTTTTTCTCCCCCTCCTGCGCTTTCCGCCTGTATATGAGATACTACCAGCTCGAAGGGGCAGCACGCTCCTCCTTTGTCCAGCTGGTTACCCTGGCAGACTACCTGTTCAAGGGCTTCATCCTGCTGTTTGTAATGTCCCCGGCACTCCTGCTGACCATACATTATATCCGGAAGAATATCACCTGTTTCGGCGATACATTCTTCCTGCTGCTGGGCATCACCAGCCTGTACGGTTTTGTTTTTTTCGTTGTCTTCCACACCATCCCCCTTGCCCTGAGCAGCCAGGCCGTGTTCCTGAGCGCCTTCTGGTTCTTCGCGAACGGTTCCTGGCTGCCCGGATGGATCACCCTGTTCTTCCTGCTGTTCTCTCTCCTGACGCTGATCCTGATCGTGGCCAGCGCCAACCGGGTTTTCAGCGGGGACCTGGTCCTGCTTTCCCGGAAGAAAGCGATGAAGAACAGCATTGAGGACCTGAACCGGAACCTGAAGGACGTGTTCCACTCCGAAAAGAACCTGATGTTCAGCATGATGATCCTGGCCGATGAGGCCCGGTCCGCCTACGGCACACCGGAAGGACTGGAGAAGCTGGACCGCCTCACCGAGATCGCAAAGGACCGCATGGAGATGATCACTTCCTCCCTGAACCGGATCCGGGAGCTTCATCTGCACGCAACGCCCACAGATATGCGTACGCTGGTCAGCCAGGCGCTGGATACCCTGGCCCTTCCGGAAGGCATCCGGTGTGAAAGGCATTTCTGCGACGAGCCGGTCCGCTGCATGGTGGACGAGTACCACACCCGGAACGCATTGAAGAACATCTTTGTCAACGCGGTGGACGCCCTGCAGCTTTGCAAACGGGAAGACAAGGTCATTTCCGTCACCGTGAACGCCAGCCGGGCCTGGGTCAGCCTGTCCATCCGGGACAACGGCCCCGGTATTCCGAAGCAGGAGCTGCGCCGGGTCATGATGCCCTTTGTGTCCACCAAATCCAAAACCAGCAACTGGGGCATCGGCCTCCCCTACGCTTTCCGGGTCGTCAACGCCCAGCTGGGGCAGATGCGGATCCAGAGCAGCGACCAGGAAGACAAATCCTACACCCAGGTGGATATTCTCCTTCCCAGAGAAAGGAATGAAGCGCAATGAAACAGATACGGGTTATGATGGCGGATGACAGCCCCGAAATCCGGAGCTATTTTTCCAACATCATCAGCCATGAAGAAGATATGGAGCTGGCCGGGACCGCCTCCTCCGGCGTGGAAGCCGTCCGGATGGCCCGGGAGCTCCGTCCCGATATCATCCTGATGGATATCCAGATGGAAACCCGGGTGGCAGGTATCTCCGCTTCCCAGCAGATCCTGACAGAATTCCCCGGCACCAAAATCATCATCCTGACAATCCTGGAGGACGACGACCTGCTCTTCCAGGCCTACTGCGCCGGCGTGATCGACTATATCATCAAGACGGACTCCGTCCACCAGATCCTGACCTCCATCCGGAACGCCTATCATAACCAGATGATCCTCCGCCCCAAATACGCGGAGAAAATCATCCAGGAGCTGAAGCGGGTCCGGGAGGAGCAGAACGGCCTGCTCTACGGCCTGAACATCCTCACCATGCTGTCCAACAGCGAGTTTGAAGTGCTGAAGTGCCTGTACCAGGGTATGAACGCCCGGCAGATTTCCGAATCCCGCTACGTCTCCCAGGGCACGGTCAAAACCCAGATCCACAGCATCCTGAAAAAATTCGACATGAAATCAGTCAGCGACGTCGTCCGGCACCTGAAAGAAATCCGGTTCGACCACATCATCGAAACAATGCACCCCGGGAACTGATGCTCCCGGGGTGCCTCTTTTCTATTCTGTTTTTGTGCTGATCAGAACAGGCCGCTGATCTTTCCGTTGTCATCCACGTCGATCCGTTCGGCGGCAGGAGACTTCGGCAGGCCGGGCATGGTCATGATCTCGCCGGTCAGGGCAACCAGGAAGCCCGCGCCTGCGGAAACCTTCAGGTTCCGCACGGTGACCACAAAGCCTTCCGGAGCACCCAGCAGGGTGGGATCATCGGAGAAGGAATACTGGGTCTTGGCCACGCATACCGGTACCTTGTCAAAGCCCAGGGCCGTGAGGCGCTCCGCCTGTTTCTTCGCCGCAGGAGTCAGCACAACGCCGGCGCCGCCGTAAATCTTCTTTGTCACAGCTTCCAGCTTCTCCTCGATGGAGGCGTCCAGCTCATAGGAGAAGGTGAAGTTGCCCTGCTCTTCTTCGCACAGCCGCACAACCTCGCGGGCCAGGTCCTCGCCGCCCTTGCCGCCTTCTGCCCAGACGGTGGACAGCACGGTGTTGACGCCCAGCTCCCGGCACTTGCGGATGATGAAGTCGATTTCCGCGTCCGTATCCGTGGGGAAGCGGTTGATGGCCACCACGCAGGGCAGCTGGTAAACGTTCTTGATGTTGTTCACATGGCGCAGCAGGTTCGGGATGCCCCGCTCCAGGGCCGCCAGGTCTTCATTGGCCAGCTGTTTCTTGTCCAGGCCGCCGTGCATCTTCAGGGCGCGCACGGTACCGACCACAACCACCGCGTCCGGGGTCAGGCCTGCCATCCGGCACTTGATGTCCAGGAACTTTTCCGCGCCCAGGTCCGCGCCGAAGCCGGCTTCGGTCACAGTATAGTCGCCCATCCGCATGGCCATCCGGGTCGCCATGACGGAGTTGCAGCCATGGGCAATGTTCGCGAAAGGTCCGCCGTGCACGAAGGCGGGGGTTCCTTCCAGGGTCTGCACCAGATTGGGCTTCAGCGCGTCACGCAGCAGGGCTGCCATGGCGCCGGTCGCCTTCAGGTCGCCCGCGGTAACAGGCTTGTCATCATAGGTATAGGCAACGATAATCCGGGACAGCCGTTCCTTCAGGTCCGCCATGGAGGAAGCCAGGCAGAACACCGCCATGATTTCACTGGCCACGGTGATGTCGAAGCCGTCCTCACGGGGTGTGCCGTTGGCCTTTCCGCCCAGGCCGTCCACCACAAAGCGCAGCTGACGGTCGTTCATGTCCACGCAGCGCTTCCAGGTGATCTTCTTCACGTCGATCCCCAGGGCGTTCCCCTGCTGGATATGGTTGTCCAGCATGGCCGCCAGCAGGTTGTTCGCCGCGCCGATGGCATGAAAGTCGCCGGTGAAGTGCAGGTTAATATCTTCCATGGGCACTACCTGGGCATAACCGCCGCCGGCCGCACCGCCCTTGACGCCGAACACCGGGCCGAGGCTCGGCTCACGCAGCGCAACGGTAACGTCCTTGCCGATCCGGGACAGGCCGTCCGCCAGACCGATCGTGGTCGTGGTCTTGCCTTCACCCGCGGGGGTGGGGGTAATTGCTGTGACCAGGATCAGCTTTCCGGGCTTCCGGTCGGTTTCGTCAATCAGGGCAGGATCGATCTTGGCCTTGTAACGGCCGTACTGCTCCACATATTTTTCGTCTACGTGGGCCCTCTTCGCGATCTCCATGATCGGCTTCATTTCACACTGCTGGGCAATCTCGATGTCGGATAAGTAGGCCATGGCTGATTCTCCTTTTAATTCATAATTCATTATGATATCTGCCGTTGGGACAGAGTCATGATGCATTGTGCATTATCTGAAGTACTGGACCGCAGATTCGAACATTTTGATATCGTAGTTTCCGGGAACGTTCTTGTACAGGTCTTTGCCAACGCGCTCGCTGTGACCCATCTTGCCGAAGACGCGGCCGTCCGGGCTGGTGATACCTTCAATGGCATACAGGCTGCCGTTGGGATTGAAGCGCAGGTCCATGGTGGGCTGATCGTCCAGATCCACATACTGGGTGGCAATCTGTCCGTTCTCTGCCAGCTTCCGGATCAGGCTTTCCTCCGCCAGGAAGCGGCCTTCGCCGTGGCTGATCGGCACGCTGTAAACCGCGCCCTGCCGGGCATTGCGCAGCCAGGGGCTCAGGTTGCTGGCCACCCGGGTGCGGACAATCCGGCTCTGGTGGCGGCCGATGGTGTTGAAGGTCAGGGTCGGGCAGTGCTCATCGGTTTCAATGATCTTGCCGTAGGGCACCAGTCCCAGCTTGATCAGGGCCTGGAAGCCGTTACAGATACCGCACATAAGGCCGTCCCGCTTGTCCAGCATCTCGGTCACCGCTTCGGTGACGCCCTGGTTCCGGAAGAAGGCGATGATAAACTTCGCGCTGCCGTCCGGTTCATCGCCGCCGGAGAAGCCGCCGGGGATGAAGATCATCTGGTTCTCACGAACCTTCGCGGCAAACTCTTCCGCGCTGCGGACAATATCCTCCGCGGACCGGTTCCGGACCACGAAGATTTCCGCCTTCGCGCCGGCGTCTTCCGCGGCGCGGGCGCTGTCGATTTCGCAGTTGGTGCCGGGGAATGCCGGGATCAGCACGCCGGGCTTCGCAATATGCAGGGCCGGGGCTTTCCAGCCGTTGGCCTTGTAGTTGAAGGTTTCCGTCCGGTCTTCCTTTCGGGCCGCGGGCCAGCAGGCGTCCGCTTCTGCCCGGTCTTCCAGGGACCACTCCGGATTCAGGGTCGGATACACTTTTTCCAGCTTGTCCCGGCCGATCACGCGCAGCTCCTTCACGTCCGCCGCGTTATCCCGCCAGGTCAGCACGGGTTCTTCGGTCACAACGCCCAGCTTCCGGCCGAGGTCCATGTCTTCGGACAGTTCCGCGATAAAGCTGCCGTAGCGAACCTCCGCCAGCTCCTTCAGCTCCCAGTCCTTCTCAAAGGCGAAGCCCAGGCCGTTGCCCAGCGCCATCTTCAGCACAGAGGCAAGGGATCCGCCAACCTCTGCCGTACGGCAGGAAACAATCTTTCCTTCACGGATCAGCCCTGTCACCTGGTTGTAGAGAGCCAGCAGGGATTCCGTTACCGGCAGGCCCTGTTCATCCCGTTCCGGCTCCAGCACGACCACGGGATGACCCGCTTTCTTGAACTCAGGGGAAATGATGTCGCCGGTCTTTGCCGTGGTCACCGCGAAGGAAACCAGCGTAGGCGGCACATCCAGCTTTTCAAATGAACCGGACATAGAGTCCTTGCCGCCGATGGCGCCGACACCCAGGTTCATCTGGGCTTCAAAGGCACCCAGCAGGGCCGCCAGAGGCTTGCCCCAGCGTTTTCCGTCCGTTCCGGGTTTCTCAAAGTATTCCTGGAAGGTCAGGTACACGTCCTCAAAGGAGGCACCGGCCGCAATCAGCTTGGTGACAGAATCCACCACAGCAAGATAGGCACCATGATAGGGGCTGAAGGAGGTCAGCTCCGGATCATAGCCCCAGGCCATCAGGGAGCAGTCATCCGTGTGTCCCTTTTCCAGGCTGATCTTCTGGACCATCGCCTGGATGGGGGTCAGCTGGTTCTTGCCGCCGAAGGGCATCAGCACCGTGCCGGCGCCGATGGTGGAGTCAAACCGCTCGGACAGGCCCCGGCGGGAGCAGACCGCCAGGTCGGAAGCCGTGGTCTTCAGCAGCCCCGCAAAGTCCGCGGGCTCCTGCTTCGGCAGATCCGCGGCGGGATGGGAAGCTGCGGGGGTAATCGCGGTATGCTTCGGGGCACCGTTGGAGTTCAGGAACTCACGGCTGATATCCACAATGGTCTTTCCGTTCCAGTTCATCCGCAGGCGCGGCTCAGCCTTCACTTCCGCCACGATGCAGGCCTGCAGGTTTTCCTCCGCCGACAGGGCCAGGAAAGCTTCCGCATCTTCCGCGGCCACAACCACGGCCATGCGCTCCTGGCTCTCGGAAATGGCCAGCTCAGTACCATCGAGGCCTTCATATTTCTTCGGTACCGCGTTCAGGTCGATTTCCAGGCCGTCCGCCAGCTCGCCGATGGCAACGCTGACGCCGCCCGCACCGAAGTCATTGCAGCGCTTGATCAGCCTGGTGGCCTTCGGATTGCGGAACAGCCGCTGGAGCTTGCGCTCTTCCGGCGCGTTACCCTTCTGGACTTCCGCGCCGCAGGTTTCCACGCTGTGGGCATTATGAGCCTTGGAGGAACCGGTGGCACCGCCGATACCGTCACGGCCGGTGGAACCGCCCAGCAGGATCACCACGTCGCCGGGAGCCGGACGCTCGCGGCGTACATTTTCCGCGGGAGCCGCGGCAATCACTGCGCCGATCTCCATACGCTTGGCCGCGTAGCCGGGATGATAGATTTCATCCACAATGCCGGTGGCCAGGCCGATCTGGTTGCCGTAGGAAGCATAACCGGCTGCCGCGGTAGTCACCAGCTTGCGCTGGGGCAGCTTGCCGGGGATGGTTTCAGAAACGGGCTTGGTGGGATCCGCAGCACCGGTCACGCGCATCGCGCCGTAAACATAGGCCCGGCCGCTCAGGGGATCCCGGATCGCGCCGCCGATACAGGTGGCCGCGCCGCCGAAAGGTTCAATCTCAGTGGGATGGTTGTGGGTTTCATTCTTGAACAGCAGCAGCCAGGGCTCCTTGACCCCGTCCCGCTCCACGTCCATCTTCACCGTGCAGGCGTTGATTTCTTCGCTCTCGTCCAGCTTGTCCAGCTTGCCGTGCTTCTTCAGGTACTTCACCGCAACCGTGGCGAGGTCCATCAGGCACACCGGCTTCTTTTCCCGGCCGAGTTCAGCGCGCACATCCATGTAGCGCTTCCATGCCTTCTCCAGCACCGGATCTTCAAAGCGGACGCTGTCGATCTCGGTCAGGAAGGTGGTGTGACGGCAGTGGTCGCTCCAGTAGGTGTCCAGCATCCGGATTTCCGTGATGGTGGGTTCCCGGCCTTCTTCCCGGAACCAGGACTGGCAGAAGGTGATATCATCCACGTCCATGGCCAGGCCGTAATCCGCCACAAACTTCTCCAGGCCGGCGCGGTCAAGCTTCGTGAAGCCTTCCAGGGTTGCCACTTCCGTGGGCACCGCGTATTCCGTCTTCAGGGTTTCCGGCAGATCCATGGAAGCTTCCCGGGCTTCCACCGGGTTGATCACATACTTCTTGATTTCCGCGATCTCTTCAGCGGACAGGCTGCCGTAGAGCAGGTAAACCTTCGCGCTGCGGACGAGCGGACGCTCGCCCTGGGAAAGGAACTGAATGCACTGGGCAGCGGAGTCCGCCCGCTGGTCAAACTGACCGGGCAGGTATTCCACCGCGAACACGGCAATCGCGCCTTCCGCGTCAAACTGATCCATTGTATTGTCCAGCTGGGGCTCAGAGAACACCTCCCGGACCGCCAGGGAGAACATATCATCTGAGATGTTCTCAGCGTCATAGCGGTTCAGCAGCCGGACCTTTTCCAGGCCTTTGATCCCCAGGAACTTTTTCGCGTCTCCCAGCAGTGCCCGGGCTTCATTGTCCAGGCCGGGCTTTTTTTCAACAAAGATTCTGTAAACCAAGGTAACACCCCACAAATCCATTCTTAATCATTTCAGTGCTGAAAGCGCTCTCTGTCCGATATCACGCCGGCAGTACTTGTTGCCGAATTCAATCCGATCGGCCATGGCATAGGCTTCCTTCACGGCCTCCTGCAGGGTGTCCGCCACCGCGGTCACACCCAGCACCCGGCCGCCGGAAGTTACCAGTTTTCCGTCCTTCAGCGCGGCGCCGGCCACGAAGACGTGATCCTGCACATCCGCGGGAATGGTGATCTCGTATCCCTTTTCATAATGTACGGGATAGCCCATGGAGGCGAGCACCACACAGCAGGCATGCGCGTCTTTGAATTTCACTTTGCAGTCCGCCAGTGTGCCGTTGGTGGTTGCCTGCATCACGGTCAGCAGGTCGCTCTCCAGCAGGGGCAGCACCACCTGGGTTTCCGGATCGCCGAACCGGCAGTTGTATTCTATCACTTTCGGTCCGTTCTTGGTGAGCATCAGGCCGAAATACAGGCAGCCGCGGAATTCCCGGCCTTCCGCCTTCATCGCCCGGATGGTCGGCAGGAAAATGGTTTCCATGCAGGTCTTTGCAATCTCTTCCGTGTAGAAGGGATTCGGCGCGACAGTGCCCATGCCGCCGGTATTCGGGCCGTTGTCTCCGTCCTCCGCCCGCTTATGGTCCATGCTGGATACCATGGGCTTCACGGTCGTACCGTCCGTGAAAGCCAGCACGGTTACTTCGGGTCCTTCAAGGAATTCTTCAATGACGATCTGATCGCCGCTCTTGCCAAACTTCTTGTCTTCCATGATCTCCCGCACGGCTTCGCGCGCTTCCCAGCGGTTCATGGCCACGGTCACGCCCTTGCCCAGGGCCAGGCCGTCCGCCTTGATTACCGTCGGAATCGGAGAGGTTTCCAGGTATTCCAGCGCCTTTTTCGGATCGGTGAACACTTCATAGGCCGCGGTGGGAATGCCGTACTTCTTCATCAGGTCCTTGGAGAAGACCTTGCTTCCCTCAATGATCGCCGCGTTTTTCCGGGGACCGAAGCAGGGAATGCCTTCCGCCTCCAGGGCGTCCACACAGCCCAGCACCAGCGGATCATCCGGAGCCACAACCGCGTAGTCAATCTTTGTGCTCCGGGCAAAGGCAGCAATGCCTTCAATATCCGTAGCTTTTACGTCCACACAGGTCGCATCCGCCGCGATCCCGCCGTTTCCCGGCAGGGCATAAATGGTTTCGACTTCCGGGTTCTGCCTCAGTTTCTTGATAATGGTATGCTCACGGCCGCCGCCGCCGACAAGAAGAATATTCATAATCTATTATTAATTCCTTTCAGGAAAGTATTCAGGCTGATTGATTCATCAATGAAACACGAGGCTGTTCCACCGGATTAATGGTGGAACAGTCTCATGTGAGTGAACGCCATCGTCATGCCGTACTTGTCGCAGCAGTCAATCACAGCGTCATCGCGGATGGAGCCGCCGGGCTCGGCAATGTATTTCACGCCGCTCTTATAGGCGCGTTCAATGTTGTCGCTGAAGGGGAAGAAAGCGTCGGAGCCCAGCGCCACATTCTGCCGGGTATCCAGGAAGGCGCGCTTCTCCGCGTCGGTCAGGGGAGCCGGCTGGGCGGTGAAGTACTTCTGCCAGTTGCCGTCGGCGCAGACATCTTCCTCATTCTGGTTGATGTAGCCGTCGATGACGTTGTCCCGCTCGGGGCGGCCCAGATCCGCACGGAAAGGCAGGTTCAGCACCTTCTCATGCTGACGCAGGAACCAGGTATCCGCCTTGGAACCGGCAAGGCGGGTGCAGTGGATACGGCTCTGCTGGCCGGCACCCACGCCGATGGCCTGGCCGTCCACCGCGTAGCAGACGGAATTGGACTGGGTGTACTTCAGGGTAATCAGGGCGATGATCAGGTCACGCACGGCGGAATCCGGCAGATCCTTGGTCTTCGTCACGATATCCGAGAGCAGTTCCCGGTTGATTTCAAAGTTGTTGCGGCCCTGTTCGAAGGTGATGCCGAATACCTGCTTGCGCTCCTGCACTTCAGGCACATAGTCGGGATCGATCTCAACGATGTTGTAATTGCCCTTGCGCTTCTGCTTCAGGATTTCCAGGGCTTCGGGCTCATAGCCGGGAGCAATGACGCCGTCGGACACTTCCCGCTTGATCATCTTCGCGGTGGTCACGTCGCACACGTCGCTCAGGGCAACCCAGTCACCGAAGGAGCACATACGGTCTGTGCCGCGGGCACGGGCATAAGCGCAGGCCAGGGGGGAATCGTCCAGGCCTTCGATATCATCCACAAAGCAGGCCTTCTTCAGGTCAGCGGACAGCGGAATGCCAACCGCAGCGGAAGTGGGGCTCACGTGCTTGAAGCTGGTCACGGCGGGCATGCCCAGGGCAGCCTTCAGTTCCTTCACCAGCTGCCAGCTGTTGAAGGCGTCCAGGAAGTTGATGAAACCGGGACGGCCGGACAGGATTTTGATCGGCAGCTCGCTGCCGTCGCTCATGTAGATCTTCGCGGGCTTCTGGTTGGGGTTGCAGCCATACTTGAGTTCGAATTCTTTCATGATCTTATCTCCTTTTCTTCTTGCGATCGCCGTTACCAATGCTCCGTTCGCCTTCGGCTCCTGATCATTGACGGCTGTAGCATGGGACGTGTTTCCAAAATCTGAGATTTTGACATGTCCGCATCACTGTATCACTTGTTCTTGTTGACCAGCCGGCTTTCAGCGGCGCCGGTCTTCAGGTCCACATAGCGGACATAGAGGCTGATCTTGTTCTGCTCGTTCAGGTTCTTCCACAGGATATCCGTCATATCATCGATATCGTCGCTCACCGCGATGCGTTCCGGCTCGCCCTGGAAGGTGGGAATCGGATTACCGTCGCACACATAGGTGTGGATGAAGTGGCCCAGGCCGTTCAGCGGAGCATAGCTGTAGGTGAAGCGGTTGCAGGCGCTGCCTTCAGCGTCGGCGCTCTTCAGGATGCTCATCTGGTAGGTAAAATCTTCGTTTCCGAAGGTCAGCATACCGCTGATGCGGGGGGTGAAGTTCGGGCCGTCCGGCTCAAACTCCCGGCTTTCCAGCGCGGCGGAGAAGGTTTTACCGTCCTTCAGGCCGTCGTAAATCGTATCAGTCTGGTTGCCGTTGGTCACGATCAGGTTGTTCCCGAAAGAACGGATCGCGGCATAGATGATCAGGGAGGGGTCCTGGACCTTCGAGGCGTCGAAGGGCTCGGTGAAAACTTCGCCGTTCTTCTCGGTGAAGATCCGGTTGCGGCTGTTGTCGCTGCGGCCCATGATGAAATAGGCGGTCATGGCTTTCGTTCCGTCCGGCGTCTTGCCGATGATGATGCCGCGTCCGGGGTAGGTGTTGTCCTTCAGCAGTTCCTCAGGGGTATTGATGCGGTAGATGTCCATAGGCTCCTCCTTGTTTTAATTCAGAATTAAGAATTCAGAATTATATTTTGTTTGATCTGCTTTTCTTTTGCTCCTCACACAACGGCTTTCACAGGGCAAAAGTAATCAGCATTTTTCATTCTTCATTATTCATTCTTCATTGTTGAAATAATTTCTTTAGAAATGATTTCAACACTCTTGGGCAGGATGATCCATTCTGCCTGCTCCATGACCCGGCGCTGCAGGATCTCAGGGGTATCTCCGGGCTGGATGTCCACCGCCTTCTGGGCGATGATCTCTCCGCCGTCCGGAATCTCATTGACAAAGTGCACGGTCGCTCCGGTGACTTTCACGCCCCGGTCCAGCGCTGCCTGGTGAACCTTCAGGCCGTAGAAGCCCGCTCCACAGAAACTGGGGATCAGGCTGGGATGAACATTGATAATCCGGCGGGTATACAGCGTAGTGAAGTTCTCCGTCAGGATGCTCAGGAATCCGGCCAGTACAATCAGGTCAACCCGGTTGGTTGTCAGGGCCGCGATCAGCTGCTGCTCAAAGGGCACCTGCCCGCCGCAGGCCTTCTTGTTGATTTCCATGGTGGGGATACCGGCTTTCTGTGCGCGCTCCAAGGCATAGGCTCCGGAACGGTCGCTGATCACCAGAACCACTTCCCCGTCCGGGATTTCTCCCCGGGCTGAAGCGTCCAGGATCGCCTGCAGGTTGGTTCCGCCGCCGGAAACCAGTACGGCAATACGGGCTTTTGCGCTCATACGCACCTCCGTCAATCCGATCAGATGATCGTGATTTTATCCTCGCTCTCGATGATTTCACCGATCACGTAGGCTTCTTCTCCGTTGTCCTTCAGAATCCGCAGCGCTTTCTCCGCATCCTCTGCCGCAACAACAATGCTCATGCCGACACCCATGTTGAAGGTGTTGAACATATCCCGCTCGCTGATGCCGCCCTTTTCGGCGATCAGGTCAAAGATCGGGAGCACCTTCACCTGGCTGCGGGTGATTTTCGCGCCCAGGCCGTCCGGAATGCTCCGCGGAATGTTCTCATAGAATCCGCCGCCGGTGATGTGACTGATGCCCTTCACCGCCACTTCCTTCAACAGAGCCAGCACAGGCTTTACATAGATCCGGGTGGGGGTCAGCAGGGTCTCGCCCAGGCTCTTTCCGCCCAGCTTTTCCACCGGCGCCGTCAGGTCCGCGTTTTCCACGTCGAACACTTTCCGCACCAGGGAGAAACCGTTGGAGTGAACACCGGTGGACGGCAGCGCGATCACCACATCCCCGGCCTTCATGGTCTTGTTGTCAATGATCTGTGCCTTGTCCACGATACCCGTGGAATATCCGGCCAGGTCATAGTCGTCCTCGGGCATCATCCCGGGATGCTCTGCCGTCTCGCCGCCGATCAGCGCGCAGCCGGCCTGGATGCAGCCCTCGCAGACGCCCTTGACGATCTCTGCAATCCGCTCGGGCACATTCTTTCCGCAGGCAATGTAGTCCAGGAAGAACAGGGGCTTCGCGCCGCAGCAGATGATATCGTTGACGCACATGGCCACGCAGTCGATACCGATGGTATCGTGCTTATCCATCAGCAGGGCAATTTTCAGCTTGGTGCCCACGCCGTCGGTGCCGGATACCAGCACCGGTTCCTTCATGCCGGTCATATCCGGCTG
The DNA here is from genome assembly GCA_017569305.1 of Clostridiales bacterium FE2011. Lineage (NCBI taxonomy): Bacteria > Bacillati > Bacillota > Clostridia > Eubacteriales > Clostridiales bacterium FE2011. The sequence continues at coordinate 1,820,253 of CP069418.1, read as the reverse complement.
GAACAGTCCGCCGAATCCGCCCACATCAGAGCAGACCCCGGGGGTCTCTGTCCGCTGGATATGCTTTTTCATCAGCTCAACAGACTTGTAACCGGCAGTGATATCAACGCCAGCGGCGGCGTAGGCTTCAGATCTGGATTCGTTCATTGTGATGGTTCCTTTCTAATAAGGTATATTTCGTAAGCATGTAAACAATCGTCGTCTCATCCGCAATCTCAGTCGTCGTCTCCACGTCCGTCCCAACAATAGGTACAAAGCTCGCAGGGATCAATACCGATGGCTTTAATCACGCCTTCCAGGGTCTGGAACTCCAGGGAGGCGAAGTTGAACTTCTTGCAGATGCAGTCCCGGAGGTTCTTGCCCCGCTCGGTGCTGCCGTCGGCATATTCATCAATATGCTTGAAGCCTTCCTCCCCTTCCAGCTCCAGGATCACCCGGCGGGCAATCAGCTCAAGGTCGCTGTTGGAACGGGAGAAGTTCAGGTACTTGCAGGCGTACATGATCGGCGGGCAGGCACTGCGCATATGCACGGACTTGGCACCGCTCTCATACAGGAACTCAACGGTCTCCCGCAGCTGGGTGCCGCGGACGATGGAGTCATCCACAAACAGCAGGTTCTTATCCTTGATCAGCTCGTTCACGGGAATCTGCTTCATCTTGGCGATCTTGTCCCGGTCCGTCTGGTTGGCCGGCATGAAGCTGCGGCTCCAGGTGGGGGTGTACTTGATGAAAGCCCGGGCAAAGGGCGTTCCGCTGCGGTTGGCGTAGCCGATGGCGTGGGGCGTACCGGAGTCCGGCACACCGCCGATATAGTCGATCGGGTCATCCCGGCCGGCTTCCTTGTCGTTGTCCGCCATGATCGCGCCGTTGCGGTAGCGCATCTCCTCCACGTTCACGCCTTCGTAGGTGGAGGTGGGATATCCGTAATAGCTCCAAAGGAAGGAGCAGATCTTCTTTTTCTTTCCGGGAGCAACCAGCCGGGTCATCTTGCTGGGAGTCAGCTCAACGATTTCCCCGGGTCCCAGCTCGCAGACGTCTTCGTAACCGGTCTTGTGGAAAGCAAAGGATTCAAACGCCACAGCGTAGCTGTCATCCCGCTTGCCGATGGCCACCGGCAGACGGCCCATCCGGTCCCGGGCCGCAATGATGCTGCCCTTGTCCGTCAGGATCAGGATGGAGGCGGTGCCCACAATGGACTTCTGGGCAAACTGAATGCCCTCCGCAAAATTGCTCTTCTGGTTGATCAGGGCGCTGAGCAGCTCCGTCTGGTTGATCTTGCCGCCGGTCATGGAATCAAAGTGACCGCCGCTGAAGCTGAGGTACTGGTCGATCAGCTCATCCGCGTTGTTGATCACGCCGGTCATGCAGATGGCATAGGTGCCCAGGTTGGAACGAATCAGCAGGGGCTGGGGATCCGCGTCGGAAATGCAGCCGATCGCGGAAGTGCCGCGCATCTCCTCAAAAATATGTTCAAACTTCGTCCGGAAAGGAGCATTGCAGATGTTGTGAATTTTCCGCTGCAGACCGATCTCCTCATCCCATGCGGCCATACCGGCACGGCGGGTGCCCAGATGGCTGTGATAGTCCACACCGAAAAACACATCCAGCATACAGTCCTTCTTGGACGTTATTCCGAAAAATCCACCCATAGTTCAAACCTCCGGTTTTATATCAATTCATAATTCATAATTCACAATTCATAATTCGGACCACTTTTCCGTTTCTGTCCTGTGAAAGATGTTCCTGATTACGTTTTTAAGTAATCATAATTCTGAATTCTTAATTCTGAATTCTGAATTAAAGCCGTTCGGCTATCCCGGCGTCTTTCGCCAGGACCGCTTCCGCGTCAGCCTTCCGCTTTGCGTCCAGCTTCGCCGCAAGGTCCGCGTCTTCCACCGCCAGGATCTGTGCAGCCAGAAGCGCTGCATTGGCTCCGCCGTTCACCGCCACGGTGGCCACCGGGATGCCGGTGGGCATCTGAACCGTGGAAAGCAGTGCGTCCAGCCCCTCCAGGCAGGGCCCCTGGCAGGGAATCCCGATCACCGGCAGGGTGGTGTTAGCGGCAACGGCACCGGCCAGATGGGCCGCCATCCCCGCCGCCGCAATCAACGCGCCAAAGCCGTTCTTCCGCGCATTGATAGCAAAAGCCCGGGCCTCCTCCGGTGTACGGTGTGCCGAATAAACGTGCACCTCGAAGGGAATGCCCAGGCTTTTGAGCTGATCTGTTGCTTTTTTAATCACGGGCAGGTCGCTGTCACTACCCATGATGATACCTACTTTTCTCACGTTAAGATCCTCCTGATTCCTCCATTGAAACCGTTCTCAATATACTTCAAAACACGAACATTGTCAATTAAAAACAAAGGAAATTCATATATTTTTAAATAAAAACCCGAACGTTCGGAAATAAACGTTCGGGTTTCTTCGGTTTTTGTGCATTCTGGTGCAGTTTTTGCTATTTAGCCCCATCCGCCTCTCAGAGGTTGGATGCTTTCGTTTCGCAGTAAACGCACCGGTATTCCTTTTTCTCCCTGTCTGTCAGGTGGAAAACCTGATCCAGTTCCTGTTCACAGGAGGAAATGCACCGGGGATTTTTGCAGAAGAGAACGTTCACCAACTTCTCCGGCATCTCGATGCGTTTCTTCTCGATCAGTTCTCCGTTCCGGATGATATTAACCGTGGCACCCGGATCCACATAGCCGATAATATCCAGGTCCACATCAATCGCCGCGTCCACCTTGATGATATCCTTACGGCCCAGCTTGCGGGAAACTACGTTTGTGATCATGGCCACCGGGGCTTCCAGGCTTTCCAGTCCCAGCAGGCGATACAGCTTCATGCCGCAGCCGGCGGCAATATGGTCAATGACGATCCCGTCGTGGATGGAATCTACGTTCATAAAGTACCCGCCTCCTTAAGCAGCATCAGGATCAGTGCCATGCGCATGTACTTTCCGTTCAGCACCTGCTTGAAGTAGCAGGCCCGGGGATCATCGTCCACTGCCACGCTGATCTCGTTCACCCTGGGCAGGGGATGCATGACGCACAGGTCCGCCCGGGCTTTCTTCATCTTTTCAGGCGTCAGGATGTAGCTGTCCCGCAGGCGCAGGTAATCTTCCTCGTTGAAGAAGCGTTCCCGCTGCACCCGGGTCATGTACAGGATGTCCAGATCGCCGATCACCTCTTCCAGATCCGTGGTCTGGACGTACGGGATGTTCTTTTTCTTCAGGGCATCGTTCTTCACATAGCTGGGAACCTTCAGTTCCTCAGGGCTGATCAGCACAAAGTTCAATCCCTCGTAGCGGGACATGGCGTTGATCAGGGAGTGTACCGTACGGCCGAACTTCAGGTCGCCGCACAGGCCCACGGTCAGGTTGCCGAGCCGTCCCTTTTCTCTGCGGATCGTCAACAGGTCCGCCAGCGTCTGGGTCGGATGGCAGTGGCCGCCGTCTCCGGCGTTGATCACCGGCACAGAGGCGTTTCGCGCTGCCACCAGCGCCGCGCCTTCCTTCGGATGGCGCATGGCGATGATATCCGCGTAGCAGGAAACGGTTTTTGCCGTGTCCGCCACGCTTTCACCCTTGGCAGCAGAGCTCGTGCCCGCGCCGGTCACGCTGAGCACGTTTCCGCCCAGCTCGTACATGGCCGCCTCAAAACTCAGGCGGGTCCGGGTGCTGGGTTCAAAGAAGAGGGTGGCCAGTTTTTTCCTGCGGCAGGCGTCTGCATAATCGTCCGGATGGGCGATGATGTCTTCCGCCGTGTCCATCAGCCGGTCCAGCTCTTCCGGACTCAGATCCGGAACGTCAATAATGCTTCGTTTCATCTTATCCTCCGCGTTTATTAATGAAGCGACCGTCCGGTGGACAGATCGCTTATTGTAGTAATTAAAGTGTCGCCCAGCTCTCGTCAGACGGATTATTACGGAACCGGATCAGACGGGAAACATCCTCGGGACGGATATATCCTTCCTTGGCGGCTTCTTCCGCGATGATATCAAAGTTCGTCAGGGAAACGTTCTTCACGTTCGCGGCTGCCAGCCGGTCAATGCCCTTCTGCATACCGTAGGTAAAGATGCTCACGATGCCCAGCACTTCCGCGCCGGCCTGCCGCAGCACGTCCACCACTTCCAGCACGCTGCCGCCGGTGGAGATCAGGTCTTCCACAACCACAACCTTCTGGCCGGGTTCCAGTTTTCCTTCAATCTGGTTCTGGCGGCCATGATCCTTCGCGCCGGAGCGTACATAGCCCATGGGCAGTCCCATGATGTGGGCCGTGATCGCCGCGTGGGCAATGCCCGCGGTGGAGGTGCCCATCAGCACTTCCACGCCCGGATATTCCTCTCCGATCAGCTGGGCCAGGCCCTTTTCCACATCCATGCGGACTTCCGGCGCCGTCAGGGTCAGCCGGTTGTCACAGTAAACAGGGCTCTTGATGCCGCTGGCCCAGGTAAAGGGCTCCTCCGGCCGGAAAAAGACTGCCTTGATCTTCAGCAGGTCCTTTGCAATCAGCTGGTTCAGTTCTTCCCTTTTCATAAGTACGTTTCACTCACTTTCAATTCATAATTCACAATTCATTATTCATTGATATGGATTTTGCGGCTTCAGTATTAATTCTGAATTCTGAATTCTTAATTCTGAATTGTGTTTTATCCAATAAATTCACTGACGCAGCGTTCATAGGCTGCCACCGGATCCTCCGCCGCGGTGATCGGACGGCCGACCACAATGTAGTCGCTGCCGACTTTCTTTGCTTCCGCCGGGGTCATAACCCGCTTCTGGTCGCCCACATCCCCGTCCGCAAACCGGACGCCCGGGGTCACCGTCAGGAAATCTGCTCCGCATACATCGTGCACTTTCCCCGCTTCCAGGGGAGAACATACCACGCCGTCCAGGCCGGCTTTCCGGGCATTCAGGGCGTAGTGCATCACCACTTCATCGATCGGACGCTCAATCAGCAGATCCTTTTCCAGCGCCTCCTGATCCGTGCTGGTCAGCTGAGTCACCGCAATCAGCAGCGGCCGGCTGCCGTCCGGCCGGGTCAGGCCTTCCAGGGCAGCTTCCATCATGCGGATGGTACCCGCTGCGTGCAGGTTGCAGATATCCACATCCAGATCCCGCAGAACCATCATGGCTTTTTTCACTGTATTCGGAATATCGTGCAGTTTCAGATCCAGGAAGATCTTGTGTCCCCGGGCCTTGATCTGCCGGACAATGTCCGGGCCGGCGCCGTAGAACAGCTCCATACCGATCTTCACAAACGGCTTGCGCCCCTGGAATTTATCCAGGAAAGCCAGCGTCTGCTCGGCATTCGGAAAGTCACAGGCAACAATCACGTCTTTTCCCATGTTCAAATCTCTCCTTTCAATTCCTGCAGGGATTTGATTCCATATTTATCCATCGCAGCAGGCAGATCCTCAATAATCTTTCTGCAGGCGCAAGGATCTGTCAGGTTTGCCGCGCCGACCTCCACGGCCGTGGCGCCGGCCATCATCATCTCCAGCACATCCTCCGCGGTGCTGACGCCGCCCATGCCGATCACCGGAATCTTCACAGCCCGGCATACCTGCCAGACCATCCGGAGGGCCACCGGGAACACCGCCGGGCCGCTGACGCCGCCCATCACGTTTTTGATCACCGGTTTCCGGGTCCGCAGGTTGATGCGCATGCCCTGCAGGGTATTGATCAGGGACACGCCGTCCGCGCCCGCGTCCTCGCAGGCCTTCGCGATGGCCGTGATATCCGTCACATTCGGACTCAGCTTCATGATTACCGGCTTCGTCGTGACCTTCTTCACTGCCGCGGTGACTTCCGCCGCCGCCTTCGGATCCGTGCCGAAGGACATGCCGCCGCCGTGCACATTCGGGCAGGAGATATTCACTTCCAGCCAGCCAACCTGTTCCTCCGCGTCCAGGCGTTCACAGGTATAGGCGTAATCCTCCACGCTGAAGCCGCTGACGTTCGCCATCACTTTTTTATGGAAAACTTCCTTCAGTTTCGGCAGTTCCTCCGCGATTACCTTATCCACCCCGGGATTCTGCAGGCCCACGGCATTGATCATGCCTGCCGGGCACTCCGCGATGCGGGGCGTCGGATTCCCGAAGCGGGGATCCTTTGTCGTTCCCTTGAAGGAAAAAGTTCCCAGGCAGTTGATATCGTACCATTGGGCAAACTCATATCCGAAACCGAAGGTTCCGCTGGCGGGGATCACCGGGTTGTCCAGTTCCAAGCCACATAAGTTAACACTTAAGCGTCCCAAATGATCTCCTCCTTCTCCAGCACCGGACCTTCCCGGCAGATCCGCTTGTATCCGGTAATAGTTTTGCAGCTGCAGCCCATGCAGGCGCCGAAGCCGCAGCCCATCCGCTCCTCAAAGGAGAGCTGGCCGGAAGTTTTGGTCGCCCGGTATACCGCCCGGAGCATGGGTTCCGGTCCGCAGGTGTAGAAGTAGCTGTATTCCGCCGGCAGGGCATCGGTCACAAAACCCTTGACGCCGTAGCTGCCGTCGGCCGTGGTCACGGTCACCCCGCAGCCCAGCGCTTTGAATTCCGCTTCGCCGAAAACCTCCGCCGCCGTGTTGAATCCCAGCACAGCCTGCGGCTTTTTCCCTTCCGCAATCAGCTTTTTCGCCAGCAGGTACAGGGGCGGAACGCCGACACCGCCGCCCAGGAGAACCGGCGTCTCTCCGGATTTGGACAGGTCATAGCCGTTTCCCAGGCCGATGAGCACGTCCAGCGTTTCCCCGGGCTTCATCGCGGCCATCTGCTCCGTCCCCTTGCCCACCACCTTATACAGGATGGTCAGGCTTCCGGGTTCAGAGTCATACACGGAGATCGGCCGGCGCAGGAAGAGTCCATCCAGGCGGATGTTCACGAATCCGCCGGGATTCTGGGCTTCCAGCTCCGCGCCTTCCAGCCGCATCCGGTAAACACAGCTTGTTACCGGCACGTTTTCCGTGATGGTCAGTATCTCTTGTTTCATACTACCCTTTCAGTTTAACTAATAATTCTGAATTCTGAATTGTTTATGCGTCAATGGTGGAAATCGTCAGCGTCGTTTCTTCCAATACGTCCAGCAGCACCCGCACGGTATCCAGGCTGGTGAAGATCGTCGCGTTGTTCTCCGTGGCGCAGCGGCGGATCTGCAGACCGTCGCTCTCACTCTCCGCTTCACCGATCTCCCGGGTGTTGATGATGTAGGCCACGTGGCCCTGGCGGATGCTGTTCAGGATCTCGTCGGAGCCCTGGCTGAGCTTCAGCATCGCATGGGTGCGGATGCCGTTCTCCTTCAGGAAGCGGGCAGTGCCCCTGGTTGCTTCGATATTGAAGCCCAGGTTGTAGAAGCGGCGGATCAGCGGCAGCGCCTCGTCCTTATCCCGGTCGGCGATGGTGGCCAGCACGGTGCCGTAGTTCTGCAGCCGGGTTCCGCCGGCCTGCAGCGCCTTGTACAGGGCGCGGTTCAGCTTGTCGTCGTAGCCGATGGCCTCGCCGGTGGACTTCATTTCGGGGCTCAGGTAAGCGTCCAGGCCCTTGATCTTGTTGAAGGAGAAGACCGGGACCTTCACGTAGTAGCGTTTCTTTTCTTCCGGATAGAGATCGAAGATGCCCTGTTCCTTCAGGCTCTTGCCCAGGATCACTTCAGTGGCGATATCCGCCAGGGAGTAGCCGGTGGACTTGCTCAGGAAAGGCACGGTCCGGCTGGAACGGGGGTTCACTTCGATGATGTAGACGTTCTCGTTTTCATCCACAATGAACTGGATGTTGAACAGGCCGATAATGCCGATGCCCAGGCCCAGCTTCTTGGCATACTGCAGGATGATGCCCTTGACCTTGTCGCTGATGGAGAAGGTGGGGTAGACGGAGATGGAGTCGCCGCTGTGAATACCGGTGCGTTCCACCAGCTCCATGATGCCCGGCACGAAGACGTCCCGGCCGTCGCAGATGGCGTCGACTTCCACTTCCTTGCCGCGGATGTATTTGTCCACCAGCACCGGCTTGTCCGCGTCGATTTCCACCGCGGTCCGCAGGTAGTGGCGCAGCTGCTCCTCGTCTCCGACGATCTGCATGGCCCGGCCGCCCAGCACGAAGCTCGGACGCACCAGCACCGGATAACCGATCTCCTCGGCCGCCTTCACGCCGTCCTCGATCCGGGTAACCGCCCGGCCCTGGGGCTGCGGAATATGGAGGTCTTCCAGGATCTTTTCAAAGCTGTCCCGGTTTTCCGCCCGCTCGATCGCGTCGCAGTCTGTACCAATGATCTTCACGCCGCGCTTCATCAGCGGATCGGCCAGGTTGATGGCCGTCTGGCCGCCCAGGGAAGCGATGACGCCTTCCGGCTTTTCAAAGTCGATGATCGCCATGACGTCTTCGGGCGTCAGGGGCTCGAAGTAGAGTTTGTCCGCGGTGGTGTAGTCCGTGGAAACCGTCTCGGGGTTATTGTTGATGATGATGGCTTCGTATCCCGCGCGGCGGATCGTCTGTACCGCGTGCACGGTGGAGTAGTCGAACTCCACGCCCTGGCCGATACGGATCGGGCCGGCACCGAGCACCACAATCTTTTTCTTCTCTGTGAGGATGGAGTCGTTCTTTCCGCTGTAGCTGGAGTAGAGGTAGGCAATGTACTTGCCGGTATGCAGGGTATCCACCATCCGGAAGACCGGCACGATGCCCTTTTCCTTCCGCAGGGCGTAGACGTCGATTTCCTTCATATTCCAGAGCCGGGAGATCGTCAGGTCTCCGAAGCCCATTTCCTTCGCTTCCTTCAGGAGGGCCACGTCACCGGGAGCCGCCTTCAGGCGCTTTTCCATCTCGGTGATCTTTTTGATACTCTCCAGGAACAGCTCCGTGATCATGGTCCGCTCGTGGATTTCGCTGATTGCCACATCCCGACGCAGCAGTTCCGTGACCGCGAAGAGGGTGTCTGCCCGGAAGTCCTTCACATATTCCAGCAGGTCTTCCGTGCTCATGCTGTCAAACTTCGCCAGGTGCAGGTGGCACACGCCGGTCTCCAGGCTCCGCACGCTCTTGAGGATGCATTCCTCCAGGTTGCTGCCGATGCCCATGACCTCACCGGTCGCCTTCATCTGGGTACCCAGCTGGTTGCTGGCGGAAGTGAACTTATCGAAGGGGAAGCGGGGGAACTTCGCCACGATGTACTCCAGGGAGGGCTCCATGGCTGCGTTTCCGCCGGCGACCGGAATTTCTTCCAGCGCCATACCCAGGGCGATCTTCGCCGTCACCCGGGCAATCGGGTAACCGCTGGCCTTGCTGGCCAGGGCGGAAGAACGGCTGACCCGCGGGTTAACCTCAATCAGGTAGTACTTGCTGCTGTTGGGATCCAGCGCGAACTGCACGTTGCAGCCGCCTTCCACCTTCAGCTCGCGGATGATCTTGATGGCGCTGTCATTCAGCATCTTCAGGTCATGGTCGGACAGGCTCAGGATCGGAGCGACAACAACACTGTCACCGGTGTGCACGCCGACGGGGTCCACGTTCTCCATGCCGCAGATCGTGATCGCCTTGTCATTGCTGTCCCGCATGACCTCGAACTCGATTTCCTTGAAGCCCCGGACGCTCTTTTCCACCAGCACCTGGTGCACAGGGCTGAGACGGAAGGCGTTGGTGCCGATCTCAATCAGTTCTTCTTCATTGTTGGCGAAGCCGCCGCCGGTGCCGCCCAGGGTGAAGGCGGGACGCAGCACCACCGGATACCCGATGTCCAGCGCCGCTTTCTTTGCTTCTTCCAGGTTGTAGGTGATCTCGCTGGGGATGACCGGCTCGCCGATGGACTCGCACATTTCCTTGAAGAGTTCCCGGTCCTCAGCCCGCTCAATGCTCCGGCTGCTGGTGCCCAGCAGTTCCACGCCGCACTCCTTCAGCACGCCCTTGCGCTCCAGCTGCACCGCCAGGTTCAGGCCGGTCTGGCCGCCGATACCGGGCACGATGGCGTCCGGACGTTCATACCGCAGGATCTTCGCGATATATTCCAGTGTCAGGGGCTCCATGTACACCTTGTCCGCAATGGAGGTATCGGTCATGATCGTCGCCGGGTTGGAGTTGCACAGCACCACTTCGTAGCCTTCCTCTTTGAGGGCCAGGCACGCCTGTGTGCCGGCATAGTCAAACTCCGCCGCCTGTCCGATCACAATGGGGCCGCTGCCGATAATCAGTACCTTTTTGATGTCTGTCCGTTTCGCCATGTTCCTCTTCCTCCATCTTTTATCCTATATATACTGTCCTGCCTGCGTGCACTGTCTTCAGGCACCGGCCGTATACGCTCTGTCCGGCAAAGGGCGTTGCCTTCCCCATGCTCTCAAACTCTTCCGGGTTGATCGTATATTCCGCGTCCAGGTCCCACTCACACAGGTCATCCTCCCGCAGCGGAATTCCGAAGCGTTCCCGCGGGGCCGCCGCCATCAGGCTGACCAGCCTTTCCAGCGTCAGGATGCCTTTTCTCACCAGCCCGGTATACAGCACCGGGAACGCGCATTCCAGGCCGACCACCCCGAAGGCGCTGCCTGCCAGCCCGCGGCTCTTTTCCTCCGCGCTGTGGGGCGCATGGTCCGTGGCGATCATGTCGATCGTGCCGTCCAGCAGGGCCTCCAGCAGGGCTTCCCGGTCTTCCTTCGCCCGCAGGGGCGGATTCATCCGGAAGCGGCCGTCCTCCTGCAGATCGTTCTCATCCAGCAGTAGGTAATGCGGGCCGGTTTCACAGGTTACGTTCACGCCGTCCTTCTTGGCCTGCCGGATCAGTTCCGCGCTTTCTTTGCAGCTGATGTGGCACACATGGTAGGCGCAGCCTGTTTCCTTCGCCAGCTTCAGATCCCGGGCAATGGGACCCCATTCGCTTTCGGAGCAGATGCCTTTGTGTCCGTGCGCCGCGGCGTAGATGCCGTCGTGTATGTATCCTCCGCGGACCAGGGTTTCATCTTCGCAGTGAGCGGCGAGCACCTTCCCCAGCTTTTTGCACCGCTCCATCAGGGAGCGCATCATACTTTCGGACTGGACGCCCTTTCCGTCGTCAGAGAAGGCGATCACCCGGGGCGCCAGCTCTTCCAGCGCCGCGGCTTCCTGTCCCTTTTCCCCGACGGTCAGCGCCGCGTAAGGGTAGATATCCACGAGACCGCCGGCCGCCCGGATCAGGTCCTCTTCTTCCTTTAAGTGTGCCAGGCTGTCCGGCACCGGCTTCAGGTTCGGCATCGCGCAGACGGCCGTGTAGCCGCCCCGGGCTGCCGACCGGCTGCCGGTCACCATCGTTTCCTTATAAGAAAAACCCGGCTCCCTGAAGTGAACGTGCACATCACAGAAGCCGGGAAAAGTAAAGACATTATCCTTTTTGCTGACAAGGGAGCCCTGGGCCGCCTGGGACGGAATCCGGTTCATTTCCAGTCTGACCGTCATCATGCAACCCTCCTTACAAAAAAACTCTGCCGGAGAATCGGCAGAGTTCGGATCGCATGCATACAGCGTCTGCCGCACAGCGGCATACGCGCCAATCCAATCTTGCCGATATCTCTGTATCGTCTTAAAGATCGGTACCGGTATATCTTTTATCATACGGAACGATCCTTGTCAAGGGTCTTTTTGTTCCCGGGATTGATCTTCTTTTGCTTCCTCCGCAGGCTCGGGTTCGTTCAGCGCGGCATCCAGCATTTCCCTGCGCTTCGCGGCTGACATGGTCTCCCAGCCGCCCTCGATGTCGTTCTCCCGCCGCCCTCGGACCCAGTCAATCACATTGCCGAAGCCCAGCGAAACCGCCTGGGCCATGAGCCGGGTAAATACCCGCCGGGTTTCCGGATCCACTTCCTTCCGGTTGCCCACCATGGTCATCATCGTCCGGAGTTTTTCCCCGGTCAGCTCGCTCATCCGGGTCACCTTGGTGGTCTCCACCATGCCGAACAGCGCGTCCACAAAGTCCGCCCGCTGTTCCGGGGTGCTGTTCTGCAGCCACTCATGCAGGGTATCCCGTACCACGATCGCTGTCTGGTCCACCGAGGAAAGGGTTTCAAACTGCGGACCGTAAATTTTCCAGGTCATGGGATCGTGCTGGCTGATGCCGCTGGCGGTGGAACGCACCACCGTATACGGCTCATAGAAATCCATCAGCAGGCCAATGATGCTGGTCTGGGGAATAAAGGAACGGATCTTGTCCTTAATCCTCAGGTATCCTTCCGACTGGGAGGTCTCCCGGTTCATGCCGGGACCGTCATAGCTTATGATGCTTTCAATCCGGTCCTGCACCCGTTTGGAGGCGAAGGCCGCGGCGTAAACCGCCAGGTTGCCCCCCTTGCTGTGCCCCACCAGCCGCAGCGGCGCTTTGGACAATGCCGCGGCCCGCCGAAGATACAGGATTGCCGCCTCCTGGGCAGGCACCCGGGTGGTGTAGGCCATGTCAAAGTCTTCGCGCCAGCCCACGACGGTGTTGTCTGTTCCCCGGAACGCCACGCACATGCTGCCGTCCGGCAGGTCCAGGCACATGGCGGAAAACTGCATCCCGATCTCCGGATCCGTCATGGCAATGGCATGGTGCAGCCGGCATCCGCGGAAGCGGGCACCGGAAGCCATGGCCTGAAAGACCGTTTTACGTCCTGCAAAAGTGGAAGTGTTTCCCTCCTGGATCAGGTCAATCCGGGACATCTCCTCCAGGGTCCATCCCTTGGGATCCCGTCCTCCGTGGAAATTCAGATAACTGATGGTAGCGACCAGCAGGCCGTCTATCTCGTTCCATGGCGAGATTTCAAACGGAACGTCTCCCCGCCAGGCCAGATAGTCCACCATGTTCGCCATTGATTACGTCATTCCTTCCGTTGTTCTCTTCATTTCTTCCCATTCTTCCCGGGTGATCAGGCACTTCCGGGGTTTGCTGCCGTCCTTGGCGGCCACAATGCCCCTCTCTTCCATCTCATCCGTCAGCCGGCCCGCCCGGGCATAGCCGATCTTCAGCCGCCGCTGCAGCGTGCTGGTGGAAATCTGGCCGTCCTGGATGGCAAATTCCACCGCCTGCTCGAACAGGCCGCCGTCTCCGCCGCTCATGTCGGAGCTGTTGATGATGATATCCGCGTTTCCGGTTTCTCCGCCGTTGGCGATTTCATCCAGCTTCTCCAGGATATCCGGATCATAGGTGCTGGGGTTCGCTTCCTTCACATGTTTCGCGATCCGGTTGACTTCCTCATCACTCAGGAAGCAGCCCTGCACACGGGTAGGCGCAAAGGAGCCGGTGGGCGCATACAGCATATCGCCCCAGCCCAGCAGCTGTTCCGAACCATTCCGGTCCAGGATGGTGCGGCTGTCCACAGAGCTCGCGGTTTTGAACGCGATACGGCTCGGAATATTGGCCTTGATCAGGCCGGTGATGACGTCCACCGAGGGACGCTGCGTCGCGACAATCAGGTGAATGCCCGCAGCGCGCGCCAGCTGCGTCAGGCGGCAGATATATTCTTCCACGTCCTTTTTGCAGACCATCATCAGGTCCGCCAGCTCGTCAATGATGATGACAATCCGGGCCATGGGTTTTTCGCCCGTCTTTTCCACCAGCTGGTTGTAGCCTTCCAGGTTCCGGACCTTCTTTTCGGCGAACTTGTCGTACCGTTCCATCATTTCCGCCACGGCCCAGGCCAGCGCGGCCGCCGCCTTGCGCGGATCGTTCACCACAGGAATCAGCAGGTGTGGAATCCCGTTATAGCACTGCAGTTCAACCACCTTCGGGTCGACCAGGATCAGCTTCACCTCGTCAGGGCTGGCCCGGTACAGCAGGCTGTTGATAATCGCGTTGATACACACAGATTTACCGCTGCCGGTCTGGCCGGCAATCAGCATATGCGGCATCTTCGCCAGGTCGCACACAATGGGCGTTCCGGCGATATCCTTGCCCAGCGCCACAGTCAGGATCGACCGGGCGTTCTGCATCGGCTCACTCTCCATGACTTCCCGCAGAGTAACGGTAGTCACCTTACGGTTCGGTACTTCCACGCCGACCAGGCGCTTGCCCGGAATCGGCGCCTCAATACGCACAGAGGTGGCGGACATACCGTAGGCAATATCCTTTTCCAGTTCCGATACCTTGTTGACCTTGGTACCCGCTTCCAGTTCCAGCTCGAAACGGGAAATGGCGGGGCCGTGGGTCACGTGCACCACCCGGGCCGGTACCCGGAAGCTTGCCAGGGTTTCTTCCAGCTTGCGGGAACGGGTGATATCCTCTTCGCGGGTATCCTCGACCCCCTGCTGCGGCCTGGCCAGGTCTGTAATCGGCGGATAGTTGTAGGGCGTCGGCATCCATATGCCTTCTTCCTCTTCCTCCGCCTTCTTTTTCACAGGCACCTTGATCGGAGCCTGATAGGCTGCTTCCCCGATGGTCTGCTGTACCACAGGCACGGCCGGCCGGGCCGGCTGCACTTCGGGCTTCTTCTGCTCCGGTTCCGCGGGACGGCGGTACCGTGAGTCGTCCCGGACAGGCGGGGTTTCCACTGCCGGCTCCTGCTCCCGGACCAGCTGCCTTCCGCGGGCCGGTTCCGGACGGACAGGCGCCGGTTCCTCCGGAATGTCCGCCATCGTCTGCTGTACAGGCTGCGGCCGGCGTTTGCGGCCGTTGTCGATCTCCAGCGGGATCTCCGCCGTATCCTGCCGCCAGTGGGTCTGGGGCTCGCCGATCTCCGCTCCCGTTGCCGTCCGGCGCGCAGGTCTTCCTACCGGCCTGCGGGCTGCCGTTCCGGCATCGGCCAGGGTGGATCCGTCGCTCAGGCCGTCATACTCTTCCTTTTTATTCCGGCCGAAAATCCGGCTGGCAAAGGATTTCTCCTGGGAGGCCGGTTTTGCCTGGTTCTTTTTGCCGAAAATACTGCTCTGGTGTCCGGTTGCCGCGGAAACCGCCTGACCGGCAGCCATCTGCTCCTGCCAGTCGCGAACGCCCCCGTCACCGGATACTGGCTTCTGCTGCACAGGCGGCTGCATCTCCTGCCCCGGCATATAGGCCTGCTGCGCAGGCTGCATTGGCATCTGCTGTTGCTGCTGCATCTGGTACTGCTGCTCCAGGATCTGCTGCTGTTGCTGCTGCCAGAGGGCCTGTTGCTGCTGCCATGCCAGCTGCTGCTGTTCCATGCGTTCCCGCTCCAGCTTCTGCTGCTGTCTGCGCGCGCCGGCCTGGCCCGTAAAGAGATCCCGGATCCGGGAAGGGGTCAGGTTCACCGCCAGCAGGACGCAGAACACGGTCAGCACAAAGATAATCATCGTGCCCAGCACAGGTCCCAGATAATTCCACAGCGGCCAGGCCAGGATGGTTCCCACGGCGCCGCCGCCGTTCGGGTTCACCATTCTGGAGCTTTCTATATAGGCACCGTTGATCACGTCGCCCCAGCTGCTGCCGTAGGTGTTCCTCAGGTGCTCCATGGCTCCGGTTATCATCAGGAAAGCGCACAAACCAAAGAAGGCCAGCAGCGCAAACAGCCACGGCCGCACAGGCGCGCGGCGCTGGGTGGACCAGATCACCAGTACGCCGGCCCACACCGGCAGTACAGGCAGCACATAGGCCATAATCCCGCACAGGCCGAAGCAGATAATCCGCAGACCCTCAAAGATATTTCCCGGCAGCCGCATGACCACCGCCATAAAGATCAGGACGCCCAGCGCAATCAGGACCAGTCCGGCCATATACCGGATGGCCATCGCGTCCGCAGAATACGCGGGGGCCTGTCTTCTTTTTCCGCTCCCTTTCTGAGCCATTCTTTCCTTCTGTTCCTTTCTCTTTGCTCCGTTATGCCGTCAGTACAATACAGATCAGGCATCCGGTATCATCACTGTACAGCCGCAGCTGATATTCCCCGCAGCTGTAGTAATCGCAGGTCCCCGGCACCAGCCGGTTGGCCTCCGCCTTTTCTTCATCAATGGCCGCTGAACCGTCCGGTTCACCGAGCACGGAGATCCAGTCCTCCCGCATGGTCTCATTCACGCACAGTCCCCAGAGACAGCCCTGATCCATCCGGATGCCTTCCACCTTGCTGTTTTCCCAGCCGCGGGTCAGGTCATCCGTCATCAGGTAAACACCCCGGAAACATCCGCCCTCCAGCGCGAACAGGCGTCCGCCCTCAAAGCCGTCCGGATCCGTCAGCAGGTGATACCGGTCGGTCATCTCCTGCACGCTGTCCCCCAGCTTCACCGGAATACCGGTCAGGGATCCTTCCGCGGACGCGGCCAGCAGCTGTTCCGCGCTTTCAGCGGTCAGGGTGATCATCTGTTTCACGCCGATCCGGTCCGGAATGCTGTCCTCGTCCAGGTTCAGCACGTCCTTCAGCACATGCCATCCGATCCGGATATCGCCGGCACGGTCTCCCAGGGTGCTCAGCTGGCTCACCGGATACAGAAGCGTCAGGCCGGAAGGCTCCAGTAAAAAAGTCTCCGGCAGGGGCTCCAGTTCACTGTTCTGCAGATGGGCGCTGAGCTCCGGCAGAACCTCGTCTTCCAGATAGGTACGGATCTGCTCACGGCCGGCTTCCTCATCCGTGAACAGTTCCGAAAGGGTAATCCTGCGGCCGTCCCGCAGGTCTGCGGTGCAGGCGTTCCATACATGCGTGGAACGGGAGTTTTCCACAGCGCCGACAGCTGACACCGCACAGCTGAACACATCGCCCATGATCCCGCCCTGCCAGCTGACCTGCAGGCTTCCGCCGGCGATCAGCTGCGCCGTACGGGCAAGGTAATCCCCGATATGGCAGTCTTCCCGGATCATCGTATTAATCTGTTCAAGCAGCGCTTCATCTCCCGGGCCGGACAGCACTGGATAGTGAACGCTGAGCGTTTCCGTCATGTCCAGTCCTGCGTCTTCAATATGAAACGCTTCTTCTGCCGGACAGACAGGGATGAAAAGCAGCATCGCCGCAATCAGGCAGATTGCCAGGCGAATCAGGCGATTAGATTTCATATCCTTACCCTCCGTGAACTATTATTTTACATCCTTTTGGATTCCGGAGCAAGTCAGCCCGCCCCGTGCCGCGGTTTCCGGCCTTTACAGGCACAGTTTCCTTTCTTTATAAACAACGAATCCGGAGCCTGAAAACCTGCCGTCCGGGCTTCCCGGACAAACCGGTCCGGACGGTTCCGCACAATTTGACAGTGTTCTTCCGCCCCATATATAATAGATTCCAGCGGAACAGAAACCGCTGCCTGAATCAGGAAAAGGAGGGGGTGGCATCTTGGCTGACGGAAAGAAAATACGCAAGTATCTCCTCCGGATTGTGGAAATCCTGTTTTCCGTCGCCCTGCTGGTGATGCTCGCCGTCTCCCTGATCCTGGCCAAACCCCAGGAGGATAAAAACATCTCCCCTGACGTGAAGCCTGCCGCGGAAACAGGTACCGCGCTCCGGATTGATAACGAAAGCGACCTGGTACAACTGGACTTTCCCGCGCCGATGATGTGCTTTCAGAACTCCTCCGGCATGACCTTTGTCGGCGCCACCTGTGCCGACACGCCGGTTCCGGGTGGATACGGCCGGGTGGTCATAACGAACTGGCAGACCCCTGAAGGGGAAGATATCGCCCTGCAGAGCATCTGGCCGGCGGACACCCTGAATATGCTGGAGGATGGTTTCCATTTCATGCCCTATGCCGGGCCGACCTTCTTCGGAAACACCTCTGTCCGGATGGAAAATGATCAGTATATCCGGCTTCACACCACCACGGACCAGGCGCTGTATGTTGTGATTCTGCCCCGCAGTCTCAGCAAACAGGTCAGCTCCCTCTGCGGTTTCCTGAAGCTTTACACAATCCGTAACGAGCAATAAAGCCCGTCATCTATATTGATAAAGGAGGAAAATGTCATGTCTAATCCCTATGCCGGAACCCAGACCGAAAAGAACCTGGAAGCCGCTTTCGCAGGTGAATCCCAGGCCCGGAACAAGTATACCTATTTCGCTTCTGTTGCCAAAAAGGAAGGCTATGAGCAGATCTCCGCGCTTTTCCTGAAGACAGCTGAGAACGAAAAAGAACATGCCAAGATGTGGTTCAAAGAACTCAAGGGCATTGGCTCCACGCCTGAAAACCTGGCGGCTGCCGCCGACGGTGAAAACTATGAGTGGACCGATATGTATGAGTCCTTCGCAAAGACCGCTGAGGAAGAAGGCTTCACTGAACTGGCCGCGAAGTTCCGCGGTGTTGCCGCCATCGAAAAGCATCACGAGGAACGGTACCGCGCCCTGCTGAAGAACATTGAAATGCAGCAGGTCTTCGAAAAGAGCGAGGTCAAAATCTGGGAATGCCGCAACTGCGGCCACATCGTTGTGGGCACCAAGGCTCCCGAAGTCTGCCCCGTCTGCAATCATCCCCAGAGCTACTTCGAAATCGCTGCCGAAAACTATTGATCTGCGTCACTAAAAGAAAAGGGACTGTCTCATATGGGACAGTCTCTTTTGCATGGGATAAGAAAACAAAAAGCGGCGCTGATTTGTTCGATAAATGTTACTCGTTTCCTCATAGCAACTTCACAGACAATATCAACTCAAAACACCCTACTAGTCCCTTCTTCTTGATTAATCCGTTCGATCTATTAACAATATACTTTGAATATCCTCTTCATAGATTCTATAGTCCTTTGGTCGGGAATTATTTAGATTCTGAGGGTTGAGATTCCTTTTTATAATCTCTGCTTTTTTCTCTTTACGAGAATGTTCCTTCAATATTAAGCCCATAACCAACGCACTAGGTTATAGGTTCAAACAAATAAGGTATTGCTTCCAATAACGCATGTAGTATTCTAAATCATTCCCGGAAAAAGTGTTTTCAACCATAAGCTGTCCAAGCGTTTTTTAACACGTTGCGGGCAAATCATTATTTGCACTATATATTTTCTTATATACATCCGATGTTTCTAATAGTTTCTTGTGACTTCCTATATTTGCAATTCTTCCTTCATCCATTACCACGATAACATCTGAATCTATAACAGTTGATAATCGATGTGCAATAATAATCTGTGTACAGTTTTCCTCTTTGAAATATTGAAAAATCTGCGATTCATTATATGTATCCAAAGCGCTAGTTGCCTCGTCCAGGATAATGAGCTTGGGTCTTTTCAAAATTGCCCGCGCAAGCACCACTCTCTGTCGTTGTCCACCAGAGAGATTCATACCCATCTCAGTCACCTGGGTATCATACTTCATCGGCATTTGCATGATTTCGTCATGTATCCTTGCAATCTTTGCCGCCTCAACGATTTCCTCCTTGGACACATCGTTTCTACCCATTCCAATATTGTATTCAATGCTACGATTAAATAGGGTCATATCCTGTGGCACGATTCCCATGTGCTGCCTTAATTCTGAAGTATCAAATGTGTGGATATTTGTATGATCGATCATAACCGTTCCTTCAGTCGGTTTATAAAGACCCATCATAACCTTGCCGAGTGTACTTTTCCCCGAACCAGACATACCGACAATCGCAACTTTTTGCCCACTGTATATTTTTAAATCTATATTCTTCAGAACTTTGCTGGAGTGCTTCGAATAAGAAAAAGACACATTTTTTAGCTCGATCTCGCCATTTACATGTTTTGCATGATCCCCGCGACTTTCTTCACCCTGCTCAAATGTCAGAATATCGTGAATTCTTTCAAGATAGATGATGCTGTTCACATAGCTGTTGTATACATTCGACACAGAAGCTGCTAAACCAAAAAAGGTTGAGCTCAGAGAATAAAACGCCATAATATCTCCGAGCGTTATCATTCCTTTTCTAAAGAGTCCGACGCTTGCAGCAAGCACAATATATGGGGACAATTGTGAAATCAACGAGGTAACAAACATATATTTGTTTTTTAGCCGATCAGCTCTTTTCTGTTTCTGTAAATAAGAACCCTCCTTTTCGCTCCAATTGTCAAAAACATAATTTTCGATTCCAGCCATTTTGATTCCGAGAATGGAATAGATCATCTCGACCTGCTGTCCATCCACTTCATTACGCTTGTTTAGTAGCTGCCGGTCCTCGTTCAACAAACGGGGGCGTGACCAGCCAAGGAAGACAGCATTCAGTACAAACAGAGCAATACAAAGCAGACATATTACAGGGGTTTGCAAATATAGATATACCACCATAAAAATGATCGCACCTATGTTGATAATTCCCTGAACAAGCTGCTTTGCCACAATCTCTCGGATGATATATCCACTGTTGACCGTCATGATCAAATCGGACTTCCGTCGTAATTCAAAAAAATGATAAGATACATTCAGCAGCTTTCTTACAACCTTGGCAGTAATCTTATAATCCATAAAGGTTCTGTAGCTGATTAAGCAATTGCTTTGAATATACCCAAGCAATGAGGCAAGTCCGACAAATATGATCAGCATGATTAAGGGTTGTTCCACAGATTCTGTTTTTATATTGATGCTGTCAATCGCATATTTCATCAAGATAGGAACCGCCAATGAAAACGCGTATATAACAATCGATATGACAAATATCGCTGCGAATAATCCCTTCTTTTCCTTAAATACCTGAATGTATTCGGAAAACAGATGGATGTCTCTTTTTTGCGGAACAAAATTTCTGTCCGGTGCAATACATATGATATATCCTGAGTATATTTCTTTGAATTCATCGTGAGAAACATACTCTGCTCCGGAAGCTGGGTCTACAATATATACATATTTCTTGGTGATCTTCTCTACGACAAGAAAATGACTGTTGTAGCAAAGAGCAATAAAAGGTGCCTGATTTCTCTCAATCTGAGAAAAATCAATCTTTTCCGGCTTAGCAAGCAGATTCAGCTTCTTACACAGCGCCACCAGTTGACCAATTGAAGTGCCGTCTCTTCCTGTGTCCAGCAAATCCCGGAGCTGTTGCAAGCTCACATAGCTTTTGTAATACCTCAGAAGCATTGCAACACAGGTGATACCGCACTCAGTAGTGCTGATTTGTTCGATAAATGTTACTCGTTTCCTCATAGCAACCTTATCCTAACCACCATCTTCTTGTGCAGCATATAATTACATAATTAAGCATGGCAGCTCCCATACAGAAGCCTATCTGTTGAAAAGAAGCCGCTCCATTGAGCATCATTTCCGGCAAAAGCGCAAACTGAGTAAGCAGATAACCTGCAACCGTGTTGATATTGAAGTGAGATTTTACCAAGCCAATAATTTCTGCGAACACCCCTAAAAAGAGGGAAAACATCAAAACTACGCAAATACCCTGATTCTTTATAAAACTACCCATCAAAACAGCAACAGATGCCAAAAGCATCGCTCCGACCAAGTAGGTGAGCATTGTCATACCAAACAAACGTAACATCTCTTCCAGCTGTACGCCTTCTATCTGCCCGTATGTCGCTATGAACGACAGGATGCAGCTCAACGCTGCAATGACCAGTGCCTCGACTGCCGCTGCAATGAGTTTTGCGCCGATAATGTGCGGCACACTGTATTTCCCGGTAAAAGCCTGAATATATGTGCCATTCTCAAAGTCATCGGTCGCCACACATACACAGATGCCGATCACGAAAACATATCCAAGATTTGCCAGGATCGAATAAACGAAGACTGCTGCTCCGGCATCACAAGCACGTACTAATACCATTACGAACAGACAGATCGCCGCAACCAGTAGCCACGACTTCCATTTAATTATTCTGTTACATTCATTTTTAATATACTGATACATTTTACTCCAAATCACTCCATTAATCCGAATTACATCGCCACAACTTCGCTATATACAGTCTCGATTCCGATAAAAGACATAAGCAACTGCATACAAACCTGCAATATAGACAAGCAGCAAAACCCCATCCTCCCAAGAAACCATCTGAGTTTGAGACCATACCGTGATAATCCCGTTCGGGGTTTTTTTCAGTATCTTGCTCACCATACCCAGCGGTCCGTTCTCGTCCAGTTGTCCCTGTGTGATAATAAAGGGCAGTAGATAGTTAAGGACAAGCGGGGGCAGCACCGCAATAAAGTACGCCTTTTTATACGAACGTACGCTGTATGCGATCAACATCACATAAGCAGACAGGAAAACTGCTGCGCCCATATAGATCACCAGCAAATTCAACGCATAAGTTCCCTCGACCAGGCTCGGATCGACTTTTTTCAGCTTCTGAATACCGATCGTCTGGTTGATAAGTGCAGGCAAATAGAATATGCCGGCCACACAAATCACACTGAGCAGCCGTCTGGCAATAAGCTTCCATCCGCTCTCTATGAACACATACAGTTCCTTGATGGCACCGCTACGGAAATCCTCCATATGCAAGTTGGTTATCACGACCATCATGCCAATAAAAGAAGTCCAGAAAAAGTAATAGTTCAAGACAGCAACTGAATAGGATCTCAAATCTCTCCGCCAAAACTGGGCAATCACCACAAATGAAAACAGACAGAAGATTCCTATTGCTTTATAGTTGCGCTTCAGATCATATAAAACTGTTTTCACTGATCTTCCTCCTGTTTGATTGCCTTGATGAAACGTTCTTCCAGGTTCTCTCTGTAGGGTGCGATTCCCGTCAGGTTCAGACCGTTTGCTACAAGCAATTTGATCAGCTCGTTCACTTCGGTATCCCTGGTTCTAACCATCAACTTATTCTCTGTACGCCGCACCGAATAGCCCTTCTCACGCAGGAATGCTTCTATCTGCACAGTCTCACTCGACGAGATGATATAATCTTCCTCTGCGCTGCCCGCGTCTTCCTTCAGATCAATGGATTCTATGATCCGCCCCGCCTGCAGAACTATCACCCTGTCGCACATGGACTCGATTTCCCCTAAGATATGGCTGGAAATCATGATGCCTGTGCCTGCCTCGCGCGCGCGGGAGACCAGATATTTCCTTAACGCAGGTATGACTTCAGGGTCTACGCCACGCATGGGCTCGTCGAGCAGCAGGTACTTGGGACTCCCAAGCAGTGCAATAGCGATTCCGAGCCGTTGCTTCATACCAAGAGAGTATTTTTTCACCTTCTTGTTAATAAAATCCCCCAGCTCCAATGCCCCGACCAATGCTTTTATCTCATCTGTGGTGACTGTATCCGTGAATGAGGTAAAATACTTGATATTCTCCATGCCTGTAAGTGCCGGATACAGACCGGGATTCTCTATCAAACAGCCGATATTCTTCTTTCTTCGCATTGAACGAATATTTACGCCATCGATTTCCACGTTTCCCGTATAGTTCCTTTTCAATCCGCAGAGAATAGACAGCAAGGTACTCTTGCCTGCGCCGTTTGTCCCTACAAGACCGACAATTTCCCCCGGCATCAGGGTCATATTGATGTTATTCAGAACCGTGTTGTTTCCATATTTTTTATACAAGTCAGTCACGCAAATCCCATTATGCATTATAGTGTGCCTCCAAAGTCCGAAATAATTCGTTCAGAATTCATAATTACATCCATGTAACTCTCAAATTCAAAGAATCCATTGTGTTTCCAGAACCGGTATTCAAAGTTGGGCTCTTCCTCATAAAGCTTCATGTTTTTCTGCATGGAATGAAAGATATAATCAAGATCCTTCCGCTCACGCTCACCAATGTGCGTCGGATCATTTAGGGCTCCAATAATGTCTGCGACCATTTCTTCGGTTCTCTGTACATTCTCCACCTCCTGCACATCATTCTCTGTGAAGACAAGATAATTCTGGAAGGAGACCTCTCGTCCCCCCATAAACTTCACCGCCGAAGACAGATAGGTCTTCACGAAGTTTGCTCCATTCCCACAAGAGGATGTGAGAAGGGCCGTCGGCTTTCCACAGAGGCACATCAGATGCATCCAGTAAGACATTCTATCCAGCAAAAGTTTCATCTGCGCCGTGATATTCCCTGCGTATATGGGCGTGCCGATCAGCAAAACGTCTGCCATCAGAATCATCTTTTTGAGTTCGGGCATATCGTCCTGCAGATCCAGCGGGCATTTCCCAGTTTCAAAGCAGTTCGAGCAACCTCTGCAGAAGCTCACCTTGTACTTGCTTAAATCAAGCTCATACGTTTCGATGTCGATCCTCTTCCGAAGCCCGCTGACAACAGCTTTGAGAAAGGCTCCAGTGCTTGATTTTGCCCCTCTTGGGCTCCCATTTATCGTCACAATTTTGTATGTCGTACTCAATCCTCCTCCTCTCTGTGAACGCAAGACAACCCCGTACAACTCAAATCTGCGATCATGACGGCTTTCCTTGATGCTATGATTGTTTTTATTCAGTATGTATAGATGATGGTAACACGTATTACCCTCATGATCGGGATGTTCATTTCTGTGTTTCGCCTTACTAAACTGCAAGAATATTGGGGATTCGAGCGTTTCTGTCCTCTAATGCAATTAAGCCGTATCCGATTCCGGCAAGCCCTGTCATCAGACCAAAGCCAGCATTTTCCAGAAAATCCGGACTGCCTTTCAGCCGTTCTATCAATTGTGTGGCGAGACGCTCTGTGTTCCGTCTGACTTGTTGCTGTAGAGCTCCATCCTGCAAAAGCACTGCCGCTTGTTGCAAGATCATGAGATTGCCGATGTCGCCATGGCAAAGGCAGTAATCCGCGCCAAAGCCCACTTGCTTCAGCGTCCGAATGCCAATCTCAATCTCACTGTCGAGGAGGCTATCTGAATATCCATCCTCCTTGAGCGAAAGGCGGTTGAGCAGAATGCCCGACATTCCATGACACCACTTGCAATCACAGCGTTTGTCAGTAAGGCTCCTGCGGAAATTACCTGCTTCTGTAACGTATTGTCCACGCTCATAAGCAAGCATTTTTTCCACAGCCAAAAGGATGTGCTCATCCCCTGTCCGCTTGTAAACCTTGTACAAGGCATGGGAAATACCTGCTGTGCCGTGCGCATAGCCAGTGTAACCTTCCTTTCCTATAAAACAACCTGTAGGATACACATCTGCCGCTTCTATGATCTTCTGCGCAAGTGTATGCAGATACGGATCAATGATCGCGTCTCCGGGCTCCGACAAGCGGGCAGCAACAAGAATCGCTCCCGCATTTCCTATCATCACATCGTTCTTCTGAGAGAGCACTCTACTACTCGCCATCTCCCGCAGTAATCTGTCAGCATGCGCTCTGTAAGATTCCTCATGGAGCAAATCCGATATGACAGCGTAGAGATAGACCGCGCCGCTACATCCATTGTATAAACCATTTTGTGTTTCCTTGCCGATGCTATTTTTCTCAAAATACTGTTCAATCGGTCGGAGCACTTCCCGCATAGTTTCCAAATAGCACCGCTTCTGCGTATACTTGTATAGCGCGGCATAGAAAAGCACCATCCCAGCATTGCCATCGTAAAGATTAATCCCGATGGGAGTAATCGTTCGAAACTGATCCTCCACCTCAAGATATCCGATCCATGAACGCTCGGTCTGACCGTTCACCGTAAGACTAATACTGTTTGCATCGCAATATTTCGCGACCTGTTCCACCAGCACATGGATCTGTGACTCTCCGTCCGGCTCTTGCGCTTCTTCGGCTTCATGATAGCGATAGCCTGTAATATAAACATCATTTCTGTACAGGTCTGCATAGCTGTAGATAATCACGCGCCTCTGAAAGCAAAGATCTGCCGCACCCATTCGTTCAAGTTTACTTCGGAGCATCTCCAGCGCTGAATTTTGTACAATACCTTCCAGTGCCTGGCCTGCACAGGTGTAGAGGCTCCGCTCGTCTGTGGACGCCATGAACATAGGAACATCGTCTCTCTTCATATCCTCAATTTCGGCCAGAACCAGAGCGATATGCTTCTCATCAGCGTTCAAAAACAACCGGTTCAGGTAGATTTCCCTGTCCAAAAAAGACTGCACAAGGTCGGGATGATACATCGTTGAAAGCATCTGGCCGTATGTCACTGTACCTCTGAGCAAGACGCGGAACATCAGCCCGCTGAAGTGCTCCTCAATGTACGCCAATACAGACTCCCGATTATTTACAAAATACTCGTAGGTGATTTCGAAGCCGCGGAGCATCTCCCCGAGATATTTTTGAGATTCCATACTCCGATTATGCAATTTTACACTGTTGTTATGTCCACCTATAGCAAGGTTTTTTGCAACAATATGAATCGTATCCTTGTCTGCATCCATGATACAAAAGGACTTGTAGGGGGATTCTTGTTCCTCGTCCATGGACAAGCCAGAAAGATCTACCTGCTTATTCGTCTTTCGATTTCGGATCATTGTCGGCAGGATGGCAGAGGCCTTAACAGAATAGGTCAGGAGGCTACCAATATAACTGAACACAGACTTCTCTATTGTTTTCTGATCAAACAGATCAGCAGAGAAAAGTGTCTCCATGTCAATGACCAGCGGATATGCACCGCATGCGATAATATTCTCCGCATGGAAGTCAGAGGCGCTGAAGAGATAGAAGATCGCAAGCAGTTCACCAATCCGCGTGTAATAATCCCTGACTTCGGCTTCTTCTTTGCAGGGTTTCTGCCTTACAAACTCGCACCAGCCAGTCTCTCCGGTGTTTTTCAGACGGATTGTTTTGATGTCTAAAAACCCTGGGATGTGCGCTGCATTCAGGTGCTCAATGAAAGTATTGTAGCGCTGTTCGAGTTGAAGAGTCCTTGGCTTATAGACCAGGATCCCTTGTTCGAACTCAATGATTGCAACGCTTTTCCCCTGGTTGTGGGTGTCACCTTCTCCGAGCCTGATATGGACAAGTTTCCCGAAGGTAGATCCGCCGTTCAGTTCCCGCCCGATGGCTTCATGATTCGTTTCGTAATCTGTTATAATGGATTCAATATATTCACAGATCAGCCCGGTCTTCTTCAGCATCATATCAGTCAAGACCTGGTATCTGGAATAGACAGCCTTCAAATATGATACATCCTGCAAGAGCACCTCTTTGTAATATGTTGCTCTCGCAACGGTATCAGCACCCTTCAGCAGACCTTCATCCCGGCTCGCATTGGTTTCAGCAATAAGTACGCGAAATGCCATCTGGAAGAGAATTCTGGCAAGTGCACTCACCGAACGACAAAACAGAGCTCTTGGCTCCAAAACAACCGAACAATGATGGATTCGGTTGAACAATGGCTCCATACACGAGACGAGGAGCGGTTTAAAATAGTTCATCCACCCCAAAATATCTTCGTTCACCGCTTCAAGCCCCTGCTGGATACTAGCAACATATGTGTCATTGAATTCCTGTTCAAAGAAATCAAACGAAATCTGCTTCTGACTATCGAATAAACGCCGCAGAGCAGACTCATCGAGCTGTTCCCCAAGGGACTTCAAACTGTTTAGTAGGGCTGTCCGCTCCTTTATCTCTGGGAAGAGACCATCCCAGAAAGATAGACTGTCCTGAAAATCGAAGCCAGCGTCCGTCTGCTGACTCTGCCGAGGAACCAGAAGTTTCATAACAATCAACCATCCCAGCCGCTTTACGCTTGGTACAAACAGAATGAAAAATATGCAGACAAGCGGCGGCCTTTCTTGTAAAATGAGCTTGAAAGAACATATACTATGACGCACGGTAAGGCGCGTCGTAGATTATTTTCGAAATTCAAGCATATAATAATCTGTGTTGGTTTCACCTTTTCAACTACAAATATGCGATACCTTGAATCTATATACTAAGGGGTGTTTAAACACCTGCTAAATGCTTGTTAATCCAATCATTGCGTTCTCCTCACCATTCCAGTACAAGGAGATCAGTTTTGATCAACAGACTCCCCCGTTATTACACTCGGTAGATATTGCGGCGATGAGAATTGCCTATCCGCAATGCCCACCGCCGCAAATTACCTAATTAGCACGCTGTGCCGCCATTACACTCAGCAGACAACGTAAGAACTTCTCCGCACTTGAACTTTCTGGTCGCCTTATCATTTGACCATGCGGTAAGGCCTGTAATTGCCGTAATTGCAGAAATGACAGTTAAGACGGACTGTACTCTATTGCCACCACCGTCCACTGCGCCACCAACAGGCACCATAAGATCCTGTTCCTGAATTTCCTGCATGAGATCTCCAACTACAAAGCTCCTCTTTTTGTTCATTGTGTCTTTTCCTCCTTTAATAATTTAATATGTGTACTTTAAGCGTACAAATCTATATCACAGCAAATCGGAAAGGAGCACGGTACCAAATGCACAATCCCTCTCTGCCATAATATCAGTTTTAACCCGTAGCTATTTGGGAAGAGTTCAATCGCCTGCTGACTTCTGCGACATGAATGCAAAACTCCGGTTTCAAAAAAGCAGATGATATAAAACTGCAACTTCATTATGAAAGCATGTTTCGTATAAATGGAATCTGTACCCGCTGCCTATATATGTTCGTCAAGTCCGTTATTAGCACTCAAACCATTCCAAAGAAGCAGAACATCCCCCAGTCAGCATGGAGACATCAGATTGCGCATGTAATAATTGCTGCCAAGAGTTAGCCCACCACACAAAATGAAATCAGAAATACAAACATAAAATGACAAAAAGAAAAGTCCTATCTGACAAAAAGTTCAGACAACAGTACTCAGGGCTGTTGCATACAATAAAAAGCGTTCATCCGGGATTTATATATCATAAGAGATGTAGCAACAATATCAGGAGTATCAGTAAACAAAATGTGAGCAACGACTGTAAGAAATGAAAAATCATTCCGAGTGCTAAATATCCTCTAAAAAACTTTATTAACCATCTTTTTCACCTCTTTCTATTTAAGCTCATAACCAATTCCCAAGATTCCAGGGTCAAGCGGATATAATTTTGCCGCCAACATTGCACAAAGTATAACACACACACACACACAATATAACCAAATCTGCAAATCTGGTCAGATTAACTGCATAATTGGAAAGCGATTCATCAACAAAACTGTAGAAAAAGCAAAGTCAGGATTCCTGTGACTATAACAGCAGGTGACAAAAAAACCGCTGTCCGAATTCGGACAGCGGTCCCTATGCGTGTGTTTATTCCTCTCCGATTCCTTCCAGGCCGATCTCCTCCGCGTGGGGCCGCATGCCTTCAATACAGATTTCCGCCACTTCCCGGACTTCCATCCCCAGCAGGTCGCAGCCCTTCTGGATCAACTCCCGGTCGCATTTGGCCGCGAACTTCTTATCTTTATACTTCTTCATGAAGCTTTTGATCTCCAGGTCCCGGATGCCTTTCGGACGCATCCGGGCGCAGGCCTGGATGATCCCCGTCAGCTCATCCACCGTAAAGAGGCTCTTTTCCATATTGCTTTCCGGCTTCACGTCCGTGCAGATCCCCCAGCCGTGGCTCATGATCGCCCGTACGTCCTCCTCCGGCACCCCCGCTGCCAGCAGCGGCTCCTGCGTATGCTGCAGGTGCTCCTCCGGATACTTCTCATAGTCATAGTCATGCAGCATTCCGACTGCCTGCCAGTGTTCCCGGTTCTCCCCGAAATAATCCGCCATTGCCCCCATGGCATAGCAGACATTCTTCGCGTGAATGATCAAGTGCTCATCCGACACCATGGTTGCGTTCAGTTCCGTTGCTCTCTCCAGGCTCAGCATTGGGGGATCCTCCTTCAAATCCTTACCATTTATTCCTGACCTTCTCCGCGAATCCGGTCAGGTGATCAATCTGCAGTTTCCGGCCGTCATCCAGGACTACCGAACCGGAAAACCGGCCAAACACCTGATGCTGGTCTGAGCAGATAATCAGCAGATCTGTTTTCGCACAGCGGTCCATGATCGGTTCAAACTTCATCTCAAACCGTCCGTCGCTGCTCGTAAAATTCCACGGGGACAGATAATCTTCCTTCCCGTCCTTTTCCGGAATTTCGAATGTTACCTGCTCCAGTTTGTGAATTTTCCCGTCATAAACCAGGACGTTCTCACTGGCTGCGGACGTATCCCCGAAACCATAGCCGATATTGAATCCGAAGGGAACACCGTCCACCAGGCCCGAAGCTGATCCCCAGTACCAGGTATTGTCATAAGTCCATACGCCCCGGCCCCAGTCCAGTACAGCAAAGGTATCCGCCGGATCACACCGGTATTCCCGGCCACCCAGCGTTATGGTTCCTTCCACACGCATACAGTTGATTTTCTGGTTATAGTAGAAGGCTTCCGGATGATCCTTGTAGGGCGTCACAATCACCATGGATTCCTTCGGTTCATCCGTCAGCATCACATCAAAAACAATGGTGTTTTCTCCGCTGAACCTGTTCATAAACCCGATCAGCCGGCGGCTGATCCCATCATTTTCAAAGGAGATCATATATCCCTTCCCGGTCACACTGATGCTGCCGTTTTTGCTGCTGGACGGAAGTTTCCGCGGAGCAAACAAGGGCAGGTTCATTGCGGATTTCGTAATCTGGCTTTTCCGTTCAAAATCCAGCAGGGAGATACTGTCCATGGTCATATAGCCGTTATGATCAATGGTCAGCGCCAGGCAGAACCGGTCTGAACAGATCGCATAGTAATCCCATTCCTTGATCCTAGACCTGCCCGTGCAGATCCGGGTTCTGTCATAGGTCTTGATGAGCTCTGTGGCATATCCGGTTTCGATCAGATGACCCTTTTCATCATGAAGCGGACCGGGTGTTATGATTCGGCGCTGCATATCTCCCGCCTCCGTTTATTTAATTTGACTGTTTTGGGCTATTATACTTCATGAACCTTCAGAAAACAACGCCTTACCCGGATCAGAGAACCATGGACAACAGCCCGAAGAAAATAAGCAGCATAACGAGGAACAGGAGCTCTTGTTTCCATCTTTTGTGCAGCAAGCCTGCGGTTTCCCGGATAAACGCATTGGGCCAGAACCACCATCTCGTCCTGCTGCCGATTCCCTCTGCCGTCAGTCCTGCGCGTTTCGCCAGGATCCCGCTGCGGAAAACATGATAGCTGCTTGTCGCAAAAAGCACTTTCCCTTCCGGGTTCTTCTCCCGGATCATTTCTCCGGAAAAGCTCATATTCTCAAGGGTATTTCTGGATTTTGTCTCTGTCAGGATCAAATCATCCGGTACCTCCTGTGACTGCAGGTACCGCCGGATCGCTTCCCCTTCCGGCATAGTTTCATCCTTTCCCTGTCCGCCGGACGGAACAAAAACCGCTTCCTTTCCGGTTGCCTCCTTCTGCTTCTTCCAGAAGGAAAGCGCTTTGTCCGCCCGGTCCCGCAGCAGCGGCGGAAGCGTTCCGTCCTTCCGGAACCAGCATCCATGGATGATAATGAAATCCTTGTCCAGGTCCGGAGTGTGTTTCGCCGCCTTGATCCCGCAGATCACAGCGCCCGTCAGCATACACTGACAATAGATAAAGAGCGTGGCATAGGTGTTCTCCAGGGTTCTTTCCAGCCTGATTTCCCATTCAGATCCGCTGGAAAACCGCATCATAAAGTACAGTTCCAAAGCCTCTCCCAGGATAATGACGATACTCACCAGCAGTCCGAGCGCGTTCCCCGGCTGCCGGCCCTCATGCCGCATAAGCACAATATTGCTTACCGCCAGTATAATGGCAAACACAATCATCACAGGAGCCGTCAGCTTCATGAACCAGGCGCTGGCCCCGCTGATACTCGAGTAAACCGTCATCATATTATACCTTTCCGGATGAACTGCATGGGAAATGGTATTAACCATTATTGTCAGTCCGGTTACCAGGGCAAACAGGGAAAAGCCTGCATAATATATGGTGCTGTAATCGTAAAAGGCCGTCCCCTTCGCCTGGAAGAAATGCCAGAGCATGATCGCGCTGACAAAGAGCCATAACAGCGTTACTCCGATCATGAGCGCCGTATCACCGGTAAAGTTATCATTGTTTTTGTCATATACCGTATGAAAATGCCCCACCCTCAGGATATGCATGGAATTCTCTTTACTCTCTCCAACAGTAACATCCAGAACCGTCGTCCCCGTTTCCCCCGGGTATACAGGCGTCCGGATAAATCCCTCTCCGCATACAGTTTCTCCTGCCTGTATCACTTCCGGTTTTTCCACCGTTACCTTGATTTCGTCCTGTTTACTGGATGGGATATAGCTGTATATGGAAAAATCGTTAAAGAAGGCAAAACGAAGCACGACGCAGAGCACAATCAGCCCTGCGATACACCATAAGATCTGTTTCGCCGCTTTCCTCACGACTTATTCCCTGCCTTTTTTATATCTTATGATCCTGTGTTATCCGGATAGTTTCCTATATTATACACTACTATTTGGCATAAAAGTAGATCAGAGCCTGATCTTTTGATCAGGCCTTTTGGGCTCCCCAGGGGGGAACGAAGGAAGCGGTAGCCCAGTGGGCTATCCTGCGAAGCAGGAAGAGCCCTGAGTGAGTCAATCGAAGCAAGCAGCGGGTTGAAACGCCAGTGATGCCCGCTGCGCCGACTGAGATTGCGGAGAGAGAAGTGGTGACCCAGTGGGTCATTTGCCGAAGGCAAAAGCGACCTGAGCGAGTCATTCGAAACGAGCAGAGGGCTGAAGCGTCCTCGCGAGGCCGTCTGCGACGATTGTGGTTGCGGGGAACGAAGGAAGCGGTAGTCCAGTGGACTATCCTGCGAAGCAGGAAGCGCCCTGAGTGAGTCAATCGAAGCAAGCAGCAGGTTGAAGCGACAGCAATGCCTGCTGCGTCGACTGAGATTGCGGATAGGGCGAGAAAGAGCCCTGGCGGACGAAGTACGCCAAATCGTAACTTTTGTTACGATTTCCTGGGGATACAAAAAAACCTGATCAATCGATCAGGTTTCTTTGGCTCCCCAGGTAGGGCTCGAACCTACAACCCTTCGGTTAACAGCCGAATGCTCTGCCATTGAGCTACTGAGGAATATGGAATCCGGCGGCGACCTACTCTCCCGGACCGTTACCAGTCAAGTACCATCGGCACTGAAGAGCTTAACTTCTGTGTTCGGTATGGGAACAGGTGGAACCTCTTCGTCATTGCCACCGGAAATGGTGAGCTATTTAGGAAATCGCTTTTCATTCTGTCCCTTAGGTCTTCCTTACCAGCGATTTCATCGTCCCTTTATCGGAACGGTTTGGCCCCTTCCATCGTCCTTTTCTTCCTCTTCCGGGGCCCACGGACGCTTTACGCATCCTGACAACTGCACAGCTACAATATTCAGGAATTATCTGACCTGTTAGTTTTTCTGTTACCTTAATTGGTCTCTGGACCAATCATGAAATCAAGCCCTCGACCTATTAGTATCATCAAGCTCCATGCGTTACCGCACTTCCACCGATGACCTATCTACCTGGTAGTCCTCCAGGGGTCTTACTTGCTTGCGCAATGGGAGTCTTTATCTTGAGGTGGGCTTCACGCTTAGATGCCTTCAGCGTTTATCCCGTCCGCATTTCGCTTCCCTGCTATGCCGTTGGCACGACAACAGTTGCACCAGTGATGCGTCCATTCCGGTCCTCTCGTACTAGGAACAGCTCCTCTCATGACTCCTACGCCCACGATGGATAGGGACCGAACTGTCTCACGACGTTCTGAACCCAGCTCGCGTGCCGCTTTAATTGGCGAACAGCCAAACCCTTGGGACCTGCTTCAGCCCCAGGATGCGACGAGCCGACATCGAGGTGCCAAACCTCCCCGTCGATGTGGACTCTTGGGGGAGATCAGCCTGTTATCCCCGAGGTAGCTTTTATCCGTTAAGCGACGGCTTTTCCACTCAATACCGCCGGATCACTAAGCCCGACTTTCGTCTCTGCTCGAATTGTCACTCTCGCAGTCAGGCACCCTTCTGCCTTTGCACTCTTCGAATGATTTCCATCCATTCTGAGGGTACCTTTGGGCGCCTCCGTTACTCTTTCGGAGGCGACCGCCCCAGTCAAACTGTCCACCTGACACTGTCCATTACCCGGTTTACGGGTCCATGTTAGAATTCCAGTAACAGAAGAGTGGTATCCCAACAGCGACTCCGCTAAGACCGAAGTCCTAACATCCAAGTCTCCCACCTATCCTGTGCATCCGTTACCGAAATCCAATATCAGGCTACAGTAAAGCTCTACGGGGTCTTTCCGTCCAGTCGCGGGTAATGGGCATCTTCACCCATACTTCAATTTCACCGGGCCCCCTGTTGAGACAGCGCTCAAATCGTTACACCATTCGTGCGGGTCGGAACTTACCCGACAAGGAATTTCGCTACCTTAGGACCGTTATAGTTACGGCCGCCGTTTACTGGGGCTTCGGTTCGATGCTTCGATTGCTCTAACATGTTCCCTTAACCTTCCAGCACCGGGCAGGTGTCAGCACCTATACGTCAGCTCTCGCTTTCGCAGATACCTGTGTTTTTGCTAAACAGTCGCTTGAGCCTATTCTCTGCGGCCTCTCTCGAGGCACCCCTTATCCCGAAGTTACGGGGTCATTTTGCCGAGTTCCTTAACAAGGGTTCTCCCGTTCGTCTCAGGATTCTCTCCTCGCCCACCTGCGTCGGTTTCCGGTACGGGTACCTTCAGATATACTAGCAGCTTTTCTCGCCAGCGTGAACTCATCTGCTTCCCTACTTGATTTCGGTCCACATCACACCTCAGCTTAGAGGAACGCGTACTTCACTACGTTCCAACCTCAGTGCTTGTACGGAGTTGACCATCACCCCGCTCAGACTATCCTTCTGTGTCACTGCTTCATTCTTCGGTAGTGCAGGAATATACACCTGCTGTCCATCGCCTACGACTTCCGTCCTCGGCTTAGGCCCCGACTTACCCTGGGTGGATGAACCTTCCCCAGGAAACCTTGGGCTTTCGACGGCGAAGTTTCTCGCTTCGCTCTCGCTACTCATACCGGCATTCTCTCTTCTGTGCGGTCCACCGTGCCTCTCGATACGGCTTCAGCCCCCACAGAACGCTCCTCTACCACGCGCTTGCGCGCATCCATCGCTTCGGTGTCACGTTTTAGCCCCGGACATTTTCGGCGCACAACCACTCGACCAGTGAGCTATTACGCACTCTTTTTAAATGTGTGGCTGCTTCTGAGCCAACATCCTGGTTGTCTGTGCAATTCCACATCCTTCTCCACTTAACGTGTACTTTGGGACCTTAGCGGTTGATCTGGGGTGTTCCCCTTTGCCCGCGGAACTTATCTCTCGCGGACTGACTCCCATGGTTTGCATTGTATGGTATTCGCAGTTTGATAGAGTTTGGTAGGATTTGAGTCCCCGCGCCCATTCAGTGCTCTACCCCATCAATTATCCATGAGGCTAGCCCTAAAGCTATTTCGAGGAGAACCAGCTATCTCCGGGTTCGATTGGAATTTCTCCCCTATCCACAGCTCATCCCCGCCTTTTTCAACAGACGTCTGGTTCGGTCCTCCATGGGATTTTACTCCCACTTCAACCTGGCCATGGATAGGTCACCCGGTTTCGGGTCTACGTCATGCAACTATCGCCCTATTCAAACTCGCTTTCGCTTCGGCTCCGGACCTTCAGTCCTTAACCTCGCTGCATAACGTAACTCGCCGGTCCGTTCTACAAAAAGTACGAGATCGTACATAGCATGTACTTTCTCTGCTTGTAAACACAGGGTTTCAGGTTCTCTTTCACTCCCCTCCCGGGGTTCTTTTCACCTTTCCCTCACGGTACTATGCGCTATCGGTCACCATATCGTATTTAGGCTTGGATGGTGGTCCACCCTGCTTCCCGCCGGGTTTCACGTGCCCTGCGGTACTCTGGTATCAGTTAGCTGGTTGACTCTTTCGCTTACGGGGCTGTTACCCTCTTTGGCTGAGCTTTCCATCTCTCTTCGGCTAAAGTCTTCCATACACGTTACTGACCCACAACCCCGGGGAGCATGCCCCGGTTTGGCCTCTTTCCCGTTCGCTCGCCGCTACTTAGGAAATCTTTATTTAATTTCTCTTCCTGCGGGTACTTAGATGTTTCAGTTCCCCGCGTGCCCTCCTGTAAGACTATGGATTCATCTTACGGTGACAGGTTCTTCACCTGCCGGGTTTCCCCATTCGGATGTCTACGGATCGGTGCCTGCTTGCGGCTCCCCGTAGCTTATCGCAGCTTGCCACGTCCTTCGTCGGCGTATGGTGCCAGGGCATCCACCCTGTGCTCTTTGTAGCTTGATTTCTCGTCGTTCTTGATCCTGAGACCAATTTAGTAAAATTGTTTACCTTTAACTGGTCTTTCCTGAATCTTGTTTCTTTGCTGTGCAGTTGTCAAGGTGCGCGTGCTCAAGGCGAGCTCTGCGAGCCTTGAAGACGATACAGAGTTTTGCGCGCTGTAAGGAACAGCTCAATTCTTTTTCGAACGTTCGTTGACGTTCCGTTTTGCTTCTTTGAAGCTTTTTATGACGACCGGTTTTATCCGGTCGATCGACCTCGGTTTCGGCGTCCACCTTTCGGCTTCTGCTTTCTCCCTAGAAAGGAGGTGATCCAGCCGCACCTTCCGATACGGCTACCTTGTTACGACTTCACCCCAGTCATTGGTCTTGCCTTAGGCGGCTGGCTCCTTGCGGTTACCTCACCGACTTTGGGCACTCCCAACTCCCATGGTGTGACGGGCGGTGTGTACAAGGCCCGGGAACGTATTCACCGCGGCATGCTGATCCGCGATTACTAGCAACTCCGACTTCATGTGGGCGGGTTGCAGCCCACAATCCGAACTGGGACCACTTTTGTGAGATCCGCTCTCCCTTACGGGTTCGCCCTCTCTGTGGTGGCCATTGTAGCACGTGTGTAGCCCAGGTCATAAGGGGCATGATGATTTGACGTCGTCCCCACCTTCCTCCGAGTTGTCCCCGGCAGTCTCTTCAGAGTCCTCAGCTTTACCTGTTAGTAACTGAAAATAAGGGTTGCGCTCGTTGCGGGACTTAACCCAACATCTCACGACACGAGCTGACGACAACCATGCACCACCTGTCTCAGTATGAGCAAGCTCACGATGTATCTCTACAAGTTTTACTGGATGTCAAGACCTGGTAAGGTTCTTCGCGTTGCGTCGAATTAAACCACATGCTCCGCTGCTTGTGCGGGCCCCCGTCAATTCCTTTGAGTTTCAACCTTGCGGCCGTACTCCCCAGGCGGAATGCTTATTGTGTTAACTGCGGCACAGGAGGGGTCGATACCCCTACACCTAGCATTCATCGTTTACAGTGTGGACTACCAGGGTATCTAATCCTGTTTGCTCCCCACACTTTCGCGCCTCAGCGTCAGTTACAGTCCAGTAAGTCGCCTTCGCCACTGGTGTTCCTCCCAATCTCTACGCATTTCACCGCTACACTGGGAATTCCACTTACCTCTCCTGCACTCAAGCCCGACAGTATCCAAAGCAATTCCCACCTTAAAAGCAGGACTTTCACTCCAGACTTACCGGGCCGCCTACGCGCCCTTTACGCCCAATCATTCCGGACAACGCTCGCCCCCTACGTATTACCGCGGCTGCTGGCACGTAGTTAGCCGGGGCTTCCTCCTTGGCTACCGTCTCTTTCTCTTCACCAAGGACAGAGGTTTACGATCCGAAAACCTTCTTCCCTCACGCGGCGTTGCTGGGTCAGGGTTTCCCCCATTGCCCAATATTCCCCACTGCTGCCTCCCGTAGGAGTTTGGGCCGTGTCTCAGTCCCAATGTGGCCGATCACCCTCTCAGGTCGGCTACCGATCGTCGACTTGGTGGGCCGTTACCTCACCAACTATCTAATCGGACGCGAGCCCACCCCTTACCGGATTGCTCCTTTGACCCCTAAGTGATGTCACTCTGTGGTCTTATGCGGTATTAGTACAACTTTCGCTGTGTTATCCCCCTGTAAGGGACAGGTTGCTCACGCGTTACTCACCCGTCCGCCGCTAGAACATTACATCTTCAAATTCATCCGAAGACTTCATATCTGTCGCAATGTCCCCGCTCGACTTGCATGTGTTAGGCACGCCGCCAGCGTTCGTCCTGAGCCAGGATCAAACTCTTCCGTTTAATCCTTAAACATCTTTCGATGCTAAACTCTTTGGAATCTTCGCTGTCTTTTTCCTTATTGCGCGTTATTATCTCTGTATCGTTTTCAAGGTTCGCTTCGCTTCATTCCCTCGCTTTCGCTCGGGCGAGCTTGACTATCATACCAGAGGGTATACCCTTTGTCAAGCGATTTTCAAAAATTTTTTTAGGCCAAAAATCAAGATATTTCAAGGGGTTTCGGGCATTTCCATATCTTGTGGTGAACGTCCGGCAGCCCCTTCTATATTTGGTGGACAATTCAGGAGTGCCCTGTTAAAATAGGAAGAAACAGGATGAAAGGAACTGAACGGGATGAAAAAGAACGAGTGCTTCCCCATGACCGCAGACCGTCTCGGCGCGGATCTGGAGGGCATCTGTATTCATGAAGGCATGCCTGTATTCGTTCCCGGACTGCTGCCCGGCGAGAGCGCCGATATCAAAATCGTCAAGGCAGAAAAACGCTACGCCTTCGGCCGGATGGAATCCAGGCCGGATCCGGTCTCTCCCGACCGACGGGATCCGGGCTGTGCTTCCTATCCCCGGTGCGGCGGATGCACCGGCCGTCATATGAGTTATGAAGCCACCCTGGCCGCCAAGCGGCAGCAGGTGGAAGACTGTTTCCGGCGCATCGCCGGCATTGAAACAGAAGTCCTGCCGATCCTGGGAATGGATTCTCCCTGCGGCTACCGGAATAAAACCTCCCTGCCCGCCGGCGGAACGGCGGACAACCCTGTCCTCGGCTTTTACGCACCCCGGAGTCACGCAGTGATCCCTGCCGAAACCTGCCCCAACGCCATGCCGCCCGCCAACGAGCTGGCCGCCGCCTTCCTCAGCTGGATGAAAACCTTCCATGTGGAACCCTACCACGAGGAAACCCGGCGGGGACTGATCCGGCATCTGGTGATCCGGGTCAACCGGAAAGGGGAAAGCATGGTGACCGTCGTCGCCAACGGCGGAAGCCTGCCCCATCAGCAGGAACTGATCGACACGCTGGTACCGCTGGGAACCGTCAGCCTCTGGCTGAATGAGAACCGGACTGCCACCAACGTCATTCTGTCCGAGAAGTTTCATCATATATATGGAAGGGAAACCTTCACCGGCCGGCTCTTCGACCTGGAGTTCGAACTGTCCCCGGCTTCCTTCTTCCAGGTCAATCCGGTCCAGACGGAAAAACTGTACCAGACGGCGGTGGACTTTGCGGAACTGAAGCCCACCGACCTGCTTTGCGACGTCTACTGCGGAGCTGGCACCATCACCCTGACCATGGCCCGTCACTGCCGGGAAGCCGTCGGCATTGAAATCGTGGAACCCGCGGTGGAAAACGCGAAGCGGAATGCCGTGCTCAACGGTATCAGCAACGTCTCCTTCCGCGCCGGCAAGGCCGAGGAGCTGCTGCCCCGGATGGTGAACGACGGACTGCGCCCGGACGTCATCTGTGTGGATCCACCCCGCAAAGGCCTGGATCCCGCCGTGATCAGTGCCATGGCCCAGGCGGCACCGGAGCGGATTGTCTACGTATCCTGTAATCCGGCCACCCTCGCCCGTGACGCAGGCCTGCTGCGGGATGAAGGCTACCTGGTCCGCAAGGTCCAGCCTGTGGACATGTTCTGCTGGACTTCCGGCGTGGAGACGGTCTGCAGTTTCACAAAATAAAGCGCACAGAAACCATTCTTTCCACATATAATGAAAAAAAACAAACCCCTCTTGACGAAACGTGTTATAATCCTTTATTGGGAATGCGCCATAAGCATTTCATCCATTTAATATTATTGTTAAAGGAGAAGCAAAATGAATCTTTCACCCCTTCAGAAAGCAAGATATCAGTACAGCCCCAAGCTTCCCGGAATGCTTCGTGGCGGCATCTCTGAGATCAGCGTCAAGGTCGGCGCTCCTACCGAGAGCGTAGCGGACCAGGCCAAGATCAAGGCTCTTTTCCCCAACACCTACGGCAAGGAAGAGATCACCTTCATCAAGGGCAGCAACACCTCCGCGGCCAAGAAGCAGGTTGTGGGTGTGATCCTTTCCGGCGGCCAGGCCCCCGGCGGACACAACGTCATCTGCGGTCTGTATGACGCGATCAAAGCCACCGACAAGAACAACGTGCTCCTCGGCTTCAAGGGCGGTCCTTCCGGCCTGATCGATGACGATTACATCGAGTTCACCGACGAGTACATCAATGCCTACCGCAACACCGGCGGTTTCGACATCATCGGTTCCGGCCGTACCAAGCTGGAAACGGAAGAGCAGTTCAAGGTTGTGACCGAAGTGGCCAAAAAGCACGGCCTGACCGCTATCGTGATCATCGGCGGCGACGACTCCAACACCAACGCTGCTGTGCTGGCTGAGTACATGGCTGCCCACAACACCGGCGTCCAGGTCATCGGCTGCCCCAAGACCATCGACGGCGACCTGAAGAACGAAGATATCGAAGCTTCCTTCGGTTTCGACACCGCTACCAAGACCTATTCTGAGCTGATCGGCAACATCGAAAGAGACGCCAACTCCGCCAAGAAATACTGGCACTTCATCAAGGTCATGGGCCGCTCCGCTTCCCATGTTGCCCTGGAGTGCGCGCTGGAAACCCAGCCCAACATCTGCCTGATCGGTGAAGAAGTCGCCGCGAAGAAGATGTCCCTGGCCGCCATCGCCAACTACATCGCTGATTCCGTCGAAAAGCGCGGCAATAACGGTGAAAACTTCGGCGTGGCCATCATCCCCGAAGGTATCGTGGAATTCGTTCCCGAGTTCTCCAAGCTGATCGCTGAAATCAACGAACTGCTGGCCGGCAGCAAGACCGAAGAGTTCAACGCGCTTCCCGACTGGGACGCCAAGTACGCCTTCATCAAGAAGGGTCTGTCCGCTGAATCCTTCGCCGTGTTCAAAATCCTGCCCCAGTTCGTGCAGCAGCAGCTGTTCCTCGAAAGAGACCCCCACGGCAACGTGCAGGTTTCCCTGATCGAGTCCGAAAAGCTCTTCTCCGAAATGGTGAAGAACGAGCTGGCCAAGAGAAAGGCCGCCGGCACCTACAAGGGCAAGTTCGGCGCGCAGCATCACTTCTTCGGTTACGAAGGAAGATGCGCTTTCCCCTCCAACTTCGACGCAGACTACTGCTACTCCCTGGGCTACAACGCCTTCATGCTGATCCAGTACGGCTACACCGGATACCTGTCCAAGGTTTCCAACATCTCCAAGCCTGCTGAAGAGTGGGTGGCCGGCGGTATGCCCATCACCAAGATGATGAACATGGAGAGAAGAAACGGCGAGGACAAGCCCGTTATCCGCAAGGCCCTGGTTGAGCTGGACGGCGCTCCCTTCAAGTTCTTTGCCGCGCACAGGGATGAGTGGGCTGTGAAAACCTCCTTCACCTATCCCGGCGCGATCCAGTACTTCGGACCCACTGAAGTCTGCGACCTCACCACCAGAACCCTTGCCCTGGAAAAGGGTCAGGCCTGATTGATCTGACAGACACTGCCCGGCGGCTTTTACAGCCTGCCGGGCTTTTTGTATGCTTTTATCTTTAATAATTTAAAGCTTTAGTTGACAGACGTGCTGCGCCGTCATATAATCTCCACAATATCAACCGAAAGGAGCCTGCACATGAGCCGGAATACCGCCGGATATTCTTATACGCTGCATCATACTGATCATGCGGATTATCTGTATGATGATTTTTTCGTATATTCATATCCGGCAGGAAGAGCATAGCAGGCTTCAGGAACATTTCCGTATAAACTGACCGCTTATCTTTGCCGGATAAGCGGTTTTTTATATGATAAGGAGGATGACCGTCATGAGGTATTACCGGGTGCACACTGCGGATCAGGCCTGGCTGACAAAGCAGCCGAGGGGAATTTTCACCACTGTAGGCAAACTGGTGGATGCGGGTGTATTATCAGAAGCAGAAACGGAGGAATACTGGAATAACCGCCGGTATTTTGAGGACGTCCTGCCCGTTCCGCCCTTCTATGATCAGGGCAACCCGGACGGAGCCATCACCTGGTTTAAAGATACGCCGGATGGCAACCGGATCTGGGAAGAAATGACCTTCTACCGGAACATGGCTGTCAAATACGGGGTTCAGCTTTATCTTTCGGAATGCACCGATATTCCGGGAGAAATCATTTATGAGGATACTTTCCAGATCGCGGTCAAAAACCCGCGGAACGACATACCGATACAGACACGAAAGATATAAGGGGATAAAGTTATGAAAAAACTGATCTGGCCAGACTACAAGAACTGTACCGCCAACCTACCCAATTCCATCCTGAAGAAGTTCGGCGCCCCCACCGCGGGGGATACGCTTCCCCTGCTGGACAAATACCTGGACAGGGATTACCGGAACATCGTCGTCCTGCTGCTGGACGGCATGGGAAAACATATCCTGGAACATCACCTGAAAGCAGACGGCCCCTTCAGGTCCCACCTGGCGGGCATCTATCAGTCCGTCTTCCTGTCCACTACGGTTGCGGCCACCACCTCTGTCCAGTCCGGACTGCAGCCCTGTGAGCACTGCTGGCTCGGCTGGGACTGCTACTATCCCCAGATTGACCAGAACGTGACGGTCTTTTTCAGCCTGATTCAGGGAACAGACAAACCGGCGGCTGACTTCAATGTTCCCCTGACCTTCACACCCTATGAGAACGTCCTGGACAAGCTGAACAACGCCGGAACCAAAGCGTACCGGCTGACGCCCTATGACGATCCCGCGCCCGGAAACATTGAGGAGTTCTGCCGCCGGATTAAAGCCCTCTGCGATGAACCGGACCGGAAATACGTCTTTGCCTACTGGGACGAGCCGGACGGACTGCTGCATGACAACGGCTGCAAGTCTGCCCCGGTACATGAAGCCCTGGTCAGCATGGAGAATGCCGTGCAGGAGCTCGCCGGTGAACTGGAGGATACCCTGATCATCGTCACGGCGGATCACGGGCATATTGATACGGATCTGGCCGCCCTGCCGGACTATCCCGAACTGATGGACTGCCTGGTCCGCACCCCCTCCCTGGAGCCCCGGGTGATCAATTTCTTTGTCAAAGAAGAAAAGAAGGCCTTTTTTGAAAAGGAGTTCAACCGGCTGTTCGGGGAA
Source organism: Clostridiales bacterium FE2011 (assembly GCA_017569305.1). Lineage (NCBI taxonomy): Bacteria > Bacillati > Bacillota > Clostridia > Eubacteriales > Clostridiales bacterium FE2011. Next base: position 1,777,365 of record CP069418.1, on the reverse strand, counting down.
AAGTTCCTGCTGCTGACAAAGGAGGAAGTGATTGAGCGGCAGCTGTTCGGCACCGCGGCACCCCGGGAACTGTTTAAAGACATGCTGGGCAATTATATAGCCATTGCCACGGATACCCTGTCCATCTGCATCAAGGATCAGACCCCGAGACCGAACTGGAAATCCATGCACGGCAGCGTCACGGAAGACGAGGTGCTTGTGCCGCTGATCCTCTTTGACTGTAATGGGAATAAAAGGAATTCTTAATGTGATTTTTCATTAGCCGCAGCTTCCTTTGGAATTGCGTTGGAATCTCATTAAATCCATTGACTCGGCCGGCCGCGGATCACTAGAATGGGGATCCCGGCCGGTCTTTCTGCTCTGTACCGAAACCGGAGAATAACAGGAGTTTCAGCAGATGAAAAGAAGAAAAAAATGGATTGTGATTCTCATCGCAGTGATCGGCCTGATTGATATCCTCGGGCTGAATTACCTGTCGGTGATCAATACAGCGAAAGCACGGTTTGCCGTCTATCAGGAAAAAGCAAAGACCTTTCAGTCCACCCAGGGAAAAATCAGCTATATCGATGAAGGCACCGGCGCGCCGGTCCTGGTCTGCCACGGCATCTGCGGCGGATATGACCAGGGTTTTGACGTGCTGAAGGACAAAACGGATTCCTGCAGGGTCATCGCGCCCTCCCGGTTCGGCTATCCGGGAAGCGATCTCCCGGAAAACGCCTCTGTCGACCTGCAGGTGGAAGCCTATGTGGAGCTGCTGGACGCGCTCGGGATCGAAAAAGCCTACATGCTCGGAACCAGCGCCGGCGGCACCGTCGCCATCCGGATGGCCCTTGCCCATCCTGAGCGGTGCAAAGGTCTGATCCTCTACTGTTCCGGTTATCCCAATGAAGAGGCTTCTGAAAAGAAGTCCGGCATCAGCGGCCCGCCGGCCATCGTATGCAACGATTTCTGCATGTGGCTGTTCAGTCCGCTGTTTGAGCCGCTGATGGGAATGGACGGGGATACCGTCCGGACGATCCTGCCCATCGCAGACCGGAAAGAGGGAATCCTGTTCGATTCCCGTGTTGTCAACGGCGCAAAAGCCGGGCACTTTGAGGATTATAACCTGGAAAAAGCCCGGGTTCCTGTGCTGATCATCCATGCAAAGGATGACAAACTGGCTTCCTTTGAGGCCGCGGAGCAGTGGAGCCGCCGCATTCCGGACTGCACCTTCCTCCCGATTCCTGACGGCGGGCATACCATGCGGGGATATGCCGCGGAAATCAGCAAGGCCCTGGATCAGTTCATCATGGCCGAGTAAACACCCGGCCTTTTGCATAAATCTTCTCCCCGTAATTGACATATCCATGAACAACTTTTATACTTTCTCTCAATATCCACACATCTGAAACAAAGGCGGACACAGTGATGAAAGAGAAAATGACCCGGATCCTGGACCATATGCACCGCTATAACTCCGATCAGATGGCAATGCTTGCCTTTGGCCTGGACAGCAGTGTCGAATATGACGCGCTGGTGGTCGCGCCCAGTTTCACGCCCTGGAAACTGAAGATGGACGAGTACTGCACCGTGACCACCCTGAAGGAAGGTTCCTATATTGCCGGATACCTGGTGGAAAAGGACGGCCTGAAAATCGCCTGGATCAAAATCGCCTCCTCCGATTCCAACCTGATTGACCACATTGCGGTCTGCGCGGAGCTGAAGTTCCGGAAGATGATCTTCATCGGCGCGGTGGGCGCGCTGAAGGCCCACATCGAGGTGGGAGATGTGTGCACGCCCTCCTTCTCGATTGCCGGAGGTAACGCGCACACCTACCTGAAGGAATCCCTCCGGGATTATGTGCCTTTTGAGCGGGTGGAACCGGATATGCAGTTTATTGACCGGGTGATCGAAGAAGGCCGGACGAAGGGATATGAAATCAAAAAGGCCTCCGTATTCTGCACCGCTTCCATCGCGCTGGAATACTATCACCTGGATGAGATCCGCGCCTTTGATACGGACCTGATTGAGATGGAAACCGCCTCCTTCTACCTGATGGCCGACCTGCTGGAGATTGACAGCGTGGCGCTGCTGGTTGTATCCGACAACTCCGCCACCGGCGCCGCCCTGGTAGGCCGCACGGAGGAAGAGCAGCGCAGATATGATATCGGCCGCCTGAAAATCCTGCCGGATATGATCCTGGCAGCAGCAAAAATGTAAGAAAGGAAAAAGTATCGATGTTCAAAGAAATCGTCCCGCTTCTGTCCTGCCCCTGCTGCAAAAAGAATTTCACCTGTTTCCCCTCGGAGATGGAAAATGAGGAGATCACCGAAGGCTGGATTGAATGTGAATCAGGCCACCGGTATCCCATCCACAAGGGCGTCCTCAACATGGGTTCCGCCGAGCAGGAGGACGGCAATACCTGGAGCGACTACTACCAGGAGATGAGCTATGAAGAACTGGACCGGGCGCTGGAGGAAAAGAAAACGGAAAACCAGCGGAACATCCTGCATAAATTCCTGAAAGACACCGCTGCGGAAACAGCAAAGCTGAAGCAGGGTTTCCTTCTGGATATCGCCTCCGGCCGGGGGATGCTGCTTTCAAGGATGATTGAAAACGCCGGCAGCGATGTGCATATCATTTCAGCGGACCTCAGCTTTACAGTACTGATGTATGACCGGCTGAAATTCGCGGAAAAAGCCCGGCACCTGAAGGTCAGCTATATCGCCTGCGACGCCACAAACCTTCCCTTCAAACCGGACAGCCTGGACATGGCATGCTCTTTCAGCGGTTTCCTGAACATGGGTTCCCTGTTTGAATCCGGGATCGCTGAAGCCGCCCGCATCCTGAAAAAAGGTGCGGCCCTGGTTCATGCCACCGCCTATATGAACCCGGAAACCCCTGGTTTCCGGGAAATTGAAAAAATACTGGAAACGATGAATCAAAAAGCCTTCGCCCGGAACCTGGTGCAGGAAGACGTCCTGGCGCTGCATCGCAAGTACTTCTCAACCGCTTCCGACACTTTCAGCTATGAAGGCATCGCGGAAGGCGAGGAAGCGGACCTGATCCCCTATCACGGGGACTGGTTTGCCAATGCCGTCATTACCGCGGTGAAATAAAACACGGCATTTCCTGTGTATTTATAGTAACAACCGGATAAATACTCTGGATATTATGAGGGAAGATCATTATAATCTTCCCTTGTAATATTGTTTACGGCACGCATCGTGCCACGGAGGAAGAAGAATGAAAGCCTTTCTGAAGAGGAAAAACATCGTCATCTCACTGAAGCGCTACGGCATTGACGCCCTGGGCGCCATGGCACAGGGTCTGTTCTGCTCCCTGCTGATCGGTACGATCATTAATACTTTTGCCCAGCAGCTGCATATTGATTTCCTGAATCAGCCTGTAGCGACGATCGGTATAAAAACCTACACGATTGCCAGCCTGCCCCAGGCCATGAGCGGAGCCGCTATGGCCATCGCCATCGGCTACGCGCTGCAGTGCCCTCCGCTGGTGCTTTTCTCCATGACAACCGTCGGTTTTGCAGCTGACACGCTTGGCGGCGCCGGCGGACCGCTGGCTGTCCTCTTTATCGCCATCATCGCCGCTGAATTCGGCAAGGCCGTCTCCAAGGAAACCAAAATCGATATCCTGGTGACTCCCCTTGTGACCATTGCTGTCGGCGTGCTCCTGTCCTGGCTGATTGCGCCTGCCCTCGGTCAAGCTGCCATGTCCATCGGCAACGTTATTAAGTGGGCGACCGAACTGCAGCCCTTCCTGATGGGTATCCTGGTTTCCGTAATCGTGGGCGTCGCCCTGACGCTTCCCATTTCTTCCGCGGCCATCTGCGCGGCGCTGCTGCTGACCGGTCTGGCCGGCGGCGCGGCGGTTGCCGGCTGCTGCGCGCAGATGATCGGCTTCGCGGTCATCTCCTTTAAAGAAAACAAAGTCGGCGGCCTGGTTTCCCAGGGTCTCGGCACCTCCATGCTCCAGATGGGCAACATCGTGAAGAATCCCCGGATCTGGATCGCGCCTACCCTGGCCTCCGCCATCACCGGTCCCATCGCCACCTGCGTCTTCCGGATGGAAATGAACGGCGCTCCCATCTCTTCCGGCATGGGCACCTGCGGCCTGGTGGGTCCCCTGGGCGTCTATACCGGCTGGCTCAATGATATTGCCGCCGGCACAAAGGAAGCCATCACCGGAATGGACTGGCTCGGCCTGGTCCTCATCTGCCTGGTGCTTCCCGCTGTACTCTCCCTGATCATTCACTTCTTTGTCCGGAAAGCCGGCTGGGTCAAGGACGGGGACCTGAAGATCTGATTATCCTGAAACTGAAACGGAGAAACCTATGGATCAGAATACACTCCCGGAACGGCTGGAACGGAATGTCATTTACGAAAGCGACTACGTCTGCCTTTATGCGGATAAGGTGAGGCTGCCCAGCGGGTATATTATCGAAAAATACCACCAGGTCCATTATCCCAAAGAGGCTGTCAGCATCGTGATCTTCAATGAGAAAGATGAGATCCTGATGATCCGGGAAAAAAGATATACTGTCGGCCGGCTGGAATGGGAAATCCCCGCCGGAAAGATCGAAGACGGTGAAAGCAAGGAAGACGCGGCCCGCCGGGAAGCCATGGAAGAAACCGGCTGTACCCTGAAGGACCTGACCTTCCTCTGCTCCCAGAATCCGGCCAACGGCATGTCAGACTGCCTCTGCCATGTGTTTGCCGCCCGGGTGGATACGGAAGGCAGCATCCGGGATACGGATGAGGTCGCCTCAAAGGTCTGGATGCCTGTGGAACAGGTACGGGAAATGCTGCGGAAAAACGAAACCCATTGCGGCGTTTCCATGCTGGCTATCCTGTTCGCTCTCGAGTTTTACCGGAGCTGACTGATTTTCCCTGAAAAGGAGGTTTGCCATATGATATACTGGGTTAAGACTCCGCCCCAGGCTGACATTGATTACAATGAGTACCGGCCTTTCATCCGGAACGACTGGTTCAGGAAACACTATATGTTTTTCGCCTACGGACTGATGGCCCTGCTGACTGTTCTGTTTTTCGTCACCGGCGGAATGAAAGGGGTTCCCTATTTGCTCCGGATTCCGGTTTTTGTGCTGGTTTTCCTGGTGCATGAACTGCTGCACATCCTGGTGATTTACCGGATCGGGGATATTTACCTGAGCCATTCCGGACTCTTCTTCTGGATGAATACCAATGCGAAAATGTCCAAAGGCCGGTTCTGGCTTTATATGACCCTGCCCCTCCTTATGCTGACCGTCGTTCCGGCAGCTCTCCTGCTGCTGAACACAGGAACCTGCCGGCCCTGGCTCCTGTATATTGCCTGGAGCAACGCGATTATCGCGTCCTCCGATATCATCAATTCTCCGCTGATCCTGCTCAAACCGAATGATTCCGTGTTTTGCAGGGGATACTACAAAACCGGTATGAAACGGAGCTGATCCGCATTATGAATTCCGAAACCCGCACCACCGTCATCTTCGTCCGCCATGCCCAATCCGTGTACGGCAGCGACGACCGGAACCGGCCCCTTTCAGACGCGGGTCTGGAAGACCGGAAGATCGTGGCAGAAACCCTCCGCGACCGGAAAATCGACGCCTTCCTGAGCAGTCCCTATAAGCGAAGCATGGATACCATCCGTCCCACGGCGGAACTGCGGCACATGGATATCCGGACGGACGAACGGTTCCGGGAACGGGAATGCGGAGACTTCAGCTCCGACTCCCTGGCCAGACGGTGGGCGGATTTCTCCTGGGCGGAAGCAAACGGCGAGTGTCTCGGTTCCGTACAGGAACGGAATATGGAAGCCCTGCGGGACGTGCTTCGGGAATATGCCGGACAAACTGTCGTCATCGGTACCCACGGAACAGCCCTCAGCACCATCCTGAATTACTATAACCGCAGCTTCGGCCTGCAGGATTTCCTCCGGATTGTCAGCTGGATGCCGTATATCACGGAACTGACTTTCGAAGGGGAAAAACTGCTCGGCATCAAAGAGCTGAACCATGTGGAAAAGACTATCCCGCAATAAAACCATCCATTCAAAGGAGGAAGCTGCCCATGCCCCATGTTGAAATCAACTGCTATCCCGGAAGAACAGAGGAAGTCAAGCAGAAGTGCGCGGAAAAGATCGCGGAAGACGTCGCGGCCGCCCTGGGATGTAACCTTTCCAGCGTTTCCGTAACCATCCGTGAAGTGCCCCAGGAAGACTGGAAAGCCCAGGTCTGGGACCAGAAAATCACGACCGCCGGCCAGGAACTGTATGTGAAGCCGGGCTATACCTGCGACTGACAAATCACCTGTAGTATTCTTGACCCTCAACAGTTAGAGTTGTATAATTCATTTATGGTAGCAACTATATGAGAATTGTCTGAGGACAAGGAGGAAAATTTCATGAAGAAAAGACTGCTGGCCCTGCTGACCGCGCTGGCCATGGTTTTGAGCTGCGCGTCTGTCATGGCTGAAACCACCACCGAAACCACCGGAACCGCTACGGTTCAGGGCTTCGGCGGAGACATCACCGTTACCGTTACCCTGGACGGTGCCGACATTAAGGATGTACAGATCACCGGCGCCGGTGAAACCGAAGGCATCGGTTCCAAAATCATCAACGAATGGCCCCTGGCTTTTGTGGAGTACAACGGCATCGTGGACACCTATACCGGCGCCACCTTCGCCGGAATCACCCGTGAAGCCGTCATTGCCGCCATGCGCGCAGCGCTGGAAAACGCGGGCGTAAACCCCGATGACTATATGCGTGAGATGGCCGGCGAGGAATCCGTTGACGCGACCATCGACACGGACGTCGTGATCATCGGTGCCGGCGGCGCCGGCATGACCGCCGCCCTGACGGTTTCTGACGCCGGAAAGAGCGTGCTCGTGCTGGAAAGCCAGCCCGCTGTGGGCGGCAACTCCGTCAAATCCACCGGCGGTATGAACGCTGCCAAGACCGCCTATCAGGATGTGAACACCTTTGACGAAGCTGCCGGTATCGAGAAGACCCTGAAGTCCGCGGAAGCCTATGCGGACAACGAGGCGATCACCGCCCTGGCCGCCACCGTCAAGGAACAGTGGGAAGCCTGGCAGGCCAATCCCGAAGGCTACTTCGACTCCACCGAGCTCTTTGCCCTCGATACCCTGATCGGCGGCAAGGGCCTGAACGATCCGGAGCTGGTGAACACGCTGGTCAATAACAGCGCTGCCGCCATTGATTATCTGGATTCCATCGGCATCCACCTGAACAACGTGGCTGCCTTCGGCGGCGCTTCCGTCAAGCGCATTCACCGCCCCGTCAATGACGAAGGCAAGGTTGTTTCCGTCGGCGCCTATACCGTGCCGCTGCTGGAGGCTGCCTGCCAGGGCCGCGACAACCTGGCGCTGCTGACTGACGTAACCGCCACCAAGCTGCTGACCAACGAAGCCGGCGCTGTTGTCGGCGTTGAAGCCCAGGGTAAATCCGGAAACAAGGTGACCGTGAACGCGAAGGCCGTTATCCTGGCCACCGGCGGTTTCGGCGCCAACCTGGACATGGTTGTGCAGTACAAGCCTGACCTGGCCGGCTTCATGACCACCAATGCCGCCGGTATTCAGGGCCAGGGCATCCTGATGGCCACTGAAATCGGCGCTGCCACCGTGGATATGGAGCAGATCCAGATTCACCCCACCGTGCAGGCCGATACCGCTTCCCTGATCACTGAAGGCCTGCGGGGCGACGGCGCGATCCTGGTCAATGCCAACGGTGAACGCTTCATCGATGAAGTCGGCACCCGTGACGTGGTGTCCGCCGCTGAAATCGCCCAGCCCGACTCCTTCAGCTGGCTGGTTGTGGACCAGAAGATGGTGGACGCTTCCTCCGTTATCCAGGGCTACATCAACCGCGGCCTGATGCTGCAGGGCGACACCTATGAAGCCCTGGCCGGAGAACTCGGCATTCCCGCCGACGCCTTCGCCGCAACCATGGAAAAGTGGAACGGCTATGTGGCTGAAAAGAACGATCCCGACTTTGGCCGGACCAGTTTCGCCCAGCCCCTGGACACCGCTCCCTTCTATGCGGTTAAGGTGACTGCCGGCATCCATCACACAATGGGCGGTCTGAAGATTGATTCCCAGACCCATGTACTGAACACCGAAGGACAGATCATCCCCGGCCTCTTTGCCGCGGGTGAAGTCACCGGCGGTGTCCACGGCGGAAACCGCCTGGGCGGCAACGCTGTGGCTGACTTCGTGGTCTTCGGCCGTATCGCCGGCCAGGAAGCCGCGGATTCCATCCAGTAATATTCAGAGAAAAAGCCTTGCGGCTGCCAACCGGCAGCCGCATTTTTAATTGAGAACAAAGTAAAAGCATCTGTGATATAATGCGTTACAGTATAATACGGACTGTCTGATAACATTCTGACCTGAAAGGAAGAAGACCATGTCTTTTGAACGAATCGGAATCCGTCCCGCGCAGATCCTTCTCCCGGCCGCCGGCGTAAAGCCGGAAACCTGGGCCTGCATAGCCTGCGACCAGTACACCTCCGAACCGGAATACTGGGAAAAGGCCTTTGCCGTTGCCGGTGACGCGCCTTCCGCCATCCGGCTGATCCTGCCGGAATACAACCTGAAAAACAGCGAGTCCCTGATCCCGCAGATCCACCGTACCATGGCGGACTACCTGGCCCAGGGTCTCCTGACCCCTGCTGTGAACCCCGGCTTTATCCTGTGCGAGCGGACCATTGCCTCCGGCACCCGGCTGGGCCTTGTCTGCGCCGTGGACCTGGAGCAGTATTCCTTTGAAAAGGGTTCCCTGCCGCTGATCCGCCCGACTGAGCAGACCATCACCGACCGTCTGCCTCCGCGGCTGAAGATCCGCCGGGGCGCGCCTGTGGAACTGACCCATATCATGATCCTGATCGACGATCCGGACCGCACGGTGCTGGAGCCCCTGCAGGCAGCCAAGGCCTCCCTGCGGAAAGTTTATGACTTCGACCTGATGATGAACGGCGGCCACCTGGCCGGCTGGGCCGTGGACAGCGCCGAAGCCCTGGCGCAGGTGGATCAGAGCCTGAACGCCCTGATGGACACCAAGGGAGAAAATCCCCTGCTGCTGGCCGTGGGCGACGGCAACCACAGCCTCGCCACCGCCAAGGCCTACTGGAACGAGATCCGGGAAGGCCTGAGCGAAGCGGAACGCGAAAACCATCCTGCCCGGTATGCCCTGTGCGAAATCGTCAACATCCATGATGAAGCGCTCCTCTTTGAGCCCATCTACCGGATCGTCACCGGCACCACCCGGGCCGCCGTCATGGCTGACTGGAAAGCCTATGCCGAAGCAAAGGGCATGAGCCTGGCCGCGGAAGGTTCCGACCACCGGTTCACCGTCGTCTCCGCGGACGGCGAGGAAACCGTCGCGGTGCTGAACCCTGAAGGCGCAATTCCCTGCGAAACCATCCAGAAGTTCCTGGACAGCTTCCTGTCCCGGCACCCGGAAGCGGGGATTGACTTCATCCACGGCGAAGGTTCCCTGCGCGCCCTGGCCGCAAAGCCGGAGACCGTCGGTTTCCTGCTGCCGGATATCGACAAGCACAGCTTCTTCAAAGATGTGGAAAAGCTGGGCGTCCTGCCCCGGAAGACCTTCTCCATGGGCGAAGCGGACGAAAAGCGGTTCTATATGGAAGCGAAGAAAATATAATCCTGAATAGGAATTATATTTTCAATTCATAATTCACAATTCACAATTCATAATTATTATAAAGTGTAAACTACAAAAGGATCTCCCGCTGCAGTGGTTTCTGCCGGGAGATCCTTCACTTCGTTAAGGATAATACAATCTGAACAATCCCTGATATCCGGGTATCATATGTGATCCAGTATATCGTAATTATGAATTATGAATTGTGAATTCATTTTACAACTCAAACGTCACTTTTACACAGCGCGCAATGAACCCAATCTCATTGATCGGCACAGTTTCCGCCTCATACTGCCGGTCATAGGACTGGAGAAGCACGTTCCGGTCGTCCAGGAGCTTGATCTTGCGCAGGTAGCGGTGCTCATTGTAGTTCATCAGCATGATTGCGCCGTCCACCGGACTGTTTGCCGGTACCGTCAGCACAATATCGCCCTTGTGGATCCGGAAGCCGCGCATGCTGTCGTCCGGAGCCAGGTAGAAGAACACCTTATCCGGATTCGCGCCCTCGATCCGGCCGTTTTCCACCGGAACCAGCTGATAGCTGACCGGCTTCATCACCGCGTTCATCACCGGCACCCGCTTGAGCACGCTCTGCAGCGCGTCCAGCCAGACGCTGCCGGCCACGCCTTCATCCTCTGTGGAAGCCGCCAGCTCCGCTTCTTTCTTCACAGGCTTTTTCGCCTGCACCGCCGCGGCCATCCGGGGCTGTACCTGGGCCAGGTCCACGGTGGCGGCAATATCATCCAGCGTAAATTCCGCTTCATTCTGCTGTTTCAGGCCGATGCTCTTCAGGATCCGCCGTGCCTGGTCATCCGCAATGATCCGCGTACCGGCTTCCACGGCCATGAGATAGCTCTCGCTGACACCACACTTTTTCGCCACCTGCTTCGGCGTCAGTTTCTGCCGGATCCGCTCGGTCCGGATCAGGTCTCCCAGTCTGCTCATACCCTCATCTCTCCCGTCAAAAGTCAGTGCTCACAGTATAGCCGCCGGGCAGGCAAAAAGCAAGGGCGGCTCCCATGGGAACCGCCCTGTTTGTCAGCTTTTGCTTGTTTTGCCCAGATAGGCTTCCTGGATCGCCTCGCTGGCCAGCAGCTCCTCGCCGGTGCCGCTGGTGGTGATCCGTCCCGTCTCCATGACGTAAGCATAATCGCAGGCATGGAGGGCGGCATTGGCGTTCTGCTCAATCAGCAGCACCGTCATGCCGGTACCCTTCAGGGTTTCGATAATCTTGAAGATATCCTTGACCACAAGGGGCGCCAGGCCCAGGCTGGGCTCATCCATCATGATCAGCTTCGGCCGGGTCATCACCGCGCGGCCCACAGCCAGCATCTGCTGCTCGCCGCCGGAGAGCGTGCCCGCCAGCTGCCAGGAGCGTTCCTTCAGCCGGGGGAAGAGGTCGTAAACGTAGTTGATGTCCTCTTCGATGGCTTCCTTGTCCTTCCGCAGGTAGGCGCCGATCCGGAGGTTCTCCAGCACCGTCAGGTTGGCGAATACCCGCCGGCCTTCCGGCACCATGGCAATACCGGTTTCCACGATCTTCTGGGTGTTCAGGTCCGTAATATCCCGGCCTTCAAAATAGATCCGGCCGTCCTTGGGCGGTACCAGGCCGGAAATGGTCCGGAGGGTTGTGCTCTTTCCGGCGCCGTTGGCACCGATCAGGGTCACAATCTGTCCCTGTTCCACCTCAAAGGAGATCCCCTTCAGCGCTTCAATACCGCCGTAGGAAACCACCAGGTCTGTCACTTTCAGCAGGCTCATTCTTCATCCACCCCCAGATAGGCCGCAATCACGACCGGGTTTTTCTGGATTTCCTCCGGGGTACCCTCAGCAATCTGCTTGCCGAAGTCCAGCACATAGATCCGGTCAGAAATATCCATGACCAGGTTCATGTGGTGCTCGATCATGAAGACCGTCAGGTTGAACTGGTTCTTGATGTCCACAATGAACTCGCCCAGCTCGTCCGTTTCCTGCGGGTTCATACCGGCCGCCGGTTCATCCAGCAGCAGCAGGGTCGGATCCGTGGCCAGGGCGCGGGCAATCTCCAGCCGGCGCTGCTTGCCGTAAGGCAGGGAGGTGGCCAGTTCGTTTGCCACGTCCGCCAGGCCCACAATCTCCAGCAGGTTCATGGCCTTTTCCCGCATGGCCTTTTCTTCCTTCATATTCAGGCGGAATGTAGCCGTCAGGAAGTTGCTGCTCCGCCGCAAGTGTGTGCCGATCAGCACGTTCTCAAAGGCTGTCTGGCTCTTGAACAGGCGGATATTCTGGAAGGTCCGGGCAATACCCATATGGGTGATCTTGTCCGGTGTATGGACAACGGGCTTCCGGTCCTTGTACAGGTCGCCGTTGATTCCGCCGTACTGCTTGACCATCTTGCCCTGGGGATGGTTCACCACAATGGGCTTCCCGTGGAAGTCCACAATGCCGTTTGTCGGTTCGTACACACCGGTGACACAGTTGAACGCGGTGGTTTTACCCGCGCCGTTCGGGCCGATCAGCGCGACGATTTCGCCCTGGTTGACCTCCAGCGACAGGTTGTTGATGGCAACCACGCCGCCGAACTGCATGGTAATGTTTTCCAGGCGGAGAACAGGCACATTCGTTTTCACTTCACTCATGATTACTTCCTGCCTCCTTTCGCGCCCCGGCGGGAGCCAAGCTCCCAGAGTTCCCGGTCGCCCATGATACCCTTACGGAAGAACAGCACCACAACCATGATGACCACGGAGAATACCACCATCCGGAAACCAGGCGCCAGCAGCGGAACCTTGAAGTTCCCCAGCACGGTCTCCGCGTCCAGGAAGCGGAGCCACCATTCACTGCAGGCAATGAACAGGAAGGAGGCCATAATGCTGCCGGAAACGGAACCCATGCCGCCGATGACAACGATCAGCAGGATTTCATAGGTCATGGAGCTCTTGAAGCTGTTCGCCTGCAGGGAGCCCTGGTACATGGCCAGCAGCGCGCCGCCGATGCCGGCGAAGAAGCTGCTGATGACAAAGGCCATCTGTTTATGGTGGAACAGGTTGATACCCATGGCTTCCGCCGCGACTTCATCATCCCGGATGGCCTTGAAAGCCCGGCCGTAGGTTGAATTGATCAGCAGCAGAATCAGCCCGATACAGACGCCCACCACAATAAAGGTGAACAATACGGTATTTCCCGGCATGATGTTCTTCAGCGTCGGGTAAGTCTTCAGCAGGTTGGAACCGTTGGTCAGCGGTCCGATGGTATCCCACTGGACAATGGCACGGATAATCTCCGCAAATCCCAGGGTTGCGATCGCCAGGTAGTCGCCCTTCAGCCGCAGCACGGGCATACCGATCAGCGCCGCGAACAGCGCGGCCACAATACCGGCTACCAGCAGGGCGGGAATCACACCGATGGTGAACTGCACCCAGCCGCCGTTATAGTACTGATAGACCGCGGCGCGCTTGGCCATGGGGATGGTCAGGATCGCGTAGGAATAAGCACCGACCAGCATGAAGCCGGCCTGGCCCAGGGAAAACAGTCCGGTAAAGCCGTTGAGCAGGTTCATGGAAACCGCGATCAGGGCGTAAACCGCGCCCTTCTGCAGTACTGTGACGACCATGGACTTGGTCCCCGCCGTGTGCTCAATCAGGCAGCCGGCCGCATACAGCAAAGCCACAAAGACCAGGGAAATGATGAGCCTTTTGTTTCCTTTTTTCATGTTCATCACCTCACACCTTGTCTGTGGTTTTTTCGCCAAACAGGCCGGTGGGCCGGAACAGCAGAACCACAATCAGCAGCGCGAACGTGAACGCATCCGAGAATGCCGTCCAGCCGGCTGCCTTGATCAGATTTTCACAGATACCGATAATCAACGCGCCGATCATCGCGCCGGGGATCGATCCGATGCCGCCGAACACCGCCGCCACAAAAGCCTTCAGGCCGGGCATAGCGCCGACCGTGGGCGTAACCGCCGTGTAGTTGGTGAAATACAGCAGGGAACCGATGGCCGCCATGGCGGAACCGATGATAAAGGTCACGGAAATGACGTTGTTGATTTTGATGCCCATCAGCTGGCTGGTTTCAAAGTCCACCGACACCGCCCGCATGGCCATACCGATCTTTGTATGATTGATCAGCATCACCAGCGCGACCACCAGCGCGATGGTCAGGATGGGAGTAACGATGGTCACCAGCTTTGTGGTGGCGGAACCGATCTGGATCGTCTGGGACAGACCCGGAAGCACCGGATACTGTTTTGCCAGGCCGCCTGTGACATACCACATCAGGTTCTGCAGCAGATAGCTGACGCCGATGGCGGAAATCATGATGGACATCCGAGGCGCGGAACGCAGCGGCTTATACGCCACGCGCTCCACCACAAAGCCCAGCACAACCGTCAGGATAATCACCAGCGGAATAGCCAGGGGAAGGGGCACGGAAGCAACCAGGTAAACCATAAAGAACCCGGCCGCTGTGAAAATATCGCCGTGCGCAAAGTTGATCAGGCGCAGGATACCGTAAACCAGCGTATAGCCTACGGCAATCAGCGCGTACTGTCCGCCGACGGACACACCCGCCAGCAGATAAGGAAGCAGCGTGTCAAACATAAGTTCAACCCTTTCGTGAGGGAATTAAACAGAAAGGGAGGCTGCCGCCCGTTGCGGCAGCCTCCTGGATTTCAGAACCTTATTCACCGACCTTCTGGGTCTTGACGAAATCGAAAGCACCGGTTTCGGGATTGGCGAACTTGATGTAAGCCATGTCCTTCTTCGCGTCGCCGACATCGTCGAACGCGATGGCGCCGGTCACGCCTTCATAGGTCACGCCGGGCAGCGCTTCAACGATCGCCGCGGCATCAGCGCTGTCAGCAGCCTTGATGGCGGCCAGCGCAACATTGTAAGCATCGAAGCCCAGGGCGGAAACCGCAGCAACGATATCATTGCCGCCGTTGTTGGTCATCTTGCCGCTGTCGGCATTCAGCCAGGCCTTGAAGCCGGTAACAAACTCAGCAGCCGCAGCCGCGTCGTCGTTCTCATCAAAGAAGGTGGAGCAGTAGACCTTGATGTCCTTGCCCTTGGCAGCGTTCAGGATGGCGCTGTTTTCCCAGGTATCGCCGGCCAGCAGCGGGAAGCTGATGCCCTGGGCCGCAGCCTGGTCGATGATCAGGGCCGCATAAGTGGTCGCGCAGGGAGCGAACACCACGTCGCAGCCGTTGGAAACAGCGTTGTTGATGTAAGCCGCAAAGTCGCTGGTGCCTTCGGTGAAGTTTTCTTCAACCACTTCACCGCCCAGGCCCTTGAAGGCTTCCACAAAGTACTTGCCCAGGCCCACGCCGTAGTCTTCACCCAGCATGGTCAGCACGTACGCCTTGGTGGCGCCCAGTTCCTTGGCGAAGTTCGCCATGACGGTGCCCTGGAAGGGATCCAGGAAGCAGATGCGCCAGTAGTAGTCGCACAGCAGGGTTACGTTGGGGTTGGTGCAGCTGACGCCGATGGCGGGAACGCCCGCTTCAGCGAACACGTCGCCGCCGGCCATGGAGACGCCGGAGCCGTAGGAACCCAGGACCACGGACACATCCTTGCTGACCAGGGACTGGGCAGCGGAGATGGCCTTGTCGGTCAGGGACTGGTTGTCTTCGATCACCAGTTCCACGGTGTACTCTTCACCGCCGATGGTCACAGTGGGCGCCAGGCTGTTGGCATATTCAATACCAAGAATCTCCTGCTTACCGCCGGCACCGTTGTCGCCGGTAGAGGGCTCAAAAACGCCGATGCGGATGACGTTGTCAGCCATCGCAAAAGCGGGAACCAGCAGCATAACTGCCAAAACCAAAGCAATAAGTTTCTTCATGATACTTCCTCCTTGTTATGTGGTTGACACCCTTGTCTTAAGTTATTTCAGTATAACCATCAAAGCGCCAAAAAACAATCAAAGTGCAGAAGAAAGACAATAACTGCATACAAAAACGGCGGAAAATGCTTTTTACATTCTCCGCCGTACTTTATCAATCAAAATGCTCAGCCCTTCAGGCCCTGCTCCTGCCGTTCCATGTTCTCCACAACGATGTCGTAGATTTCACCGAGGCTGGCACAGTATTCCAGCACCTGCCAGGGCTCATTGGTATGGTAGTGAATCTTGATCAGTTCATCATCGCCCACAGCCAGCAGGCAGTCACCCTTGAAATGGGTGGTGAAGTAATCGTTAATTGCGTCCTCATCCAGGTCTTTTCCCTCGATCAGAAGCTGGGTATCGAATTTAAACTCAAGCATTTTCCTGCGTCTCCTTCCTCACTCTCCGGTCTCTCACGGGAACGGAACACAATGTATCATCTTTATCCGAATATGTCAATTACTTCAACGGTTTCAGCTTATTTTGCGCAAGCCCAGTTCTCGCCTTCGTGCACCTCCGCCACCAGCGGAACCTGCAGTTCAATGGCGTCCTCCATGGCTTCCCGCAGCAGTGCCGCCGCCTGTTTCGCCTCCTCCGGCGGGCACTCCAGCAGCAGTTCGTCGTGTACCTGGAGGATCAGCCGGCTTTTCAGCCCCGCTTCCCGCAGCGCCCGGTCAATCCGGACCATGGCCAGCTTGATGATATCCGCAGCCGTTCCCTGGACCGGCGTATTCATGGCCGCCCGCTTTCCGAACTCCCGGATCGGCGCCTTGGGAGAACGCAGTTCCGGCAGATAACGGCGCCGGCCCATCAGCGTCTCCGCATAGCCCCGGTCGGCTCCTTCCGACGCCGTACGATCCATGAAGCGCTTCACACCCGGATAAGTCTGGAAGTATTTTTCAATAAATGCCGCGGCCTCTTTGCGGCTGACACCGGTATTCCGGCTCAGGCCGAAACCGCTGATGCCGTAGATCAGGCCGAAGTTCACCGCTTTTGCCCGGCTGCGCAGCTCCGGCGTCACCCATTCCGGCGGAACGTCAAAGATTTCGCTGGCTGTCCGCGCGTGAATATCCTCTCCCTTGCGGAAGGCGTCAATCAGCGCCGGATCCCCGGAGAAATGGGCCATCAGCCGCAGTTCGATCTGGCTGTAGTCCGCGTCCAGCAGCACCCAGCCTTCCCGGGGCAGGAACGCTTCCCGGATTTCCTTTCCTTCCTCCGTCCGGACGGGAATATTCTGGAGGTTCGGTTCCGAAGAGGAAATCCTTCCCGTGGCGGTGGCTGTCTGGTCAAAGGTGGAATGCACCCGGCCCTTTCCGTCCACCAGCCGCAGGAGTCCTTCCACATAGGTACTGTTCAGCTTGGTCAGCTGGCGGTAGCGCAGCAGCGGCTCAATAATCTCCGGCGCGTCAAAGCGCAGGCCTTCCAGCACCTCCACCGAGGTGGAATATCCCTTGGAAGTTTTCTTTCCATGGGGGAGATTCATCTCCTCAAACAGCACCTCGCCAAGCTGCTGGGTGCTGTTCAGGTTAAAGGGATGACCCGCGGCCGCGATCACCTGCTCCCGCTTTTCGTCAATCTCCGCCGTATACTTGTTTCCCAGATCCCGCAGGAATTCCGTGTTGACGGTAAATCCTGCCTGTTCCATCCGGAACAGCACGAAGCTCAGCGGCTGCTCGATTTCCTTCATCAGCCGTGTCATGCCGTCTTCTTCCACCCGGTTTTTCTGCCATACCGCCAGGGAACAAAGCGTACCCGCGTCCTCCGGCAGATCGGGACACAGGGCGCCCAGCCGGTAGCTTTTTTCCTGCGGATTCAGCAGGTAAGCCGCCAGCATCGTATCCCAACCGAAGCTTTCCGGCCCTTCCAGGCCGCAGCGGTCCAGCAGGTGCAGCAGCGTCTTGCCGTCATGAACGATTGCTTCTCCCTTTTTCAGCTCCCCTGCCAGCACGCCCAGCACTTCCGCCGGATCCATCCCGGGATTCAGCAGGTCGCCGCCGAGGCTGATTTCCGCGCGTTTACCGCCCTCCCGGGCCAGAGAAACCGCCATTTCCGATACATATACGCACAGCGGTCCCGCTGCCTTTGTCTCATCCAGCCAGGCGGCAATACCGGATACGGACTCAAGGGAGACCGCCGGTTCAAAAGCCAATGCTTCCGGACCTTTCTTCTCTTCGGTTTCCCCGCCTTTTCCCTCACTGTCCAGCCGTTTGATGATGCTGTTCAGCTTCAGCTTCGCCAATGCCGGAATGCCTTTTCTCAGATCCGGCAGGACACAGGAGCTGAGGGTGAATTCCACCGGCGCGTCCCGGCGGATTGTTGCCAGCTCCTTGCTGAAGCGGGCCTGGTCCGCATAAGCCGCCAGCTTTTCACCCAGCTTGCCCTTCACCTTATCCGCGTTTTCCAGCACCTTTTCCAGGGTGCCGTATTCCTGCAGCAGTTTTACCGCGGTCTTGTCGCCGACGCCCGGCACACCGGGAATATTGTCGCTGGAGTCCCCCGCCAGGCCTTTCCAGTCCGTCACCTGTTCCGGGGTAAAACCGTATTCTTCATATACTTTTGAGGGAGTAAAACGGATGGTTTCTGAAATGCCCTTGCGGGTGAACATCAGCTCCGTTCCGCCGCCCACCAGCTGCAGGGCGTCCCGGTCACCGGTCAGCAGCAGGGGCGTCGCGCCGGCCGCAGCACCTTTCAGGCTCAGCGTTCCCAGCAAGTCATCCGCCTCCCAGCCCTGCAGGGAGAAACGGCGGATTCCCATATCATCCAGCAGGGACAGGATGGTGCCGAACTGCTGCCGCAGTTCCGGAGGCGTCTCCTTCCGTCCGGCTTTGTAATCCGCATACACTGTATGACGGAAGGTCGGGCCGTGTTCATCAAAGCAAACCGCCAGGTACTGCACGTTTTCCTCTTTGATCACCTTGAGCAGCATGCTTAAAAAGCCGTACACCGCATTGGTATAAATCCCGTCCGCGTCCATGACCGGAAGAGCATGGAAAGCACGGTGCATCAGGCTGTTTCCGTCCACCAGCAGAAAGATATCCTTCAAGAAGGTTCCTCCCTTCATATCCTCATTCAGTTTCTTCATTATAGTTGATCCCGCGCTTTCCTGTCCATTCCTTTTCAAACCGCCTGAAACATGGTATACTTTCATCTGTATACATCCATGTTTATGAGAGAGGAAGGGCGTTTCATGGCCTATTCTGTCGGAGCGATTTCCCTCGGCTGCAACAAGAACCGGGTTGACACGGAAACAGCGCTCGGTTTGCTGAAGGATAAGGGCTTTGTGATCACAAGTGATCCGGCGGAAGCGGATATCCTGCTGGTGAACACCTGCGGGTTCATTGACCCTGCCAAGGAAGAATCCGTCAATACCATCCTGGATATGGCGGAATATAAAACAACCGGCCGCTGCAAGGTCCTGGTTGTAACCGGCTGTCTCAGCCAGCGTTATTCCGGGGACCTGCTGAAGGACATTCCGGAAATTGACGTACTGCTGGGTGTCAATCAGTACGCGGAGCTTCCGGCTGCCATTGAAAAGGCGCTTGGTGCTGAACGTCCCTGCCTTTGCAATGACGACTTCAGTTATTATGAGCATGACCGGGTCCTGACCACACCGGGATATTCCGCTTACATCCGGATCGGTGAAGGCTGCTCCAACCGCTGCACCTTCTGCGCCATTCCGATGATCCGCGGACCTTACCGCAGCCGGGATGAAAAGGCGATTCTCCGGGAAATCACCTCCCTGGCAGATTCCGGCGTCCGGGAGCACATCCTGGTGGCCCAGGATACCACCCGTTACGGAACGGAAAACCATCCCCATACCACTCTTCCCGACCTGATGCGAAAAGCTGCCGCCATTGACGGGGTGGACTGGCTCCGGGTGCTTTACTGCTATCCGGATGAAACAAACGACGCCCTGCTGGACGTTCTGGCGGAAACAGACAACGTCTGTCCCTACCTGGATATTCCGGTGCAGCATATCAATGCTGACCTGCTTCACCGCATGCACCGCCGGGGAACACGGGAGGATATCCTCCGCTGCGTCCGCGGCGCCCGGGAAAGAAACCTGACGCTGAGAACTTCCCTGATTGTCGGATTCCCCGGTGAAACGGAAGACCAGTTCCGTGAACTGCTGGACTTTGTGGAAGAAACTGAATTTGACCGGCTGGGCGCTTTCGCTTATTCACCGGAAGAAGGAACCCCCGCCGCGAAAATGCCTGACCAGATTCCTGAAGAAATCAAGCAGGAGCGGCTGGACCGCCTGATGACCCTGCAACAGAAGATATCCCTGAAGCGCAACCTGGCCAGGGTCGGTTCTGTGGAACAGGTGCTGGTGACCGATACGGACGGCCGGGGCAATGTCCTGGGCCGCAGCTGCCGTGAAGCTCCCGAAACAGACGGAGAAATTTATGTTTCCTGCGGAGAAGCCCGTCCCCAGCCCGGACAGTTCATTCCCGTCAGGATCCTCTCCGCTGAAGAATATGACTTGAGAGGTAAAATGCTTTGAACCTTCCGAATAAACTGAGCGTTGCCCGGGTACTCTGTATTCCCGCCATTGTAACGCTGCTTCATTTTCCGTCTGATACCTGCCGGATCATTGCAGCGGTGCTGTTCATTATCGGCTGCCTGACAGATTTCCTGGATGGAAAAATTGCCCGGAAACGGAACCTTGTGACGGATTTCGGTAAATTCATTGATCCCGTGGCAGATAAACTTCTTGTCCTGACCACCCTGATTATGCTGGTTTACCTGAAGATGATGCCTGCCTGGATCGTGATCATCATTCTCTGCCGGGAACTGGCAGTGGACGGACTGCGGATGGTTGCCGTCACCAAAGGAAACGTGATCGCCGCCGGACCGCTTGGCAAGTGGAAAACCGCCTGCCAGATGATCCTGATCAGCGCCATGCTGATCCTGAATCTTTCCGTTTATGAATGCTGGCCGCTGGCGGTTTTAGCCGGCATTGTCGTGCTGCTTACCCTGGGTTCCGCTGTGGATTATTTTGTGAGGAACGCCTCTGTTTTGTCTGAAAAATAAAGGCTTCCCGGTTTCCACATCCGCTTTTCCCCAACCCGGTGAATTCACTGAAAACTGTGGATTACTGAACCGGTTTCCACTCCGTTTTCATTCACCGGATCCGGTTATCCCTTTCCGCTCTTTCCTGATCCTTCCCAAAAAGAAGGATTTGCATGAGCTGATATGGAAATATAACAGGAATCCTGTTGATAACCGGTATGCATATTCACATTTTTTCCACCGCAGCAAATGAATTATTTCATTCTTTTGCCGTGTTCTCCACAGTTTTCACATGTTCTATTACTACAACGACTTGTTCTTATATAATTAAGAGCATTCCGCGTTTTCAGACGAAAGAGGTTGAACCGAAATGATCCTATCCATGAACTCTCAGGACCTGCTTGAAGGACTCAACATTGTCACCAGAGCACTGTCCCCCCGTCCGGCAAAACAAATCCTGGAAGGTGTGCTGATCTCAGCTGAAGAGAACCGTGTTATGATGACCTGTTCCGACGGGTCGCTGACCATTGAATACACCAATGCCGCTTCCGTGCAGGAAGAAGGCCAGACGGTGCTGCCCGGCAGGATTTTTACGGAAATGATCCGTAAGATGCCTTCCGGTACCGTGACAATCACGGAGCAGGATCATCGTTCAGCTACCATTCGCTGCATGAAGAACCGCAGCTCCCTGGCTGTGATGAATCCGGCTGAATATCCGGAAATTAATCCGATGAAAACCGGTTCTGCCGTAAAAATCCAGCAGAACAAGTTTAAGGATATGATTTCCCATGTGGTTTTCGCTATTGCCACAGATGAAAGCCGACAGATCCTGACCGGCAGCCTGCTGGAAGTGAACCGCAGTGAAGCCCGGCTGGTTGCGCTGGATGGATTCCGGCTGGCAATGTATAAGCTGTTCCAGCCCTTTGAACTGCCGGCAGGCGTTGACGTGGTCAGCGCCGTCATTCCCGGTAAGGTACTGAATGAACTGACCAAGATTCTTCCGGATGATGATGCGTTCTGCACGCTGCTGGTGGATAAGGGAAGAATGCAGTGCACCTTTGGCAATATCCGCCTGTCCAGTGTTCTGCTGGCCGGTGAATATATTGATTACCGCCGCATTCTGCCTTCTGATTTCAAGACGGAAGCGCTGGCAAACAAGAGCAACGTCCAGGACGCTATTGAACGCGCAAGCCTGATGGCCCGTGAAGGAAAAAATAACCTGATCAAGATGAGCTTCCGTGATGACGTCCTGAAAATTTCTTCCAATGCTGAACTGGGTGATGTGGAAGAAGAAATGGAAGCTTCCCTGAACGGTGAACCCATTGATATTGCTTTCAATGCAAGATACATTACGGATGTGATCAGGAATGTTCCGGATGAGGAGCTGTGCATGAAATTCAATTCCAGCGTCAGCCCCTGTGTGGTTGTTCCTCAGAAGGGCAATGACTATCTCTACCTGATTCTGCCGGTACGTGTTTTCCAGTAAGATAAAGGATATCATCTGAAAACGGCTGTCCGGATTCCGGATCATGCCGTTTTCTGTTTTAAAAAAGATGCTGATAGAAGAACTGAAACTGAAAAACTTCAGAAATTACAGCGAGCTGACACTTCACCCCCATCCCGGCGTCAATCTGTATTTCGGAAGGAACGGATCCGGCAAGACGAATCTGCTGGAAGCGATTCACTATTGCTCACTGGGCCGTTCTCACCGGATTTCAAATGATGCCAACGCGGTCAAAAACGGTGAAGCGTTTGCTCTTTCTTCTGTCTCCATCCGCAATTCATTAGGCCAGCGTGAAATCGCCGTACGCTTTCATCCTGATGAAACACAGAAAAAGTCCATCCTGCTGGACGGAAAAAAGATTGCGAAGTTTTCCGATATGATGGGCTGCCTGCGCTGCGTCATCTTTTCACCTGAAGATCTCGGATTGATCAAGGAAGGACCGTCCCTGCGGAGACGGTACCTGGATATGATGATCAGCCAGATCAACAGGGGATATTTCATTGCCCTCCAGCAATACCGGACCTGCATGGATCAGCGGAATGCCCTGATCCGGAACCTGCGGGCAAACTCCTATGCTGATACTTCCATGCTTTCAGCTTTTGAGGAAACAATGGCTGCTCCTGCAGCGGTGATTATCCGTGAAAGGAGGAGAATCGTTTCGCTCTTATCTGAATGCGCACGGGAAACATATCAGCGGGTTTCGGATACAGATGAGATTTTCCGTCTGGCATATCATTCCTCTGTAAAGGAAGAAACAGAAATAGAGGAAGTCCTCTGCCGCCTCTTCAGGGAAAACAGGGAGGACGATATCCGGATGGGATTTACTTCTGTCGGTCCACACAGGGATGACCTGATCCTGACGCTGAATAAGAACCAGATGAAACAGTTTGCCAGCCAGGGACAGATCCGGACAGCCGCTCTAAGCATGAAATTATCCCAGATGCAGATCCTGAGGGATCAGAGCGGCGAAGAGCCGGTACTCCTCCTGGATGACGTGATGAGCGAACTGGACCGGAAACGCCGGGCCTGCCTGATCGGTGAAATCAGCTCCTTCCAGACTTTTATCACCTGTGCTGACCGGGATGACGTGGACTGTGAAAAAGTGGATAAGATGTGGATGGTTTCAGCTGACGCAGGCGAGGCAAAGGTAGAAGAAATTCAGAATTCAGAATTCAGAATTCAGAATTAAATGTTTACGATACTTATATATTATGGTTTGTATATATACAGCTGAATGTTTCACGTGAAACATTCAGCATGAATCATTGATCTATAAGGATATAACCAGGATGTTATAAAACTCGACAATTGGCTACACAACAGATTTAGGTAAAAGTAGGTTATAGATGATATTGTTTCACGTGAAACAATAAGGTAAACTGGTTTAATAATAAAGGTTGCAGGGAACAGATGAAACCAATGTCATGAGGACACAGTATATATAATTCTGAATTCTTAATTCTGAATTCTGAATTATAAAATCGGAGATTTTATGATGTGGACAGAAGACCAGCAAAGGGTGATCAGTTCCTCTTCGCAGAAGCTGATCTGTTCCGCTGCGGCCGGCAGCGGTAAAACTGCTGTCATGATTGAAAGAATTGTGAGGCTGATCCGGGAAGGAGCAGACCCTTTTTCTTTTCTGGTGATTACCTTTACCAACGCTGCTGCCGCGGAAATGAAGGAAAAGATCCGGAAACGGCTGCTGGCGGAAAGAAAGGATCCGATCATAGCTTCAGCTGCGGAAAAAGCGTCTGCCATGGAAATCTGCACGATCCATGCCTTCTGCCAGCATCTGATCCGGCAGGAGTTCCAGATTGTCGGAGTGGATCCTTTCTTCCAGATCAGTACCGGCGCCCAGCGGGAACAGTTGTTCGCGGATGCTTTCCGCCAGGCATGCAACAAACTGAGGGATGAAGAAGATGCAGATTACCTGTCCTTCATCCGGCAGTATGAACCGGGAGAAGCCAGGACAATTGTCACAACGGTCTGGGGCTTTATTATGAGTCTTCCTGATCCCTTCGGCTGGCTGAAAACGAAGGCTGAGGACGTTCCGCTGTATGTGGACCGGGATCATCCCTGGTTCCGGACGGTATCCCGGATGGTCAATGAAAAAATCCTGCGGCTTCAGATTATCCTGAGGCAGCAGGCGGATATGTTTGATGAATATGAAAAACAGGAAGCTTACCGTCCTGTCTTTATTGAGGATCAGAAACGGGTGGAGACGCTTTGCCGCTGGAGAGACGGAGAAGATATCAGCCGTGACGAACTGGAAAAAGGTTTCTGCAAAGCTCCGGTTCTGAGAAACCTGAATGACCGGGAGATTGACTGGAAAGAACGGTACCAGAATTACCGGAAACAGCTGAAGGATATCTGCAGCGAACTGCAAACCTGGATTCTGCCGGATCATGAGAAAATCACAAGGGAGTTTACGGAAATCCGAAATTCCCTGCGAGGCCTTGCGAGAATTACGGAAGAAACCCATCTGGCCTATGAAAAGAATAAAGCCCGAGCCTGTGTGCTGGATTTTACCGATCTGGAACATAAAGCCCTGGCAATTCTTCAGGACGAAACAGTCAGGGAATCGGTCCGGAGCCGTTATCAGCGGATATTTGTGGATGAATGCCAGGACGTTTCCTCTGTCCAGGATGCTTTGATCCAGGCGCTGGCCGGAGAAAAAAATACCCTGTTTATGGTCGGGGATGTAAAGCAGAGCATCTATCGATTCCGCCAGGCCAATCCGAAGCTGTTTCTTTCCCGGATTACGGATCAGGGACCGGACGCGGGAGAGTGTATTTTCCTGCAGGAAAACTTCCGTTCCCGTCCGGAAGTCCTGGAAACAGCCAATATCATTTTCCGGGACGTCATGCGGAAAGAGGCTGCGGACCTTGAATATGCGCCGTCGGATGAGCTGCGGGCCGGCCGCACTGACTGTGAAGGTCATGTACCCGTGATGGTGGATCTGCTGAATGTGGGCGAGGAGCAGACACGACTGGAAGCTGTCGCGAATCATACGGCGGAACAGATCCGGCAAATGACTGAGGAAAAGAAGTACAGATATAAGGATATGATGATCCTGATGCCGGAGGTCAGCACCGACGGACCGAAACTGACGGATCTGCTGAAGGAACGGGGCATTCCTGTCTTCTTTGATGGAAAAGGCGGCTTCTTTGAACAGCAGGAAGTAATCGTTTTCCGCAACCTGCTGATGTTGGTGGATAATCCCCATCTGGATCTTCCCCTGCTGACCGCTCTGGTGAATCCGCCCTTTGACTTTACGGAAGAAGAACTGAGTCATATCCGCCTGAAGTATACCGGCAAAAAGAAGCCGTTCTGGCAGGCCTTTGAGATGATGTCGGAAGAAAAGAGCCCGCTGGGAATGAAATGCCGGGAGGTAAAGGAAAAGCTGGAGGGCTGGCGTTTCCTGGCACCGCGGACACAGCTTTCAGATTTTCTCTGGTATCTGCTGGAGGATACGCTCCTGTGCGCAATTTACGGAGCGTCGGATCACGGAAATGCTGCCAAAAAGAACCTCAGAAGCCTCTGTCTTCAGGCGGAGCAGGCAGCGGATCATGGCATATACAGCTTGAGGGATTTCCTGAACTTCCTGTCTGAGCAGGCGTCCGGCGGTGAAATGCAGGCCGCTTCGGCTTTGGGGAATGACGATGACCTGGTCCGGATTATGACTATGCATAAATCAAAAGGCCTGCAGTTTCCGGTTGTGTTCTGCCTGGGGCTGGATAAGGGCCTGAAGGGCAGAGCCGGAGAACGCGTCCAGCTGGACGAGGAGCTGGGCCTGTGCCTGCGCTACAAGGTTCCGGAGTGGCGCCTGTGCCGGAAAACGGCTGCCGATGAAATCTTCACATGGAAAAAAGACCATGACGTGAAAGCGGAAAAAATTTGTCTTCTCTATGTGGCAATCACCCGGGCACAGGAAAAATTGTTCCTGGTCGGAACGGATACTGACCGGCCGATCTGGTACATGCTTCCCGGGGACCACAGAACGCTGGCTGCCTCAGATTACCTGGATCTGATTATGCCTGCACTGATGGATGACGACAAGAAATCCACAAGCTTTGCACAGGCTTCAAAGCCTTATAAAATAAGGATTTTTGATAGTATTCAACAGAAAACTGTGGAAAGACCTGAAGTTATCCACAACCTGAAATCATGGGTTGAAACCTTACTTTCTGCACCGCCTGTGGATGAACTGTGGAAGAATGATTCTGATCAAAATTTGCTTCCGGAAGACGAAAACCGGTTGAAAAAATACTCCGTCACAGCATTGCTCCGGAATGCACGTAACCGTATCTTCCTGGAGGATGAGGAACAGACGCCGGAAGAGAAGCGGACGCCGGATTATGTGGAGCGGATGCTCCGGAAGTATGAGACGGGCAGCAGGCCATCGTTTATGGATCCTGTAAAGGAAGCGGGAGGCGCGGCCAGGGGTACGGTAATCCACCGTTTCCTGTCCCTTGTGAACCTGGATGCCATGAGGCAGGAGGGCGGAACGGATGCTGAACAGCTGATCGCTGTAAGGGACAGGCTGGTCAGTGAACAGGTATTTACACCGGAAGAAGCGGCGTGGATCCGTCCGGAAATTATCAGCAGGTTTTTTGCTTCCGAAATCGGGAAACGGATGCTGGCCAGTCCGGAAGTCCACAGGGAATGGGATTTCAACCTGTATGTGCAGGAACGAGGTATGATTGTGCAGGGAATGATCGACTGTGCCTTCCGGGAAGGCGACGGATGGATCCTGCTGGACTACAAAACGGACCATATCGAAAATGAAGAAGAGTTTATGGAGGAGTATCGTCCCCAGCTTGAGTGGTATGCTGTCGCACTGCGGGAACTGACCGGTAAACCGGTCCGGGAGAGCTGGCTTTATGCCCTGTCTGTGGATAAAGCTTACAGGCTGTAAAGATCTGGAAACGACTCCCGGATCCTTATACACAATTTACACAGGTTATCCACAACCTGCAAAGCCTTATATCATTGGACATCAAAAAACACCGATCCGGAAAAGTGAGGAAAATCAACACTTTCATGGATCGGTGTTATTAATGAACAGGCTTGGGAAAACTGTGGATAACTTGTGGAAAACAAGCTCAAAGCTGTAAAATCATTCGGCTTCAGGGTCCTGATCATCCTCTTCCGCAAGGGATGCAAGGGGAAGATCGCTCTCCAGGAAAGGATCGTCTTCCGACAGCATGGTATCTCCTTCATCAAGGGGCAGTTCCGAGCCGTCTGCCGGGGCGTTCTCATCCGTTTCTCCGGCGTTTTCATCCGAGGGGAAGGAGACGTTCAGGTAATGATCTTCATCCGCCTGGATCCGGAGCCTGTCTCCGTATCCGGGAAGGGCGATGACTTCTGTTGTCCTGCAGCTGGCTGTACGGGCATAATCCAGGGCGGTGTCCGCGCGACGGAAATAATGCATCGGGATCAGGATCCGGGGCTTGGCGCTGAGGATGAAATAGTTTGCACCGGCCTCAAACATGGCACCCTGCCGGGGATCAACCGGGAAGAAGGCCACGTCGATCTTCTGCTGTTCAAGCGGTTTGACGGCCTTGCGGAACTCAGCGTCCGCTTCTTCGATCTCCTGCATGGTGGATTCTTCCCGCCAGTGCCAGAAATTCAGGTCCCCCGCGTGGAAGATCCGGATACCGCAGAACTCCGTCAGAAAACTGACGCCAAGGTCTGTGGAATCAAAAGCGGTTACAGTAAGCTCCTCAGACAGCTTCAGGGTGTCCCCCGGTGCCATCCGCTTGCCGCGGGTGCCCACGGGCATATCTGAGGAGACAATATAGGTCACGTTTCCGGCTTCACTCCAGGTGAAAACGATCGGATCCAGGTGATCAACATGCTCATGGCTGATGAATACAAATACGTTCTCATACTGCCTGAGCTGTTCGGTGGTGATCTGCCTGTCTGGCTTCAGTTCACCGTTCTCTCCGCGCCAATAGTCAAAGACCACAAGCGTCCGTTCACTCGCGACGGAAAAACCGCTGTGGTAATAATGGGTAATTAACAGATTGTGCTCCACGCAGACGCGCACCTCCACGGCATTGCAAATAGCATCCTTCGTCTTTCCGGCTAAAGGGTGTGTAAGACAAATCATCTATCTAAAAGCCGCCTGAGGACAATAGGCAGCGAACCTAGCTGAGCATGAGTTTAACACCGTTTCCCACTATTGTCAAATTCTGCCCCTGTTATCTCCACGAAGAGACATAATTTTGTCTCCAAATTAGCTAAAATTGATACTCAATCCCCACTGGAATGGAAAATCCGGGAAGATCTGATACAGAAATAGGGATCATATGCAAAAAAGAAGAGGACCGCCTGACGGCGGCCCTCAGAAAGGCTTTTGAGAATTATGCCCAGGGATTCTCGGTGGGATAGGGCAGATTCTTGGGCTGGTTCCAGGCGATGTCCTTCACGCCCAGGTACTTGAACACTTCGAACAGGAGCTTTCCGCAGTGAGCGAACGCAACAGCGCCGTGATGCGGATAGCGCTTCTGCACCAGCACGTGGCGGTAGAAGCGGCCCATTTCCTTGATGGCAAAGATACCGATGCCGCCGAAGGACTGGGTAGCTACGGGCAGCACTTCGCCTTCAGCTAGGTAGGCACGAACTTCGCCTTCGCTGTCGCACTGCAGGCGATAGAAGGTGATGGGGCCGGCGGCGATGTCGCCTTCCAGCGTGCCGCGGGTGAAGTCCGGTTCGCTTCCTTCGGGCTCCAGCAGACGATGCTGGATCAGCTGATACTTGATAGCGCGGCTGTCGCACATCTTGCAGCTGGGGGTGTTGCCGCAGTGGAAGCCCATGAAGGTGTCATGCAGTTCGTAGTCGAACTTGCCCTTGATGTCTTTGTCGTAGATGTATTCCGGAACGCTGTTGTTGATGTCCAGCAGGGTCACGGCGTCGCCGGTCAGGCAGGCACCGATGTACTCGCTCAGGCAGCCGTAGATGTCCACTTCGCAGGAGACCGGGATGCCGCGGGAAGCCAGACGGCTGTTGACGTAGCAGGGCTCGAAGCCGAACTGGGACGGGAAGGCGGGCCAGCACTTGTCAGCAAAGGCCACATACTTCCGGGCGCCCTTGTGGGCTTCCGCCCAGTCGAGCAGGGTCAGTTCAAACTGAGCCATGCGCTCGAGCATATCGCTATAGTATTTGCCTTCGCCCATTTCCTTGGCCATGTCTTCGCAGACGGCGGGAATGCGCTTGTCACCGGCGTGCTCTTTGTAGCTGACCAGCAGGTCCAGTTCGCTGTTCTCTTCGATTTCGATGCCCAGCTCATACAGTCCCTTGATGGGAGCGTTGCAGGCGAAGAAGTCCTGGGGACGGGGTCCGAAGGTGATGATCTTCAGATTCTTCAGTCCGACGATCACGCGGGCGATCGGGATGAACTCGGCGATCTTGTCGGCCAGTTCTCCGGCGGTGCCCACGGGGTATTCCGGGATATAGCCCTTCAGGTGGCGCATACCCAGGTTGTAGGAGCAGTTCAGCATACCGCAGTATGCGTCGCCGCGGCCATTGATCATGTCTCCGTCGCCTTCAGCAGCAGCCACGAACATCACGGGACCGTCGAAGTAACGGGCGATCAGGGTTTCAGGGGTTTCAGGGCCGAAGTTGCCCAGGAACACGCAGGCAGCGTTGCAGCCGGCGGCGTTGAGTTCTTCCACAGCCTTGAGCATGTCTTTTTCATTCTCAACGGTGGTTTTGATTTCAACGAAATCCAGTTTCTTCTGGCCGCACTTTTCAGCGATGGCGGCACGGCGCTTTTCGCTCAGCGCGATGGGGAAACAGTCGCGGCTGACGGCGACGAGTCCCAGCTTGATGACGGGGATGTTTTCCATCATGGGTACAGACCTCCTCCATAAACTATCCATAAATAAATATGTACGGACTTACCGTAGCTTAAAGGATATCATTCCAGGGGCTGTAAGTCAAGAAATTTGAGGTTTTTTCAACGTTTCCCGCCCATTTTTCACAAATGCCCGAAACGATTGTAAAATCTGTGCTGAAAGCGCTGCCAAAACAAACAGAAAACGAAAAAACATGTTGCAAAACAAGGGAAAAACAGGTACAATACCATGCGGACCTAATATATTGCATAAAGCGACTAACTTAGAGGAGGGTTTTTCCATGGCAGTTAAAGTTGCGATTAATGGCTTCGGTCGTATCGGCCGTCTTGCGTTCCGTCAGATGTTCGGCGCTCCTGGTTATGATGTCGTTGCGATCAACGACCTGACCAGCCCCGCAATGCTGGCTCACCTGCTGAAGTACGATACCGCTCAGGGCAGCTACTGCGGCCGCATCGGTGAGAACAAGCACACCGTCGAAGCGACTGAAAATTCTATCATCGTTGATGGCAAAGAGATCATCATCTACGCTATCAAGGATGCCAAAGAGTGCCCCTGGGGCGAGCTGGGCGTAGACGTCGTGCTGGAGTGCACCGGCTTCTACACCTCCAAGGAAAAGGCTTCCGCTCATATCGAAGCCGGCGCCAAGAAGGTTGTTATCTCCGCTCCCGCTGGTAACGACCTGCCCACCATCGTTTACAACGTTAACCACAAGACCCTGAAGCCCGAAGACACGGTCATCTCCGCTGCCAGCTGCACCACCAACTGCCTGGCTCCCATGACCAAGGCTCTGAATGATGCTTTCCCGATCCAGGCTGGTATCATGACCACCGTTCACGCCTACACCGGCGACCAGATGATCCTGGACGGTCCGCAGCGCAAGGGTGACGTGCAGCGTGCCCGTGCCGGCGCCGCCAACATCGTTCCCAACAGCACCGGTGCTGCCAAGGCCATCGGCCTGGTTATCCCCGAGCTGAACGGCAAGCTGATCGGCTCTGCCCAGCGCGTGCCCGTCCCCACCGGCTCCACCACGATCCTCGTGGCCGTCGTGAAGGGCAAGGACGTGACCAAGGAAGCTATCAACGCAGCCATGAAGGCTCAGAGCTCCGAATCCTTCGGCTACACCACCGAGAAACTCGTTTCCTCCGATATCATCGGCATGACCTATGGCTCCCTGTTCGATGCCAACCAGACCATGGTTAACCAGATCGACGAAGACACCTATCAGGTGCAGGTCGTTTCCTGGTACGACAATGAGAACAGCTACACCAGCCAGATGGTCCGCACCATCAAGTACTTCGCTGAACTGAAATAATTCATTCAGTTCAAGGATCCTGCCTATCATTCAGGATGACATCAGGTTATCCGGTATGAATGAAGGGATCTGCGAGATACAGTAGTTGCGAAAATCATGCCCGCTGTCGGAGAACCGACAGCGGGCAGTTTTTTTGCCTTCTTCGGGTCAGAGAAACGGATACCACGATTACTGACTGTAAGGAGACATTTTTTATATGGATAAGATACAGACGCAGGATCATATTCAGCCCCGGAAGGGCCGGGGTAAACTGATCTGGCGGTTTTTAAAGGGAAGCAAGGCATTATTCATCCTGTGTATGATCTGTGCGGCGGTTTCCGCGTTTACGGAAATGATCATCCCGCAGATCATCAAGATTACCATTGATAACGTCATCGGCGGCAAAGGGACGGAAGACCTGGCGCAGCCGGTGCAGAGCCTGCTGGCATCCCTGGGCGGTACGGAAGCGCTCCGCCAGCGGATGTGGATCATGGCGATGGCGGTGCTGGCCGTGGCCGCGGTCTGCGCGGCGGCACGGTATGAATTCCGTGTATCCAACGCCAAGGCCAGCGAGCGGCTGGTCAAAACCATGCGGGATACGCTTTTCAGCCATATTGAGCGGCTCCCCTTCCAGTGGCATATGAGCAATCACACCGGGGATGTGATCCAGCGGTGTACCAGCGACATTGAAACCACCCGGAACTTTATCTCGGAGCAGATGACGAACCTGATCCGGATCGGCATCCTGCTGGTGCTGAGTCTGAGCTTCATGTTCTCCATGAACGGAAAGATGGCGCTCATCGCCATGATTCCCCTGCCGGTGGTAATCGGATATTCCCTCTTTTTCCACAGGAAGTTCCGTAAGGGATTTGAAGACTGTGACGAGAATGAGGGCAAGCTTTCCGCCATGGCGCAGGAAAATCTGACCGGCGTCCGGGTGGTTCGTGCCTTCGGCCGGGAACGGTATGAACGGGACCGGTTTGAAAAGCATAATGAATACTACACCTCCCTGTGGGTGCACCTGGGCCGGCTGATGAGCTTCTTCTGGTCCTCATCGGACGTCCTCTCCGGCCTCCAGATTATGCTGGTGGTTGTCTTCGGTGTGCTCTTCTGCCTGAAGGGAAATATCACCAGCGGCGAATATATTGCCTTTATCAGCTACAACGGAATGCTGGTCTGGCCTGTGCGCCAGCTGGGCCGGATGATCAGCGAAATGTCCAAGGCCGGCGTGGGGATCGACCGTATCGGCTATATCATGGATGCGGAAGAAGAGAAGGATCCGGAAGGCGCGCTGAAGCCGCCCATGGACGGAGACATCTGCTTCGATCATGTGACCTTCGCCTATGAGGGAAGCAAGGAAATGCTCCATGACGTGAGCCTGACCATTCCCTCCGGTACCACGCTGGGTATTCTCGGCGGCACCGGTTCAGGCAAGAGCACCCTGATGTACCTGCTGGACCGGCTGTATCCCCTGCCCGGGGACTGCGGCAGAATCACCATCGGCGGCACGGATATCTCGAAGATCGCGCTGGAACACCTGCGCGGCAACATCGGCATCGTGCTGCAGGAGCCCTATCTGTTTTCCCGTACCCTGCGGGATAACCTGGGTATTGCCGTCCGGGATCTCGGGGACGAGGAGCTGGCCGCCGCGGTGCGGGCAGCCTGCCTGGAGGAAACGGTCCAGGCCTTTACCAAGGGCTATGACACCTTTGTGGGTGAGCGGGGCGTGACCCTGTCCGGCGGTCAGAAGCAGCGGGCGGCGATTGCCCGGATGCTGACCCGGCCTACCCCTATCATGATTTTTGACGACTCCCTGTCCGCGGTGGACACGGAAACCGACGCGAAGATCCGCAGCGCGCTGGAGAAGCGCTTCGGCTCGGCGACCATTATCCTGATCTCCCACCGGATCACAACCCTTTCCAAGGCGGATCAGGTGCTGGTGCTGGATCACGGCAGGGTCAGCCAGCTGGGAACGCCTGCGGAGCTGAGCAAACAGGACGGCCTGTACCGCCGGATCATGGAGATTCAGGGACTGTCGTCCGATACGGAAACAACTGAAAAGAAGGAGGTGAATGCGGTATGACGCAAGCCACCGAAAGCATCAGGAAGGATGCGGTGTCCCTGCCCTTTTTCGGCGTTCCGCGGATCCTTCCCTATGTGAAAAAGTATAAGAAAACGCTGCTGGCAATGCTGATCTGCGGCCTGATCGGAACCGGTATGGATATTGCCGTGCCCCTGTTCCAGCGTTACGCCCTGGACCATTTCATTGCCAAGGGGACGCTGGATACCCTTCCACTGTTCATTGCGATCTACATATTCTGCATTGTTTTTGCATCCAGCGCGACCTTTATTGCCTGTAAGGGCGCCATGACGACTGAGGTTTCCGTCAACCGGGACCTGCGGGCAGCCGCGTTCAACCATCTTCAGACGCTGTCCTTCTCCTATTTCAACCAGAACAGCGTCGGCTGGATCCATTCCCGCGTGATGTCGGATACTTCCCGCATCGGCGGCCTGGTCTCCTGGACCTTTATGGATTGTGTCTGGCATACGAGCTACCTGATCGGCGCGGTGGCGGTCATGCTTGCGGTGAATACCCGGCTGGCCCTGATGGTCATTACCATCCTGCCCCTGATCGTGATTCTCTACTCCCTGTTCCAGAAGAAGCTGATCCATGCCAACCGGCATATCCGGGAACTGAACTCCCGGATCACCGGAGACTTCAACGAGGCAATCACCGGCGCGAAGACCATCAAAACCCTGACGATTGAGGAACGGATGGAGAAGGATTTCGTGGCTGACACGGAGGAATACCGCAGCACCTCGGTCCGGGCGGCCCGCCTGCGCGGCGCCTTTGCCGTGACCATGCACCTCGCCTCCTCGATGGCGCTGTCCATCGTGCTGTGGCAGGGCGGCTTCATTGCTGCTTCCGAGGTCGGTACCTTCTCCATGTTCATGACCTATGCCCAGGGCATGATGGAACCTGTCCGCTGGATCGTGGACGCGATCTCGGACGTGATCACCACCCAGGTGAACATTGAGCGGCTGACAAGGCTGCTGGGTACGAAGTCCGACGTGACTGATACACCGGAAGTCATTGAAAAGTATGGCGATTCCTTCAATCCGAAGAAGGAAAACTGGGAACCCATCCGCGGGGATATCGAGTTTGAAGACGTGACCTTCCGTTATCCGGACGGAGACGAGAATGTCCTGGAACACTTCAGCCTGAAGATCCCCTTCGGCAGCAATATCGCCATTGTGGGCGAAACCGGCGCGGGCAAGAGCACCCTGGTGAACCTGGTCTGCCGCTTCTTTGAGCCCACAGAGGGCCGGGTGCTGATTGACGGAAAGGACGCCCGGGACCGGAGCCAGCTCTGGCTTCACAGCGCCATCGGCTATGTGCTGCAGACGCCGCACCTGTTCTCCGGAACAATCCGGGAAAACCTGCTGTATGGCAATCCCAATGCCACAGAGGAAGAGATTGACCGGGCCCTGAAGCTGGTCTCCGCCGATCAGGTGGTTGCCAAGATGGACAAGGGCATCGATACAGACGTGGGTGAGGGCGGCGATCTGCTCTCCACCGGTGAGAAACAGCTGATCTCCTTTGCCCGTGCGATCCTGGCCGATCCCCGGATCCTGGTGCTGGATGAAGCCACGGCTTCCGTGGATACCCTGACCGAGCAGAAGATCCAGTCCGCAATCGACGAAGTGATCAAGGGCCGGACCTCCCTGGTAATTGCCCACCGGCTGTCCACTGTCAAGAACGCCGATCTGATCCTGGTGGTGAAGGACGGCAAGATTGTGGAGCAGGGAAACCATAAGGAACTGATGGCGGCAAAGGGACCGTACTACCGGCTGTATACAAGACAGTACGAAGACGAAGTGACCAGCGACATCCTGAAGTAAAAGGCAGGCTGATTGCGGTTAGCAGGTAAATGAAATGTTTGCCTTCGGCAAACATGAAATAAATCAGCTTCGCTGATTTGTGAAGTATTGAGCCGCCAGCGGCTCAATGTGAAATATCCGCCTTACGGCGAATATGAAAAGTACTATAAAAGGGAGTGTGCTGATGCACACTCCCTGAGTTTTTACAGAAGATTATTTCAGACGGGCGAAGATCATACGGCCGGCGGAGGTCTGGAGGACGCTGGTAACGACGATGTCTGCGTCTTCCCCGATGAGGGCTTTGCCGTTTTCAATGACAATCATGGTGCCGTCTTCCAGATAGGCAACGCCCTGGCCGGCTTCCTTGCCTTCCCGGGAAATGTGAACCCGGAGCTCCATTCCCTGGACAACCGCGGGACGAAGGGCATCCGCCAGCTCATTCACGTTCAGGCTCTTTACGCCGCTGACTGCGGCGGCCTTCTGCAGGTTATAGTCTACGGTGATGACCGTTCCGCCGCAGTCCCGGGCCTGCCGGAGCAGCTTCACGTCCACATCCTGCAGTTCCTCAATATCCGCCGGATCGATCACAAGCTGTTTCAGGCTGTCCCGCATCTCCCGCAGGATTTCCAGTCCCCGCTTGCCCCGTTCCCGACGGGTATCATCCGAGGAATCGGCTACGTGCTGAATCTCATCCACCACAAACTGGGGAATGATAAACTCCCCTTCTATAAAACCGGTTTTTGCAATTTCCAGGATCCGGCCGTCAATGATTGCGCTGGTATCCACGTACTTCCGGGAAGCATAGCCGTGCTTCCGGATTTTGCTCTTTTCCCGGGCGCCGGACAGGCGGGTGATCATGGTGATGAATTCCCGGCTGCGCCGTTTCCCCATGTTGTAGCCCAGGGCGCCGAGGGTCAGGTACAGGATGGCGGTCAGGGCCGCGCCGGCCACGCCGTTTCCGAAGAAGGACAGCATCTGCCGCAGGAGCGCTGCCACAATCAGGCCGAGGATCAGGCCGATAATGGCGCTCAGCAGCTGGTTGGCGGGCATCTTGTCAAATTCCTTCTGCATCTCCATGGAAAGGGTGCTCACCCGGCGGATAATCCGGGGACACAGCAGCAGGAGAATCAGGCCGCCCAGCACGCCCATGCCCGTATAGGAGGCCACGGGAACCCAGGCGGGGATATCCGCATTCTGATGGCTCAGCCGGAAGAGGGCCAGGCCGAGCTGTGCCGCGGCAAGTCCCACGCCGATGCCCAGCAGCACCAGCAGTACCCGCAGTAGTTTTTCCATACCTTTAGATCGCATAGATTACCTCACAGTGTATGTATTAATTCATAATTCAGAATGATATATACGATAGCGGAAGATCGGGTGAATAATACCTCCTACTTCCTACCTCCTACCTCATACTTCCTTCTGATGTCTTTCAGACATCAGAAGATTACGCTCATCGCCTGGGCGACGGTATCCACTCCCACGACCTTGACGTTTTCAGGAAGATTGATCCGGCGGGCGTTGGACCGCGGAACAACGATGGTGGTGAAGCCCAGGCGGGCACACTCGGCAATCCGGCGGTCACACTGGGGAATGGTGCGAACCTCCCCGGCCAGGCCAACCTCGCCCATCACGGCGATTTCAGGGCCGACCGGCTTATCCTTCAGGCTGGAGGCAACGGCCACGCACAGGGCCAGGTCTGCTGCCGGTTCGCTCAGTTCCAGGCCGCCGGCCACATTGATATATACATCCTGATTATAGGTCCGCTGGTTGGCGCGCTTTTCCAGCACAGCCAGGAGCATCGCGACACGGCCGCTGTCCGCGCCGTTTACCGCGCGGCGGGGCGTACCGTAGAAGGTGGGACTGGTCAGGGCCTGGACGTCGCACAGCAGCGGACGGCTGCCTTCCATGCCACAGAAGACGGTGCTTCCGCTGGCGCCCTTGGCCCGAAGGCTCAGCAGCTCCTCGCTGGGGTTTTCCACAACCTGCATTCCCTGGCCGGTCATCCGGAACACGCCCAGCTCATTCACGGAGCCGAAGCGGTTCTTGACCGCCCGGAGCAGCCGGTAATCCTGCTGCCGGTCGCCTTCAAAGTATAATACCACATCCACCATGTGTTCCAGCATCCGGGGTCCGGCGATGGCGCCGTCCTTGGTCACGTGGCCGACCAGGAACACGCTGGTTCCGGTTTCCTTGCACAGGCGCATGATCAGGCTGGTGCATTCCCGGATCTGGCTGACGCTGCCGGGGGCACTGGCCATTTCCGGCCGGTACATGGTCTGGATACTGTCGATGACCGCCGTGTCAGGCTGCAGCTCCCGGATCTTTTCCTCGATGGCGTCCAGGGCGTTTTCTGCCAGCACATACAGATCGCTTTCGATCCCCAGCCGGGCAGCGCGCAGTTTGATCTGCCGGGCGGATTCCTCGCCGCTGACATACAGCGTACGCTTCCCGCTTTTTGCCAGATGGTCGCAAACCTGCAGGAGCAGGGTGCTTTTGCCGATGCCGGGATCACCGCCGATGAGGATCAGGCCGCCCTCAACGATTCCGCCGCCCAGAACCCTGTCCAGCTCACTGATGCCGGTTCCCGTCCGGACGGAAGTATCCTCCGGAATGTCCTTCAGAGACATGGGCTTTGCGCCGGTGCCGGGCCGCTGGTTTGCGGCGATTTTTCCGGCAGCCTTTTCCGGAACGGCCTGAAGGCTTTCCTCCAGGGTGTTCCAGGCGCCGCAGCCGGGGCAGCGTCCGACCCAGCGGGGGCTTTCATAGCCGCACGCGGTACACGCATATGTGCTCTTGACCTTAGCCACGATCTCACCTCACTTAACAATACCAGCATTATATCACAAAAGGACAGGCCATATAAGGCCTGTCCTTTTGTATAAAGCTAACCATTAATTCTGAATTCTGAATTCATAATTCTGAATTAATTACTTGTGTCCGTTCGGAGCATGCTCCCAGGCATACTGGATGGCCTGCTCGTGACCGCTGTCCACCTTTTTACTGCTGTGGGTCTTACTGTTGGTAAAGTGGATACACAGCTGGCCCTTGAAGTCGTTGTCGCTGATGGTGTCGCCTTCCGGATAGTTATGCGGTACGCCATACAGCGAGCAGGCGAAGGTTCTGGAGCCGATGGTGACCAGCAGCGGGCGGCGCTGATACAGGTTCTTGTCCGCGATCTGCTGGCTGTTGGATACGCCGTAGCACCTGCACAGCCGTGCGGTATCGGCGGCGGTCAGCGGTTCCGCGTCAACGTGGGATCCGCCGGACCAGCGGTGCGCCCACCAGACGATACCGGTCTTCACGTCATAAACCTTGTAGTTGCTGCCTGTGGCCCACAGCTCATTGATGCCGCCGGTGTACCAGTCGATCTTTTCAGCCGGGTACAGGGTCATGGTCAGGTTTTCGAGGTTTGCGTAGCCTACCGGCACGGTGTTGAAGAGCTTGTGCTGGGTGGCAGCGCCGGCAATACCGTCCACGGTCAGGCCCTTGGCCTTCTGGAAGGCCTTGACGGCGTCTGCAACCGCGGTGGTGTACTTGCTGGTGACAGAGCCGGTGTAATATCCCTGGTTCTTCAGTTCGGTTACCAGGTTCTTCACGGCGTCGCCGGTGGAACCGGTCTTCAGGGTGTTATAGCTGGCTTCGGTCTGGTTGTTATTGGCGGGCGCGGCGGTTGTGCCGGGCGCCGGGGTGTTGGTGGGGGCGGGAGTCGGCGTCGCGAGAGCGGAACCGTCCGCATTGCACAGGTTGATATAGGTTCCGTGCAGGTATCCGTAGCCCAGGGTCGGGTGCTTGACATAGTACCAGTTGACG
Source organism: Clostridiales bacterium FE2011 (assembly GCA_017569305.1). NCBI lineage: Bacteria > Bacillati > Bacillota > Clostridia > Eubacteriales > Clostridiales bacterium FE2011. Next base: position 1,738,463 of record CP069418.1, on the reverse strand, counting down.
CCCTTCACCTTGGTCGGTTCTCCGTAGTAAGGCAGGACAACGTTCTTGTCCACCCGGCCGATGGTGTCGGTATAACCGGCCTTCTTCCGCAGGTTCACGCCGCCGGAATTGGTCTTCAGGTAGCCGGTAGCAGGCGTTTCAGTCGGCGTCACGGCTGTGGGACCGGGAGTTGAACCGTCCGCGGCGGGAGTCGGCGTAGGCGTGGTTGCAGGGGCATTGACAACGGTGACAACGTCGCTGCGGAGATAGCCCCGGTTATTGCCGTCCTGGACGAAGTACCAGGTGTAGCCGTTTTTCTGGACCGGCTCCAGCAGGTAAGGCAGGGTAACGCCTTTCTTCAGCTGCTTGATGGTGGTGCCGCCGATGGTGGCCCGGAGGTTTACGCCGCCCTTTGTGGTTTTCACCCAGCCGATCCCGTTGGGATTAATGGTGGCGGTGGGTTCCGGAACCGCGGTGGGGGTGCTGGCATTGCCGTCAACATAAGGCTGTACGCAGTCCTCACGGACGTAGTACTTCTTTCCGCCCTTGGTGACCGGGTACCAGTTATAGCCGCCCTGTTTTACGGCGCTTCCGGCCAGGGGCAGGGTGCTGCCCAGACCGACCCAGTCGTTATCTGAATCATAGGATCCGTCCGGGGCGCTCCGCAGGTGGGCGCTGGTCAGGATCAGACGGACGTGGGTATAGGTCACATTGGCGGGCACCGGTGTGGCGGTCGCGGCGTTGGGTGCCGGCGTGGCCGTTACGGCATCCGGTGCGGGGGTGGCAGTCACAGCCGCGGGCGTCGCGGTGATGCTGGCAAGGGGCTGGACGCAGTCACTCCGTACGTAATAGGTTTTGCCATCCTTGCGGACGGGATACCAGCTGTATTTTCCCTTGGTTACGGGATCGCCGGTCAGCATCAGTACGCTGCCACGGCCTTCCCAGTCGTTTGCCGCGTCATAGGAGCCGTCGGGGCTGGTGCGCAGGTGGCAGCTGGTCAGAATCAGCTGCACCATACCGTACTGGGTGTCATTGGGGATGGGAGTCGCGGTCACGGTGGCAGGAACCGGCGTGGCGGTGGCAGGCGCGGGAGTGGGCGTCACCGCGGTGCCGTCCTTGTCGGTATAAGGCTGCACACAGTCATTCCGGACGTAGTAGGTTTTGCCGTCCTTGGAGACCGGATACCAGGTGTAGCTTCCCTTCTTAACGGGATTGCCGGCCAGCAGCAGGACGGTTCCCTTTCCCGTCCAGTCATTATTCGGATCATAGTCGCCGTCCGGGCTGACGCGCAGGTGGCAGCTGGACAGGGTGAGTTTCACATGGGTATAGGCGGTGGTGTTGGGAGCCGGGGTCGCGGCGGAAACGGCGGAAGCCGGAACCGGGGTGACCACAACAGAAGTCCCGTTCTGTGGGCCGCCGCTGAGAATGGAAATGAAGTCGCTCATGATATAGCCGACATCATTGCCGTATTTGACTTTATAGAACGTATTGGCGCCGCCTCCGCGGATGGAGGGGATGGTCAGCAGTTCCACCTGGGTGTTGCGGTCCAGGCGGGTGATGCTGTGATAGCCGGTGCCGGGGCCTTCACGCAGGTTGGTGCCGCCTGCGGTAACGGAACCGATGGATCCGGCAATGGCAGGCAGGTCAACGTTTCCGGCGGCGGGAACGGGCGTCGGCGTAGGGGTAGGAGTATCTCCGTTGGCAACGGGGACAGGCGTGGGGGTGGCGGAATTGCCGGTGGTGTTGTATTGTGCAACCTCTTCGGCAGTCAGCTCACGGAAAAAGTCCCCGTGGATATAGCCCGTGTATTTATTGCTGTTCTTCCGGGCAGGATCGATGGTTTCCACCTTGTACCAAAGTACATTCTGGACCGTTTTGGTATCCAGAATGGTACAGACATGGTTGGCCGGCAGAGTAAAGGCAATCTTCTGGTCGGAACCTGCGCCATAGCGCATGTTGACCTTATCCAGCGTGATTCCCTTGCGATCCGCTTCCGCATAGGCAGAGTTCCGGCTTCCTGTTGCGGCAGGGATCAGCGTGAGCAGCATACTCAGCACCAGCGCAAGGCACAGGAGACGGCGGCGATACACGGTCATGAATGGTTCACCTCAACGTTCTTCTTCATTGGTCTTAAACAGACACAGAGGTATCTAATGATACAGAATCATTCTATTACGAATATGTTACGATGTCAATTGAAAAATTCATAATTCATAATTCATAATTCACAATTTTTTGTGATAGCTCAAAAGCAATCCGTAAGGCATACACAGGGCAGTCTTCAAATACTTTCGGATCAGGCGGCAGAAAAACAATGATATTCAAGGCTTCTGATGATAACCGGCATATCTGCCAATGTAAATATAATTATGAATTATGAATTGTGAATTATGAATTACAAAAAAATGGCGGAAGCATCGCTTCCGCACATTTTTATTTCACTACGATGTTGACAATTCTGCCCTTCACGTAGATTTCCTTGACGATGGTCTTGCCTTCGATGAAGGACTGAACGTTCTTCATGGCATGTGCCTTCTCCAGCACGCTGTCCTGTCCCTCATCCACGCCGATTTCCACGGTGGCCCGGACCTTGCCGTTAACCTGGACAGGGATCTGGATCGTGTCTTCCTTGATCTTCTCCTCGTCCCAGACGGGCCAGGGTTCATAGGCGATGGTATTTTCGTGGCCCAGCAGGTTCCACATTTCCTCGCCGATGTGGGGGCAGATGCAGCTGAGCATCTTCACAAAGGCTTCGGCATAGGCTTTCGGGCAGGTGCCGTTCTTGTAGCAGGCATTCACGAAGATCATCATCTGGCTGATGGCGGTGTTGAAGCCCAGGGATTCAAAGTCTCCGCTGACCTTCTTCACGGTCTGGTGGAAGACCCGGTCCAGGGCGCCGTCGTTTTCCACGGTGATGTTCTCTTCATTCATGAAGAAGGTCCAGACCCGGTTCAGGAACTTCCGGGCGCCTTCCACACCCTGGGGACTCCAGGGCTTGGAAACTTCCAGCGGTCCCATGAACATCTCGTACAGCCTCAGGGTGTCCGCGCCGTACTTATCCACGATGTCGCTGGGGTTGACCACGTACTTGGGGAAGCGCTTGCCCATCTTGATGCCGTTCTCACCGAGGATCATGCCCTGGTGAACCAGCTTTTTGAAGGGCTCTTTCACGGGGCTCAGGCCCTTGTCGTACAGGTAGCGGTTCCAGATCCGGCTGTACATCAGGTGGCCGACCGCGTGTTCCGGTCCGCCGATGTACAGGTCAACCGGCAGCCAGTGCTCCAGCAGTTTGTAATCCGCGAACTCCTTGTCGTTGTGCGGATCGATATAGCGCATATAGTACCAGCTGCTGCCGGCGGAACCCGGCATGGTGCTGGTTTCCCGGAGACCCTTTACGCCGTTTTTGTCATAGTGTTTCCACTCTTCGGCGTTTTCAAGCGGGGCCTTGCCGTTCTTGCCCTTATAGTCTTCCAGCTCCGGCAGGATGAGCGGCAGCTCATCATCCGGCAGGGGGTAAATCTTTCCGTCTTCGGTATGCACCACCGGCACGGGTTCGCCCCAGTAACGCTGGCGGGCAAAGATCCACTCCCGGAAGTGATAGTTGACCGTGCGCTTGGCCACGCCCATCTTCTCCAGCTTGGCGGTGATGGCTTCCTTGGCTTCCTCCACGGTCAGGCCGGTGAACTCCTCACTGTTGATCAGCTTGCAGCCCTTGCCGAGGTAATCCTGCTTTTCAAAGGCATGCTCGCTGACGTCCGCACCGTCGATGACCTGGATCATCGGGATGTTGTGGGCCACGGCGTACTCAAAGTCACGCTGGTCGTGGCTGGGAACGGCCATAACCGCGCCGGTGCCGTAGCTGGCCAGCACAAAGTCGCCGATGAACAGCTCTGCTTCCTTGCCGTTGGCGGGGTTGATGCACTTGACGCCTTCGAGGCGGCAGCCGGTCTTGCCCTTGTTGAGCTCGGTCCGGTCCATGTCGTTCTTCTTGCGGGTTTCTTCAATATAGGCTTTGACTTCTTCCTGGTTCTTGATCCGGGGCATCAGATCCTGTACCAGCTGGCCGTCGGGTGCAAGCACCATGAAGGTGATGCCGTAAATGGTCTCGATACAGGTGGTGAAGATGCTGAATTCGCCGCCGCCGACGATCTGGAATTTCACCTCAACGCCGGTGCTCTTTCCGATCCAGTGGCGCTGCATATCCTTGGTGCTTTCCGGCCAGTCGATCTCTTCCAGGCCCTCCAGCAGCTTTTCAGCGAAGGCGGGCTGGTCGATGACCCACTGCTTCATGTTCTTGCGGACCACGGGATAACCGCCGCGTTCGCTCTTGCCGTCGATGACTTCGTCATTGGACAGCACGGTGCCCAGCTCTTCGCACCAGTTCACAGGCATATCGATGTACTGGGCGTAGCCGTCCAGATACAGCTGTTTGAAGATCCACTGGGTCCACTTATAGAAATCCGGATCGCTGGTGGCGATCATCTTGTCCCAGTCATAGTCAAAACCAAGCTCCTTCAGCTGATGGCTGAAGGTCTTGATGTTTTCCTTTGTAAAGCCTTCCGGATGATGTCCGGTGGTAACGGCATACTGTTCCGCCGGCAGTCCGAAGCTGTCGTATCCCATGGGATGGAGGACGTTATAGCCCTGCATCCGCTTCATGCGGCTGACGATATCCGTGGCGGTATAGCCTTCCGGATGACCGGCATGCAGGCCGACGCCGCTGGGATAAGGGAACATATCCAGCGCGTAGAACTTGGGCTTGGAAAAGTCCCACACGTCCGTACGGAAGGTCTGGTGATCCTCCCAGAACTTCTGCCATTTGGGTTCGATGACTTTCGGGTCATAAATGCGGTCCATGATCTTTCACCTGATCCTGTAAAATAATGAAAGAAGTATAGCACAAACCATGCTCCGGGGCAAGTAAAACAAAGGATTCAGCAGGATAAACACAACAATCATGAATTATAGGACTAAATCGGGATTAAGAAATAATTCTGAATTCTGAATTCATAATTCTGAATTAAACACAAAGCGCAGCGCATGAAGCGCGGCGCTTTGTGTAAATCATTGAAGCATCTGCTGAAACGGCGTCTGTACGGTGGGCCAGATGAGGATTCCGGCGGCCTTGGCCCGGATGTTCTTCTGCGGCGTCATTTTGACCTTCCGGTAAGGATACTGTGTGGAGAAAGGCTCATCTGTCTTTTTGCCGCGGCTGCGCCTGGACTGCTGTCCGCCGGGAACAGCGGTGACGGAGGGTTCCGCAGCGTCGTTCTCACCCGGCACAGGCGGCGGGGTAACGACGGCTTCCGCCGGGGTTTCCGGATCCGCGGGAGTATCCTGCTGCGGCGGGATGACAGGCTGCTCCGGTATGACAGGCTTGGCGGGCTCATCCTGACGGCTGGAATCCGCTGGCTGGACAGGAGTTTCGGGCTGGGCCGGTTCGTTTTCCGGCTCCTGCTGCGCCGGCTGGGCGGGAGTGGAAGGCTGCACCGGTTCTTCCGGTACGGTCTGCTGCTCTTTCGTATCCTGCTGCGCGGGAATGACCGGCTGCTCCGGAGTTTCCGGTTTGGATTCCTGCTTCTCCGGATTGGTCTGCTCCGGCGTGACCGGCTGCTCCGGGGTCTCCGGGTTGTCCTGCTGGGCCGGCGGATCTGTCTGCGCAGGGGTTTCCGGATCAGCCGGATTATCGGGATTTTCCGGATTGCCTGGATTCTCCGGATTGGCGGGTGTGTCCGCGTTTGCCGGCGGATCCTGCGGGTTGTTCTGCCCGGGGGTTACAGGGTTGTCGGGATTTTCCGGAGTGCCTGGATTTTCCGGATTGGCGGGGTTGTCCGGATTGTCCGGGTTATCGGGATTTGCCGGGTTATCCGGATCATCGGGATTGTTATCAGGATCGGTATCAGGCGGATTGTTATCCCCGTATTGAGCCGGCGGGTTATTGATCCGTGGGTCCGGCTTATCTGTGGGCGGATCCATGCAGTCATAAAATTCCTCGACATAGATGACCCCGCCCGGTTGAATGATGGCATGGCAGTGGGAGCAGCGGATATCGCCGGAGTATCCGGGAACTCCGGGCTGCGGCGCCACATAACCGTCCTGGTACTCCGGATAAGGATCGCCGGTGTCGGGATCATAATGATCACAGGCGGAAGAAGGAGAAGCGACGGATGGCAGCAACAGCAAAAGGGCTGCCAGGAGACAGAAAATACGCCTATTCATTTTGATACTCTCCAAAGGAAGGTCGGTCGGGTTTACAGAGTTGTATATGCATATTTTACTATTGAAAACGGTTTTCTGACAAGGCCCCAACATCTTGTGGCAAAGGGGACTGAGTTGTCATGATGATGGGGCTGTGCTATAATCTTCAGTGTATACGCATTTTTGAGCGGAAAGAAAAAGACCCTTCAGGGAGGAGTGAACCCGTCATGATGAAAAGGATCCTGTGTCTTCTTACTGCGGTGATGCTGTGCTTAATCCTGCCGGCCGCGGCGGAGGAGAACGCGAAGGTGGTCACAGCCGCGGAACTGGATGAGCTGCTTGAACGTGTCAGGGCGCAGGCGCTTACCGAGGAGCTGCTGAATGATCCGGCCGGAGAGGATGCCGAAAGCGAGGATGGAACCTTCTTCCTGTATGAAGCTGCCGGGTTCTATGCGGAAGGCACGGAAATGACAGCGGATACGCCGGTCAACACGCTGGTTTTTGACTGCGATGAGGAAAATGTGCTCCGTGGTACCGGCATGAACAGCAGGGTGGAAGATGTTCTGGCCGCGTTTCCCCAGGATAACGCGGACCTGGCCGGTACCCGGGAGGAAGCGATTCTCTATCTCAGGGAGACAGAGGCCGGCTTTGCCTACGGCCGGATCCTGCGGGACGGACAGTGGATCAATACGGTGGAATACGGTGAGGTAGTAACGGACGGGGAAATGTCCTGCCGGACGGCCGTCACCTATTCCCTTGAAAACGGTATGGTTACCGCGATCCGGGTCAGCGGACTGAATCCAGCAGGCGGGGAGCTGATGGACGCCTCCCAGGCGGAGGAGTTTTATAATGAACTGATTCAGCTGGCGGGCTGCGAGGATTACCGGGCGGTAAAAACCAGCCGGAACGGACTGGAGCTGACAGCCCTGGACGCGGAAGAGCTGGTCGTGGGCGGCGTGCCCTATGTGACCATGAAGCCGGGAGACCTGCCCGGCACACCGGAAACAGAAATTATTGACAATGAGGACGGCACCTGGCTGCTGCGCTGCGACGGAGACGGATATGAGGCGGTTTTCCGCTGTGGTGAGCATGGGGAAAACGCTGAAATCCTGAGCTTCACGATCCTGGATGACGGCATCGAAGGACCGCGGAGCGTTCGGATCGGAGACATCTTCAGTGATGACTTCAACCGTTTCCGCAACGGCGAAAATGATATGGGCGAAGATATGACGGAGCTGCTGTACGGCACGGAAGGAACCGCCCCCTATGGCGTTGCCTTCTATGATTTCTCCGCCATGACCCTGCGTTATGTGACGGATACTCCCGAAGGCCCGCAGGTTGAACTGCTGCTGAAGTATGATAATTATTTCCTGACGGAAATCATACTTCATACCAATTAAGAATTAAGAATTCAGAATTCAGAATTTATGGTTAACCGAACTGCAACAATATGATGGAAAACCCGTATCGAAGCTTAAATGATGATCATAAAGGAATTGGCGGAAAAGTAATAATTCTGAATTCTTAATTCTGAATTCTGAATTAAACGAATACCAACGCGAAAGACATTTAAGAGAATTATGAATTACATCGATTTAAGTTGTCCTGCTGAGCTTTTCCGGACGGCGATGCCGACGGAAGAGATCCCCGCGGCCACCCTGACCCTGTTCAACCTCAGCGACCGGGTAATTGTCTCGGTCGAGGTTTTGCTGCGCCTGCTGGATGAGGACGGCGGTGAAACGGAACGCCTTGCCTACCGCGGGCGGGCGCTGAACGGGCGGCCCCATTCCACCTTCCTGCTGACAGCCCCGTGTGCGCCGTCGGAGGAACTGCACTCCATCGATGTGGTCATCGAAAAAGTCTGGTTTGCGGATAACGAGGTGTGGCGGCGGGAACCCGGAAAGTCGATTGCGTACATATCGAATGCCCTGCCGGTCAGCCCGGCGCTGACGAAGCTGAAGTATGCCGCGGGGGAAACCGCCGTCGGCTATCCGGTGGAACAGGAAGGGCTGTGGCTCTGCGTATGCGGCCGGCCGAATCCGGAAGACGCGGAATTCTGTGCCCGCTGCAGCCGCCAGAAGGAAATGATCTTCTCCCGCTTCAGCCCGGAGGCGGTGGAAGCGCAGGTCAATATGAGGGAACGGCAGCTGGACCTGAACAGCCGGAGCATGCGGGAGGATACAATCCGCCTGCAGCGGATCCGTGAAGAGGAATACCAGCAGAAGAAATCCCGCCGGGGAACCCGGATCCGGATCCTGATCGCGATGGCCGCTTCGGTGGCGTTGTGCGCTGGCGCGTTCTTCGGTCTCTCCCCGTGGCTGCGGCTGCTGTCCGGACGGGAAGCGCTGGCGACGGGCAACCCGGCAAGCGCGAAGGAAACATTCCTGCTGCTGGGTGATTACGGAAACGCGAAGGAAATGATCACCGAGTGCGACTGGCAGATTGCCCTGGAGACCGCGGACAGCGGCAATGACGCGGAAACGCTGGCGAAGGCGTCCGCGCTCCTGCGGGCGATTCCGGGAAAGCCGGAAGCCATCGATAAAGCAAACGAAACCGATCTGCTCCGGGCGAGGATGCTGCTGGAGCAGGGGGACTGGCAGGGAGCGCAGGAAGCGCTGCTGCTGCTCCCGGAGGACTACGAAGGCAAGAGCGAACTGGAGCAGAAGGCCGGCATGGCCCAGGCTACCGCGCTGAAGGCTGAGGAAAAGTATGAGGAAGCCCGGACGATCTTTCTGTCCCTGGGTGATTATCCCGGAGCCCGGGAGCAGGCTTCCGACTGCCTGTACGAACCTGCGCAGAAAAAGATGGAACAGGCTGACTGGGACGGTGCGATTGATATGCTCAGCGGCATCCCGGACTATCTCAACAGCCGGGAGATGACCCTCGAATGCCATTATCACAAGGCGGAGGATCTGCTGGCAGCCGGGGACAGGGACGGCGCAAGCCGGGAGTTCCTGCTGGCGGGAGACTGGTCTGACGCCAAGGAACGGTGCAAAGCCCTGACCTATGAGCAGGCGGATGAATACTATGCCGCCGGGGATATCAAGACAGCCCAGAGCCTGTTTGCTTCCATTCCCGATTATATGGACAGCAACGACAGGGACCGGGACTGCCGGTATACCCTGGCCTCTGCTGCGGCGGAGAGCCGGGAGTTCACCCTGGCACTGGAACTGCTTCAGAATATTCCGGATGATTACAAAAAGACCGGATCCATCCGGGCACAGGCGACCTATGAAAAGGCCAAGGCCGCCACGCGCCGGGAGGAATGGACGGAAGCTGCTGAACTGCTGGCCAGCCTTGACCGGCAGGCCTTGAGAAGGCAGTACCGGGATATTGAAAACCTGTATCTGCAGGCCTGTGAAAAAGCCGGGATCAATCCCTATCCCGAGACGCCGGCCCCGCCGGAGACGGACGGCGCGGCAGAGACTCCTGAAGCCGCTCCCGAAACCACTCCCGCTCCTGCTGAACCTGAGCAGCCGGCGGCAGAACCGACGGATACCCCTGCTCCTGACCCCTTCCTTGTGACTGAGGATGAGCAGCAATGAGTGAAAGAAGACAGCGGATTCCTGAACTGGACGGACTGCGGGTGCTGATGATTTTCATTGTCAGCTGGTACCACATCTGGCAGCAGAGTTGGCTTTCCCCGGCCATCGGCTCCTGGAGCCTGGATTACCTGGTGCGTTCCGGTTATATCTGGGTGGACGGCACAGTCCTGCTCAGTTCTTTCCTGCTGTTTCTGCCCTACGCGAAGGCAATGCGCGAAAAGGGCCCCGCTCCGGATACCCGGGACTTTTATTACCGCCGGGCAAGACGGATCCTGCCGGGATATTATTTCATCATTCTCGCGGTGCTGTTCGGCATCGCGATTCCCTGGAAGCTGTATACCACTCCCCAGTTTATGGTGAAGGACGTGGCGACCCACCTGACGTTCACGTTCACCTTCTTCTGGGACACCTACATTGCGACGCCCCTCGGCGCGGCCAGCTGGACGCTGGCCATTGAAACGCAGGCTTACCTCCTGTTCCCGCTGATTGCCCGCGGGGTGATGAAAAAACCGGTGGCAACCCTTTGTATCCTGTGCGCGGTATGCTTCGGTTTCCGGGCCTGGTGCCTGTGGGCGCTGGTGGATTACAGCATGGTGGTCAACCAGCTGATCAATTTCCTGGACGTGTACGTGATCGGGATCCTGGCAGCCATGGCGTATGTGCGGCTGGAGGCGAAACGGACTTTGCCGGCTGTGGCAGCGAAACCAGATGAATCCGTGACGGAAGAGGCCAAACAGCCGGTGGCTGCAGCCGGAAAAACGCCGATTGCCTGGCAGATTCCGGCGACCCTCATTTTTGCCGCGGCATTTTTCGGCCTGCTGCAGATGCTGCGTTTCCAGGCCCGTTCCGGAAATACTCCGACGATTCAGATGAATCAGATGATCTACCGGCCGGTCTATGCGATCCTCTTTACCTTACTGATCCTTTCCGCCCCGTTCGCCCTCTTCCCCCTGCGGAAGCTCCTGGGCAACCGGGTGACCTGGTTCCTGGGCGGGATCAGCATGAACTATTACCTGATCCACCAGACCGTGATTGTCCACCTGAAACGGCTTCGCTTCCCGCCCTCGGTCAGCGATACGCCGAACATGGCCGCGGAACAGCCCTGGCAGAACCAGTATACGCTGGTCTCCTTCCTGCTTTCGCTGCTGCTGGCGATCCTGGTCACCTATGCCATAGAAAAACCCGCAGGGCGTTTACTGGACGCACTGCGGGCTAAACGAAAGGCACGGGTTGAACAGGGAAGTGTGGGATAAAACTCCTATCTCCTACCTCCTACCTCATCCCTCCTACCTCGAAGAAGGTTACTTCTTTTTGACCTTCGGGGTGACGCCGCGGATGGTGGCGCTGGGCACAGAGGCCTGCTTCATGAAAGCGCTGGGGCTGATGCCCACAATGTGCTTGAACTGCTTGGAAAAGTGGTAAGGATCCTGCATGCCGACTTCCACACCGGCCTGGCGGACGGAGCAGTTCTGGTCCCGCAGGAGTTCCTTGGCGCGCTCCATCTTGCAGTGGAGCACATAGCTGAGCGGAGGCATACCGACTTCTGCCACGAAGCGTTTGCGGAAGGTCTCCATAGGCATACGGGAGATGGCAGCCATATCAGCCAGGGAGAAGTTATCCTTGTACTGGTTGGCGCGGAGCATGTCCACCACCTTGGCGATTTCGTGTGAGAGCATGGCGTCCATGGCCACGGGCTGTCCCCAGTGGGACGCGATCATGCCGTAGAGCAGGTGCTGCAGCTGGTAGGTCGCATCGGCTGTACCGCTGTGGCGGACAATCACCTGTACGATCTGCTCCGCCAGGTAAATCTGGCTGGGCAGGGCACCCTGACGAAGCGGCATGTGGAGCAGAGCTCCCATCTTGCGGACGACCATGGGACTCAGCGGCCCCTCCAGTGCAATCCACAGGCAGCGGGTATCTTCCTCCGTGGTGATTTCACAGCGCTTGTCGCCGCCGGGCAGGAAACAGGTGGAACCGGCGGACAGAGCCAGCTCATGGTTATCCCAGAAGAGGACGATATTTCCTTTTTCAACTGCCAGCCAGACCCACTGGTCATGGGCATTGAGCGGCCAGGTCCCCTTTTCCAGTACGAAAGATCCGGCAGAGTGGATCCACGCACCGCTGGCCTGGGTCAGGCTTCCGGGCTTGTGATAGCCTTCCACCGCAAGGGCGGCAAGGTGATCCGGGATCTCCTTCAGTAAATAGGAACGCATGGCATTTCCTCCTGAGAACTTTACCAAATATGACAAATTACGGAACAAGTATACAGCCGGCCGGGGGGTTTGTCAATGCGCAGGAGTTTGAATTTCAAGACAATTTTGGCATATACTGCAGAAAAACTGAGGAATGAGCATGAGCATGATTGACAGGATCCGGGAATATCAGCAGAGCCACGGGACCACATATACCCTGAAACGGCTGGGCCAGAAAGCGGCCCAGCAGCTGCTGGGAACCTATGACCGGCGGTGGCTGCGGGAACGGGCTTCAGAGGAGGAACTGAAGGCGCAGCGGGAGAACCAGCCCGCGGCCGGACTTATCAGCGTGGTGATCCCGGTTTATAACACGGATCCGAAAATGCTGGGCGACCTGCTGGACAGCCTGGAAAGCCAGAGCTACCTGAACTTTGAAGCTGTGCTGTATGACGGAGCGAGCACCCGGGCGGAAACCGCCGCGGTACTGAAGACAAGGGGTGAAAAGGAACCCCGTTTCCGGATTGTCCACGGAGAAGAGAACCGGGGCATCAGCGGCAACACCAATGAGGCACTGAAACTGGCCCGGGGAGAATATATTGTCCTGTGCGACCATGACGATCTGCTGGCGCCGGACGCCCTGTGGCGGACGGCGGAATGCATTGTGGAAAAGCATCCGGATATGATCTATTCCGATGAGGACCGGATTACGCAGAACGGCAAACGGCACATGGATCCGCACTATAAGCCGGATTACTGCCCGGACAACCTGGTGAGCGACAATTATATCTGCCATATGACCGTGATCCGCAAAGCGGTGCTGGAGGATATCGGAGGCCTGCGGAGCGGTTTTGACGGCAGCCAGGATCATGACCTGTTCCTGCGGGTGGCGGAAAAAACAGATAAGATTGAGCACCTTCCCTATGTTCTGTACAGCTGGCGGGAGGTTTTCAGCAGCGCGAGCCACCGGAACCTGCAAATCTGCCTGGAAAACGGATGCCGTGCGGCTGTGGAGCATGAGGCGGCCCTCGGCCGGAAGGTGGACGCCGTCCCGGTAAACAAGGAAATCCGCCTGTGGTATCAGATTCCGGAAGATGTTTCCGTGGAAGCAATCGTGCACGGGGACAGCGAGGAAGAATGCCAGGAATGCCTCGGGGAGCTTCAGTTCCGGACCGACTGGCCGAAGCTGACCGGCAGCATCATTGTCGCGGGAGAAACGGAGCGGATTGCACTCATCAATGAGGCTGCGCGAACCAGTACTGCCGATTACCTGCTGATCCTGGACGCGGGCGTCACAGAAATGAACCGGTATTTTATCCGGGAAATGTTGATGTATGCCCAGCGGGAGGACGTGGCCGGCGTGACAGGCGTGCTGACGGACCGGAAAAAGCATATTACCCACGGCGGCTTCGCCCTGGGCATGGAGCATACGGTCCAGTGCGTCAACGAAGACCTGTTTGTGACAGCCGGCGGCTGGCACGACATGATGAACAAGGTGCACAACATCAGCGCGGTGAGTCTCTGCTGCCTGATGGTGAAGCGGGAGAACTGGCTGGACCTGGATGAAGGATACCGGGGCGGCCTGGCCGCGGCGGATCTGGGCTTGCGGCAGAAACAGGGCGGAAAATGGTTTGTCTTTACGCCCCACGCGCAGGCGGTGAAGGAACCCTGCTCCCTCCTTTTGTCCGGTGAGGAAAGGGATCCGGAAGACATTGCCCGGTATGAGGAGCGCTGGGGAAAAGACGTGTATGATCCCTGCTACAGCCAGCGGTTCGGAAAGAAAAAAGCGAACTACCTATTTTAATTCATAATTCACAATTCATAATTCATAATTATCTTTTCTGCTGCAGAATGACGGGTGTTCCAAATCACTTGAAGGTTCAGGTCTCCGGAGGAGATTTCTCCACTTCCTTCGGTCGGTCGAAATGACACATTAAGCGATTGGGTCTACTCGATAAGCCTGGGATAAGTGAAAAGTATAATCATTATGAATTATGAATTGTGAATTATGAATTGAAAAAGCCCGTAAGAGCGTTGCTCTTACGGGCTTTTGTTCTTGTTTCTTACTTCGCGAACTCTGTGCTTCTGGTTTCGCGGATGACGTTGACCCGGATCTGACCCGGATATTCCATCTGCTCTTCAATGCGCTTGGCGATTTCCTTGGCCAGCACCTTGATGCCGTCGTCATTCACATCTTCCGGCTTCACCATGATACGGACTTCACGGCCGCTCTGGATGGCGTAGCACTTATCCACACCGCTGAAGCTGTTGGCGATTTCCTCCAGCTTCTCCAGACGCTTGATATAGTTCTCCAGGCTCTCGCGGCGGGCACCGGGACGGGCGGCGGAAATCGCGTCCGCAGCCTGTACCAGCACGGCTTCCACGGTCTGGGGTTCCACGTCGTTGTGGTGGGCCATGATGCAGTGCACCACGTCCGCGTTTTCGTGATACTTCCGGGCGAGTTCAGCGCCCAGGGTCACGTGGGTGCCTTCGCTCTCGTGGTCGACAGCCTTACCGATGTCATGCAGCAGGCCTGCACGCTTGGCAAGCTGGACGTCCGCGCCGAGCTCGGCGGCCATCAGGCCGGCCAGATGGCTGACCTCGATGGAGTGCTTCAGGACGTTCTGGCCATAGCTGGTGCGGTACCGCAGACGGCCCAGCAGCTTGACCAGTTCGTGATGGATACCATGCTGGTTGGTCTCGAACACGGCGTTCTCGCCGGCTTCCCGGATCTGGTTGTCCACTTCCTTCCGGGCTTTCTCGACCATTTCCTCGATACGCGCCGGATGAATCCGGCCGTCCATGATCAGTTTTTCCACCGCGATGCGGGCCACTTCCCGGCGTACCGGATCGAAAGCGGAAACAATCACGGCTTCGGGGGTATCGTCAATGATCAGATCCACACCCGTCGCGGTTTCCAGCGCGCGGATGTTGCGGCCTTCACGGCCGATGATCCGGCCCTTCATATCATCATTGGGCAGGTTGATGACGCTGACTGTGGTTTCAGCCACGTGGTCGGCGGCACACTTCTGGATAGCCATGGCGATAATGTTGCGGGCTTTCTTTTCGCCCTCTTCCTTCGCCTGGGTTTCAATTTCACGCACCTGGGCGGCGGCATCATGGAAGGCTTCCTTCTGGACCCGGTCGATCACCAGCTGCTTGGCCGCTTCACGGTCCAAGCCGGCAATGCGCTCCAGCTCGGTCAGCTGCTTGGCTTTCAGCTCTTCCAGTTCGGTCTCTTTCTTCGTCAGGTCAGCCAGTTTGTTGTTCAGGGTTTCTTCACGGGTTTCCAGGTTGCTGGCCTTCTTGTCCAGGGTTTCCTCACGCTGGATCAGGCGGCGTTCATTCTTCTGGATTTCGTTGCGGCGTTCCCGGATTTCCCGTTCATTTTCCGCACGTTCCCGGTCGTTTTCTGCCTTTGCCTTCAGGATTTCTTCCTTGGCTTCCAGCACTTTTTCCTTCTTGTAGTCTTCTGCCTTGCGGACGGCGTCATCATACAGACGCTTCGCGTAGTCTTCCGTCCGTTCGATTTTCTTTTCGGTGAAGTTCTTCCGGTAGGTATATCCCAGCAGACCGCAGATCACGCCCACAACCACGGCTATGACCGCGGCAATTACAGGACTCATAAATTCCCTCCCCTTCTTTCAGAATCTTATTATCATATTCAGATGCGCCGGAAAGCCCTTTCCATGCGCGTTTCGGCAAACAAAAAACCGTACGAAAACAAACGCTTCGCACGGCTGTATACTGCCTCGACCGAGGGATTTCCCGGTTCGTAACATATCTGTTCCGTAAATAGCGGCACGGGCTGTAAAGCCTGCCGCGGTACGGAAGACTATGGGCGGATGCAACCGTAAAGGTCATGGCAATCCTGGGGAAGGCCCAAACCTTTCCGATTGGCATGGCCTCTGACAGACACCGTCACTGACGGAATGAAGGCCCGCCCGAAAGAAAACAGATCGTGAGGGGTACTCACGGTGATACATTTGGGGGATGCTCTATCGATAACAGCAGCGGATCAAAAATCCGCACAGCCGAACATAATAATATTACAGGCTGTTCTGACAATTGTCAAGATTTTGAAAAATATGTGAAGGATGAGTGAAACGGGAGCTCTTCACCAATTCATAATTCACAATTCATAGTTATTCCTGCTGCAACGGGATGACACCACGTTGTTGAAGTTGTGGAAAGCAGGAATGTGACAGAAGGGACAGGCCCAATGTCACACTTCGCGTTACATTTGGTGCTGTCCCGCAGTCACATTCTCGCTGTGCAGGTCGGATGCTTTTGCTTTTATCATTTAGCAGATCAATCAGAAAAACGGAGTGTGCGGCAATCGCACACTCCGTTAAGTAACAATTCTGAATTCTGAATTTGAACTGCGATTAGAAATCGCAGTTCATGGGCGTCCGGAAGTAGGGGATCACGTCGCGGATGTTATCCACGCCGGTGAGGTAGATCAGCAGGCGCTCGAAGCCCATGCCGAAACCGGAGTGGGTGCAGCCGCCGTACCGGCGCAGGTTGACGTACCAGTACATCTCTTCCTTGCTGATGCCCAGCTCATCCATGCGCCTGGTCAGCAGGTCGTACCGGGTTTCTCTCTGGCTGCCGCCCATGAGCTCGCCTGCGCCGGGGACCAGCAGGTCCACGGCCGCGACGGTCTTCTGGTCGTCGTTCTGGTACATATAGAAGGCTTTGATGTCCTTCGGCCAGTCATAGACGAAGACCGGGCTGTGGAAATACTCTTCGGTCAGGTACTTCTCATGTTCTTTGGCGGTATCTTCGCCGTACTTCGGCTCGAACTTGAACTCGGTGCCGTTTTCCATGGCCTTGCGCAGGATGGTGATGGCCTCCTCGTGGGTGACCCGGGCGCAGGTGCTGGTCAGCAGGGCGTTCAGCTTGTCCAGCAGTCCGCCGCCGGTGAACTGGTCCAGGAATTTCAGTTCGTCCGGGCACTTCTCCAGCACGGTCTTGACGATGGCCTTCAGGAAGTCTTCTTCCAGGTCCATCAGCTGGCCGAGATCGCAGAAGGCGATTTCCGGCTCGATCATCCAGAATTCCGCGGCGTGGGTCTTGGTGTTGCTGTTCTCGGCGCGGAAGGTGGGTCCGAAGGTGTAGATCTTGGAGAATGCCATGGCGAAGGTCTCGCCTTCCAGCTGGCCGGTAACGGCCAGGCTGGTGGGCTTACCGAAGAAGTCTTCGGAAGCGTCCGCCGTGGAACCCTTGGGCAGGGTGGTCACGGTAAAGGTGTTGCCGGCGCCTTCGGCGTCATTGCCGGTGATCAGGGGTGTATGGACGTAAACGTAGCCTCTGTCCTGGAAGTAACTGTGGATGGCCATGGAGGCAACGCTCCGCACACGGAACACGGCCTGGAACAGGCGGGTCCGCGGACGCAGGTAAGCAATCTCCCGCAGGTATTCCACGGTGTGGCGCTTGGGCTGCAGCGGATAGTCCTCCGGGCAGTCGCCCTCAAGCGTGATGGCGCTGGCCTGGATTTCCGGGGTTTCCGGATCCTTGTAGCTGGGGACGACTTTGCCGGTCACCTTCACAGCGCTGCCGACCCGCAGGGCCTGCACCGCTTCGAAGTCCGGCAGGGTATTATCGTACACCACCTGAGGATTCTTAAAGCAGGTTCCGTCAAAGAAGTCCACGAAGCCCATGTTCTTCTGCTTGCGATGGTTGCGGATCCAGCCCAGCAGGGTCACTTCCTGACCCTGCAGCTCCTGAAGGCGTTCCTTCAGCTCCCGGGTGGTGATGGTAGTCATGTTGAGTCCCTCCAATTTAGTTTATTATTCCGGCAGTTCGGAACGTCCGGAATAATGCCGCAATTCTATCACAAAACCCGTTGAAATACAACAATACTTGACGATAAGATATCATCAGAAGTAAAATATACAGACCATGGAGGTTTATACCCTTCATGAGAAACAGGAGGATTCCGGAATCAGAAGGATGAAGAAAACACTCGCTTTTGCGTTACTTATGCTGATGCTTTCCGCGTTCTGTTATGCCGCGGAAGCTGAAACGATGTCTATAGCGACGCCGACGGATCTGGCATGCACTCATGAGAATACCAAAGAAGTTGTCTTCTTCTTTGACAGCCCTGCCTACACCTCGGTAAGCTCTACCACGCACAAAGTATATGGACCGGCTACTGTCCAGGTGGTCTGCCTGGACTGTGGGGAAGTGCTTTCCACTGAAACCGTGGATTATAAGGAAGAACTCCGTCCCCACAGCATGAAGCGGGGTCAGTGTGCCCTGTGCGGATACAGTGACAAGACCTGGACCAAGCAGGATAAGCCGAAGGATGCGGCCGGTGAGCGCACCCTCTATGCACAGGAAGATAAAAACACCAAAGGCCTGATGTCCCTGACGCTGTCCAGGGAGGATCTTATTGCGCTGAATAATTCCAATGTTTCTATTGCCCTGGTCCGGGGCAACAGCGGCAGTGTTGCCATCGCGCTGGATGTGAAAAATGTGCTTACCCAGAGCCGGGAAGCAGAAGCGGATCTGTACCTGGAGTTGGCGGAACGGGATGACGGCAGCTTCTTTGCCGGGGTGATCCTGGTTTCCGGATCCGGGGAGGAAATCGATCCCAACAATGAGGGGATCAATCTGCGCTTCTACCGGGAGGCATACTCAGACCTTCAGGTTTCCCTGGCACCTGTTTCGAACGGATCAATTGTGGAAACAAAAGGCGTTTGGGACGAGCACGGCTACTGGACCGTGCAGTATCAGGAAGAAGGAACATACTTTATCCTGCAGTGAGCAGGATAGAGTTCAATGCATAATGCACTTTATAAATTCAGAATTCAGAATTCAGAATTCAGAATTGTTTGTTCAGACAAAAGCTGTTTCTATACAGACCGGGAAATTGCATTAAGGCATTTTCTCGGGAAGGAAGAAACAAGGGGTGACAGAATGAAAGCATTAATCCTGAATTCCGGGCTCGGAAGCCGTATGGGTGCCCTGACTTCCGAGCATCCGAAGTGTATGACGGAGATTTCCTCCCGGGAAACCATTCTTTCCCGCCAGCTGACGCAGATTGCGGACGCCGGGATTGCGGAAGTTGTCATCACCACCGGGTATTATGACGGGGTGCTGGTGGATTACTGTAAATCCCTGGATCTCCCGCTGGACTTCACGTTTGTAAAGAACCCGATTTACGACAAAACCAATTATATCTATTCGATTTACTGTGCAAGAGAGTATCTGCAGGATGACATTATTCTCATGCACGGTGATCTTGTTTTTGAGAACGAAGTTTTTGATAAAGTGCTGGCTTCAGGGCCTTCCTGCATGACCGTTTCCTCTACCCTGCCCCTGCCGGAAAAGGACTTCAAGGCCCAGATCCGGGACGGTAAGGTGATGAAGGTGGGCGTGGATCTCTTTGAAAACGCCATGGAGGCCCAGGCCTTGTATAAACTGAACCGGGAAGACTGGAAGGTCTGGCTGGATGAGATCGTCGCGTTCTGCGAGACGGGCAATACCAAAGTCTATGCCGAAAACGCCCTGAACGCCCTGAACGGCGCCGCGAACATTACGGCCCTGGACGTCGGGGATCTGCTGTGCGCCGAGATTGACAATCCGGAGGATCTGGCTGTCGTCTCCGCGAAGCTGAAGGAAATTGAAAACCGCACGGTTTATATGTGTTTTGCTACGGATATTATCCACGGCGGGCATATCGCGATTATCCGGAAGGCCCGCAGGCTGGGCAAGCTGATCATTGGCGTGCTGTCAGATGAGGCTGTGGCTTCCTACAAGCGGTTCCCGCTGCTGCCCGCGGTGGAACGGATGCGCCTGTTTGAGAACATCGCTGGGGTATCCCGGGTCGTGGAGCAGCGGACGCTCAGCTATAAGGAAAACCTGGAGAAATACCGCCCTGACATCGTGGTGCACGGGGATGACTGGTGCACGGGATTCCAGAAACCCATCCGGGACGAGGTGGTTTCCATCCTGGAAACCTACGGCGGAAAGCTGGCGGAGTTCCCTTACAGCCGGGACGAGAAGTATAAAGAGCTTCAGCGCCGGGAGCGGGCGGAGCTGGCCATGCCGGATATCCGCCGGGGCAGGCTGAGGAAGGTGCTGGACGCCAAGGGCCTGGTGACGGTCATGGAAGCCCATGACGGCCTGACCGGCCTGATTGTGGAGAATACCGTGGTGTATGAAAACGGCGGTGCCCGCCAGTTTGACGCCATGTGGCTGTCCTCCCTGTGCGATTCCACTGCCAAGGGCAAGCCGGATATTGAGCTGGTGGATATGACCAGCCGCTTCCGGACCATAGACGATATCATGGAAGTGACCACCAAACCCATCATCTTCGACGGGGATACCGGCGGATTGACGGAGCACTTTGTCTATACCGTCCGTTCCCTGGAACGCATGGGTGTTTCCATGGTGATTATTGAGGACAAGACCGGCCTGAAGAAGAATTCCCTCTTCGGTACGGAGGTTGTCCAGACCCAGGACAGCATTGAAAACTTCTGCGAGAAGATCCGCGCCGGCAAGAAAGCCCAGCGGACAAAGGAATTCATGATCTGTGCCCGGATTGAGAGCCTGATCCTGGAACAGGGCATGGAAGACGCCCTGACCCGGGCCTTTGCTTTCGCGGAGGCGGGCGCGGACGCCATCATGATCCACAGCCGGAAGAAGGATCCCTCTGAAATCCAGGAATTCATTGAAAAGTTCCGGGCCAAGGACAGCACGACGCCCATCGTGCTGGTTCCCACTTCCTTCAACTCCGTGACGGAGGAAGAATGGAAGGAAAGAGGCGCCAATATCGTTATTTACGCGAACCAGCTGATGCGGGCGGAGGTTCCCGCGATGCAGAAAGCTGCGGAGATCATCCTGAAAAACCACAGGGCGGAGGAATGCGATGCCATGCTGATGCCCTTCAAGGACATTATCCGGCTGATTCCCGAAGAATAACGGAAGACCGCCGGAGCAGCAATTCTGCATGAGCTGGTGGGAAATGTCCCCCGCCGCTGTACAAGCCGGGGATTTCCCCGGCCTGATCCTTTTATTAATGAAGACCCCGAAGGAGGAAACCCTATGAACAAACACACCGACATTCGTCAGAAGGCTTTGGCCTTGCTGCTGGCGCTGTGTTTGCTGATGCCCGGCCTTGCCGCGGCGGCTCAGCCCTGGCAGGAACAGGAATTACCCTACGGTGCGAAGCTGCGGGCCGGTACGATTTTTTATACAGATGCTGAACTGACGGAGGAACAGGGTACCCTGCTGATGGACGCCCCGGTGCTGGTGAATGAAGTCCGCGGAAAAGCGGCTGCCATCAGCTATACCGCCAAAAAAGAAACGAAAACCGCATGGGTTGAGGGCAAAAGCCTGATCCTGCTGAATATCGCGACTCCCACGGATCTGCCCGGCCTGATCGAAAATGAGGACGTTGTCCTCATGCCGCCGGCTGCGCTGGAATTCCCGGAGGAGCCGGAAGAGCAGCCCACGGAAGAACCGACGGAAGAGCTTGTCGAACCCACGGAAGAACCCAATGATGAACCTGTAGAAGAGCCCGCGAAGGAACCCGCAGAAGAGCTTGCGGACAATCCCGGGGAAGAACCGGCTGAAAATCCGGATAAGGAACCGACAGAGGAACCTTCAGAAGAAAAGCCTTCAGAAGAACTTGCCAAGGAACCTTCAGAAGAACCTGCTGAGGGTCTTGCTGAAGAGCCTTCCGAAGAGTCTGACGAAGAGGAAACGGAAGAACTGACGGAAGAGACGGCGGAGGAACCCGCTGAGGAGTCTTCTGAAGAAGAAACAGAAGAAGTTGCTGAAGAACCGGTTCCTGAAGAAACAGAGGAACCGGAAGAATATGCTTTCGGCAGCCTGGAAGATGTAGAACAGGAAGAAGAGTTCATTACTGAAGAAGAACTGCACGAACTGTCTGTGGAAGGTGTAAATCCGGAGACTTCGTCCATATACGTTATGGAAGAAGACCAGCTGGTTGCCGCGGTTTATCAGCCTGAATCGGGGATTACTCTGCCGGAAGTGCGGAATCAGAATCCTTTCGGAACCTGCTGGGCTTTTGCCGCGGTCGGCGCCATGGAAATCGACCTGATCAAAGCTAATCAGACGGAGAACTCTTCCATAGACCTTTCCGAGTTTTTCCTGGCGTATTTTGCCGCTCATAACTATCCTTATCCCAAGGAAGGTGGGGAAGGTGACAGCGTATCTGTGACGATTAATGATAATGACAAGGGTTACAACTATCTGGATTTGGGCGGCCTGAGCGCAATGGCTTATCATATCCTGGCCAGCCTGATCGGTACCACCACCGAGGAGGCCAACCCCTATCCTGTGGGCAGGAGTGAGGCGGAGAAGCTGCCGTCGGACTATACGAATATTGCTGCCCAGATTGTGGGAGCTTACAACTTGAAGGCGTCTGATACTGATGCGCTGAAGAAGCAGATCCAGGAGCATGGATCGGTCAAGGTCAGCATTTGCATGCCAAACAATTCTAAAGATATGCCATACAATACGGCAATTTCTCTGAATGGTGGCAAGGTGGCTTATAATGAATCAACAGCATCTCTTTACGGGACATATAAGACTACCAATCATGATGTGCTCCTGGTCGGCTGGAATGACAATTATTCAAGGAACAACTTCCTGTCTGAACTGCGGCCTGAGAGCAATGGCGCCTGGAAAGCCCGCAATAGCTGGGGAACAGGTTTCGGCCAGAACGGTTATTTCTGGATTTCCTATGAAGATGCATCGTTGCTCTCCAGCAGGGCAACTTCCTATGATGCGGAAAACAAAGACGTTGCGGATTATTGTTACAGCTATGACAAAACGTACAGTACGATAACAGGTAAAAAGACTGTGAGCGATCAAGCTGTGATTAAACAATCATTCATGGTAGCCGCAAAAGAAAAGCTTCAGTCTGTTGGTATTGAAGTCAGCGATGATAACATAACTATGGAACTGAACGCAATTGTTCGGGTGAATGGCAAGGAGGTTTCCAGAAGCGATACCCGGAAAGCGGATTACAGCGGCTTCTATAACCTGAAACTGAAAACGCCTTATGTGACGCAGCAGGAAACGGTCGTAGAGGTGGAAGTGATATGTACTTCTTCCGGTAACGATATCCAAGTTCCTTACCAGGCTAATGGTGAACGAACACTAGGCAATGCGATAGGACAATATAAATATAAATATGACTATGGCACCAGCGGTGGTTTTACAGTCAACGGTGACTATGTAAAAGGTGATTCCACCATCAAGCTGTATACAAAAAAGAATTATTCCAACAGCTCTAATAACTTGGTAAGCAAGATTATCCTGGATAAAACGGAAATAGTCTATATCAATTCGGGAGACTCTTTTGACCTGAAGGTTGATAAGATTGAGCCGGCAAATGCGACCAACAAGACGCTCCAGTGGTACACTTCAGATGAATATGTGGCCCGTCTGGTGGAGGATAAGGACGGGATCAAGGTGGTCGGCGCCGGAAAGGGCGGTACCGCTGTGATCACGGCTATGAGCACCAACGGCGTTTACGCCAGCTGTACCGTGGAGGTTACTCCTAAAAGTGTTCCTGTGACCGCTATCAGGATTAAGAACTATAACAATGACGCGCATACCTTCACCATCAATGAATCCACCGGCGGCGGGTTCAAAATCGGAGACAGGCTGATTCTGGAGGCGGAACTGACGCCCTGGAATACGACCCAGACGGACGTGACGTGGACAACGACCAACTCTTCCGTGATGTCCATTACCCGTGTGACAGGCAATACCTGTGAGGTGCTTGTAAGGAAGAATGGTGAAGCTCAGATTAAGGTCGTCAGTGATGATAATGATACGGTTTCAGACTATATCGCGTTCACAGTCAATCTTCCGGTACATGTCAGCAGCGTCTATCTGAATTATGTCAGCTACGGCCTCTGGGAAGGCGAAAGCGTTCAGCTGAAAGCAACGGTCCTTCCCACGGACGCAGATGACCAGCACCTGACCTGGACTTCCAGTAATCCGGAGGTGGCTACGGTTACCGGAACAGGTTTGGTGACTGCCAAAAAGGACGGCAAGACCGTGATCACGGTAACCACCCGCGACGGCGGATTGACCTTCTCCTGTGACGTAACGGTGGCGACCAGGGATCCTGTTGCGGCCTTCGTATACCGGATGTACAGGGTCTGCCTGCTTCGTGAACCGGACGCGGGCGGCCTGCAGACCTGGGTGAACGAGCTGAAGAGAGGCGCCCGGACAGGAGCCGAGGTGGCATACGGGTTCTTTGACAGCGCCGAAATGCGGAACCGCAACCTTTCCAACGCGGACTTTGTGGAACGCTGCTATGAAGGCATCATGGGCCGTGCTTCCGACGCGGCTGGCAAGAGCACCTGGGTGCAGAAGCTTGAGGGCGGCATGTCCAGGAAGGCTGTAATCAGCGGCTTCACCGGATCCCAGGAATTCGCCCAGCTTTGCGCATATTACGGCATTTACCGGGGCAGCTATCAGTCGGATGAACCCCGGGACAAAAACGACGGTGTCACCGCTTTTGTCTGCCGCCTGTATACGAAGATGCTCGGCAGAACCTACGACCCGGACGGCCTGAATACCTGGTGCGGCAAGATCTTGTCCAATCCGACCAAAGCAAACGTGCTGACCGTGGCGCTGGACGGATTTATGCACTCTCAGGAATTCCTGAACAAGAACCTGAACGACATGGAATTTGTCAAGGTGCTTTACCGGACCTTCCTGGGCCGTGAGTATGACGCACCCGGTCTGGCGGACTGGGTTAGCAGGCTGAATTCGGGAATGACACGCGACCAGGTTGCCAGCGGATTTGCTTATTCCCAGGAATTTGCTCAGATCATGGCCTCTTACGGTCTGTAAGCCTAAACCCATAACTGATATGAAACCAGGGGTGCCGGATAATCAGCTTATCCGGCGCCCCTTTTACAATGGAACGGAAATACTGGTAATGCCCTGGATAGCAATTGAAGCAAATTTACGGGTAGATGCTATTGTGTATCTGATTATCAAAGATGTCCCCGGGAATTCGCAGTGCCCAGGCTGATGGGGGTTCGTGGGGTGCACAATTCTGGAGGACGTTCAGTATCATGTCCTCGGGGTGGATTACCGGACGAGGGAAAGGAAAACAAAGAAGCAAGGCAAAACAAGATATAAAACAAAACCCCTGTACGGATGTGTACAGGAAGCTGCTAGTCCGGAATAAACGAAGGGGCTGTCTGTGAAGACAGCCCCCGTTTTTTGAGGATTTGATCCTGTTGCGATTGTCTGTTGAGTCCTGATTATTCAGCGTAGAAGCTCTGGCACCAGTTGGTCTTCTTGTAAAGACCGGTGGCCAGGGTGGTCAGCTGGGTGTTCAGGATGTTGGCCTTATGGCCGGCGGAATTCATCCAGGCTTTCATAACTTCCTTTTCGGACTTGAAGCCGAAGGCGATGTTTTCCGCTTCGCGGGAATCCGCAAAACCGGCGTCGGTATAAGCAGACCAGCAATCTTTGCCGTTGGGACGGGTATGGCTGAAGGACTTGGTGATTTCTTCCGCACGTACTTCAGCAACGCGTTCCCACAGGTCTTCACGGGTGGTCAGGGCAGCGGCGCCGACCTTGGCGCGCTCCGCATTCACCAGAGACAGGACCAGGATGTTGGCTTTCCACTCACGGGTGGAGTCGGGCTCTTTGATCTTGTTGCCGACCTTGATACCAGCGGTGGCGCACTTTTCAGAGAATTCCTTACTGAGCATGAAGCCGTTCAGCGCCTTCTCACGGGTGATGGTGTAGTTCAGCTGCTTAATCCAGTCGGCCTTGCCGGCGGCATCAGCTTCACGGCCCATGATGGTGCGATACAGCATATCGACATACTCTTCGTTGCTGGGCAGCGTGTTCTTGTACTCGGGGCTGAACACGAATCCGCTGGCAACAGCGGTTCCGGCATAACCCTGGGTAAGCTGCTTGCACCAGTTCTCCAGGCCGGCGATGTCAGGCTGCCGCTTCAGGCAGTCCTGATAGAGGCGGTACACGAAGGCGGTGCGCTCAGCATTCAGGTCGCGGGCATTCTTCAGGGTGATGGTGCCGGGCTGGATGCCGTAGCTCTTGGCCAGGTCAGTGAATTCCTGACTGCCCAGGAAGCCGGAGCAGACTCTGTCGGAAGACATACCGATGTCCAGGATCGCCTTCCAGTAGGTAGCGCCGCCCTGATCGGGATCACGGCCCAGCATGGCATTGTAGCAGTCCTTAACGACTTCTTCACTCTTCTTGTTCTTTCCCGTATATTCGGGAGAGTTGAAGAATCCGGTTACGATATCCGCAGCCTTCATTTTGCCGCTGTCCAGTTCATTGACCCAGGTAGCCAGACCGTTTGCGTCGGGTTCACGGCCCAGAACAACCTGATACATCCGGGTCACAAAACCCTTAGTACCGGATTCGGTAGTGACCGTAGGGGTCGTACCGGTGTTTGCCGCCACGTCAACGGTGGTGGCGGGAGTGGGATCGATGCTTTTGCTGGCGGGCAGCACAGCGGATTCCTGGCTGAGGACCGGTGCTTCATGAACCGCAGCTTCACCAATACCAAAAGTTTCTTCTGCCAGGGCAATGCCCCCCAGCATCAGACAAAACGCAACTAAACAGGCAATCGTACGAGTGATTTTACTCATACATCTATCATCTCCTTCCGGAAAACTAAACGGAGCATCCTGCCCGTTTCTTCCCGCTATTTTAACAAACATATAAAAAAGCGTCAAACTAACCGCTGAAAATGTTGATAAATAAGGCTTTCCGGTAATTTACCCCGGAACCCGTATTTCCGCCCCTTTCGTTGACACATAATAGGAAGAAATGTATAATTTATTCTGTATAACCATGTTGATTTTGCTTGATTTTGTGGTTATATTTCCCCCCAAAATAATTCGGGGGAACACAGGCAGGCGTGGAAGTACTCGCAGTGGCTTGCTGGAGCATGGAAACGCCGAAAAAACGGATCTCTTCAGCGATGCGCGTCAGCGGACCGTATGGCGGAGCTATCTGTTTTTGCCTATGATATAAAACACAGCAGAATGCTACCAGCCCATTAAACAAAAGGAGAATTGGTTTGGACAGACAGCAGTCATGGACCATCGGACGGATTATTTATACGTTTTTGATGGCTCTTCTACTTCTTGGTTATCTGGCGGTGATTGCCACATATTGCGACCAGACAGCAACCGGAAAAGCATTCAACTTTCCGGGTTTTGTATGGGTGCTTCGGGTAATCACGGGCATTATGGCTATCTACCTTGGAAAACTGTGGAAGGATAAAGGGTTCCTGCTGCTGGCGGTTTATTTACTGATGAAACTGGTCCGGGTTGTTGCTGAAGGTCCTGACAATGTTTTTCAGGATTCGGTCAGCGACGCGCTTCTGACTGGCTTCTGGGCCTTTTCTGCCTGCTATGGAATGGCCCGGATCCTCAGCAAAAAGCAGCTGAAAAGTTTTCTGAACATCTGCATAACCATCTGGACAATTGGAATGGTAGTATCCAGCTGCCTGGGAATACATGCGGCATGGACAGGGAACAACATCTACACAATCGGTGAAGGTGCTATATGGGGAATAACACAGGACAACAGATTATTTCTGGTTTTCTTCCCTACTGTATCCGGATCTGTTGTGAGTTTATCCATTATATTGGCTCTGTGTGGCGCAGTTGTTGGAAATAGCAGAAAGACCAAAGTGTTTTTCCTGCTTTCCATCATTCCGATGTATATTGCGCTTTGCCTGACGGATTCCCGCTGCGCCCAGGTAACGGTTTCGGCTGGAATTGCGTCAATGCTTGGCATCTTCATTATTCGCAAACTGCGGGATCAGGCTCAGCAAAAGAAGAAGCATAGCTGGTATGCCTGGGTAGCAGGGCTAGCGATAGCCGGCATGATCTTTGTTGCTTCTGTAGTGTTGTGTATGAAGACCATTTCCGTGTTTAATCAGGTACGGGCCAACGGCTTGTTGATTCCACGTGCATTGGCGGAAGAAGTGCAGACAAAGGCCTTCGTGTCAAATCGTGGTTATGGCGGAAATAATCTCCTGACCGATCGTCCCATGATTTGGAACGCTGCGATAGATACTCTTAAAAACAATCCTTTGTATCTGATATGGGGAGCTTCAATTTATAACCCCATGACGCTCGTGAACGCATCTCCAAATATGACATTTTACGCTAACCATTGTCATTGTATGCCACTGATGATTCTGCTGGAAAACGGCATTCCGGGACTTCTGCTGATGGGCGCATTTCTGGGCAAGATTGTCAGCTCTTCTTTCCGGCTTGTTTTGACTTCAAAGGAAAAACGGGAAGTGGTTGTTGTTCCGTTCATTCTTTCGATTTTACTTGGTGAAATCATAGAATGCTTCCTCTGGCTAAGAACCGGAACGTGTCCGACTATGCCGTTTTTCTTTGTGGCCGTGGGCATCCTTCTGACCACCGGACAGAAGCAGAAATCAGTAAGTGAAATAACAACAGACTGATTTCAGGAATCCGTTTTCCAGAAATCGTAAAGAGGTGACCATTTATCAGACGACTGAAGAAATACCTGTGGCCGGTGATGGACGCGCTGTTCGTGTTCATCGGCTTGCTGATATCGGTAGAGTTCTATTTTTCCCTCAGCGTTCCTGAAAACCATGTGGTTCATCTCTGGAGGACCCTCCCGATCCTGCTTGTCACTACGCTGCTTGCCTTATGGCTCAGTGGTGTCTACCGCCAGATCCTGGCCTATGCCGGACAGGACGTCCTGATTCAGTGCGGCATCAGTACCCTGGCGGGAACCGGCATCACATACCTGGTTTCCCTGATCTTCTATCTCTTCCGGGACAGGATCGGCGTGAACATCTTCCTGATGCCCCGGCCGGTTTATTTCATCCAGTGGGTTATTACCCTCTTCCTGGTTGCGGCCTCCCGTTACCTGATCCGGTACAAAACCGCGGGCAGCCGCAGGAAGGAAGATAAGGAAACCAAACGGATTCTGATCATCGGTGCCGGCTATGCCGGGGCCACCGTGATCCGGGATATCCAAAACGGACGTTACGGAAACGCGACAGCCGTGGCAATCCTGGATGACGATCCGTCCAGGCAGCATTCCTCCATTTCAAGGGTTCCGGTTGTCGGCGGCACGGATGCCGTGGCGGAGACGGCTGATCAATACAACATCAACGAAATTATCATTGCCATTGCAACACCCAAGGGAGAGATTACCGCTCTCCTGAACAACTGCATTGAAACCGGTGCTCATGTGATGATCTACTCCGGCGTGCGGGAAGGCGCGGAGGCCCGGGAAGTCAATATTGCGGACTTGCTGGGACGGGCGGAACAGCATCTGGACATGACAGAAGTGCACGCCTTCCTGACCGGAAAGACAGTTCTGATTACCGGCGGCGGCGGAAGCATCGGCTCTGAGCTGTGCCGCCAGATCATGGCTTTCACTCCGAAAAAACTGGTTCTTTACGATATTTCCGAAAACTATATGTATGACCTCTTCTTCGAACTGAAGGAAAAATATGGAGAACTGGTGGCCAACACCCTTGTGCTGGAAGTTGGCAGTGTCCGGGATGAAGAATCCCTCTGGCGGGTGATGGGCAAGTATAAGCCGGATATTGTGATTCATGCGGCAGCGCACAAGCATGTTCCGCTGATGGAAACCAGCAGCGAGCAGGCAATTCTCAACAACGTTTTTGGCACCTATAAAACAGCAAAGGTTGCTGTGGAATGCAATGTGCAGCGTTTCGTTCTGATTTCCACAGACAAGGCGGTGAACCCCACCAATGTGATGGGCGCCTCCAAGCGGCTGGCGGAGATTGTGATCTCTTCCATTCCGAGGAAGAACACCGAGTTTATGGCTGTGCGCTTCGGCAACGTCCTGGGCTCCCACGGTTCCGTTGTCCCGATCTTTGAGCGCCAGATCCGGGCTGGCGGCCCTGTGACGCTGACAGATCCGAACATCATCCGCTATTTCATGACGATTCCCGAGGCAGCCTCCCTGGTGCTTCAGGCTGTCGGTATGGCCAAGGGCGGAGAACTCTTCATCCTGGATATGGGCGAACCGGTCCGGATCCGGGATCTGGCTGAGAAGATGATCCATCTTTACGGCACCGGCCGGGAACAGATTGTCTGCACCGGCCTGCGGCCAGGCGAGAAGCTCTATGAGGAGCTCCTGCTGGACAAAGAAAACGATCAGGCAACAGAACGCGACCGGATCTATGTGGCCAGGCAGGATCACTATGAATGGGAAACTGTCTTGGGCTGGCTTGAAGAACTTGAGAAGTGCATTGAAGGACATCAGGATGTGAAAAAAGCATTGCATGAAATCCTGCCTGCCTACCACATTTCCTGAGGAAGGGGGAATTCAATGAAAAGGCTTATTGCCCTGATCCTGGCTCTGATATTGTATATATCCTTGATTCCTGCCGGAGTGGCGGAACAGACGGAGGCGGATGAAACCATGTCCGGAAAACCTGATTTCTCCTGCTTTACGGATCATCCGGAATACTTCCGGAAGGATGTTTCTGAGGATGGGGACACCGCCTTTATCCAGACACAGGTTCCGGCGGAATACCGGTCATTTTCCACGCCATATGAAAACGACCTTTACTACAGCACCATTTTCCCGGAAATAATGATCCGGGGCTGGTCAGACGAAAAGACGCAGATTCCCTTCTTCCGGATCTGGATCCGCTACCGCGGCACAAAGCACCTGAACATCAGCACGGTTTCCGTAATCATTGAGGGAACAGATTACCGCTTTGAGAATGTATCCTCCCCCGACTGGATTGCTACAAAAGAGGATGGTACCGCTGCCCAGGACGTGATGCTGGTGCTCGGTTCCAACCAGGTCAATGCCACCTGTTTTGCTTCCCTTTTTTCCAAGGCTATTGAGTATACGCAGGAACGGCTGAAAAAACAGGAGATATCCCAGCCGGATGTGTCCATCATCCTTCACGGTGACGAAGACATCGATATTACTCTCCCCGCAGACTTATGGGCTGAACTGGCGATGTTCGCCTATAACCTGGATGCCATTAATGGATTCTCCAGCTTGACATCAACAGCCGGAACACTCTGTATGATTCAAAAGTAAGGAATCGTTTTCTCTGTTTTGTAAATGCTTGGGAACTGATCGAATGAATATTATTATGAGGTGACCGCAAATGCAGATTAAAAGCAAGTACTCCTGGGCCAAGCATATGGACTTTATGATTGTAGACCTGGTTGCCTTGTTTATTTCATTCCTGATTTCCTATTTCCTGAAATTCCATGAGTGGGATTTCTATACAAATGATGAATGGACCCGGTATCTGTTCATTGTCCTGATCCTCAGCATTGTGATCAACTTCTTTGTGAATCCGTACAGCGGCATCATGCGCCGCTCGTACTACATGGAGCTGATCCGGGCATTTCAGCTGACGATCTATAACCTCCTGATTGCCAGCCTGATCTTCTATGCCTTTAAGATCGGTGCATCCTATTCCCGCGAGATGTCCTTTGTGATGTATGGCATCTATTTTGTTTCATCTGTACTTCTGAAATTCCTGTGGAAGAAACTGCTTTTGTCCGGCAAAGTTGTTGTGAAAACAACAAAGCAAATTCCTCTGTTTGTAATCTGTAAAACAGAGAATATCGAAAAGACGATCCGCAATGTTACAGCTGGGGATTTTAAACTCTACGATATTATTGGCATTCATCTGATTGACAGTGAACAGGACAGCGTGGAAGTAGAAGAAATCGGAAGTATTCCGGTATACGGCCGGGATGTATATGAGAAACATATCTTGGATCAGAACATTGATGAGGTGTTGATTGCGGTACGACCGGGAGAAGTGGAACCGGGAGTCATGGAACGGCTGAATGCCAACGCTGTCGGGCTCAATATGGTCGTGGAATCCGCAATCGGCTTCCAACCGGAAGACCAGTACATTCAGAATTTTGGCGTATACAAAGCCTTGAGTATCGGTGCATTCTCCTTCCGGCCGGGGCAGCTGCTGTATCTGGGAATCAAACGGTTTATCGATTTTCTGTGTGGTCTGGTCGGAACGATTCTGCTGATCCCGATTACGATCATTGTGAAACTGGTATATTTGCTGACCGGAGATAAGGCGAAAATCTTTTACCGTCAGAAGCGCATCGGCCAAAACGGTAAAGAAATAAAAATCTGGAAGTTCAGATCCATGGTTCCCAACGCGGATGATATCCTCCAGGAAATGCTTAAGGAAGAAAAATGGCGGAAGCAGTGGGAAGAAAACCAAAAGTTTGAAAACGACCCGAGAATAACCAAAGCCGGAAAGATTCTGCGGAAAACCAGTATCGACGAACTGCCACAGCTGTTGAATGTTCTCAAAGGCGATATGAGCCTGGTTGGACCGCGGCCTCTGGTTGAGGGAGAACTGGAAGAGCATGGCGGACTGAAGCTTTACCAGAAGGTGAAGCCCGGTATTACTGGCTGGTGGGGATGCAATGGCAGAAGCAACATTGATTACAGGGAGCGCCTGGAACTGGAATACTACTATGTGAAGAACTGCAGCCTGTATCTGGATGCTTTGTGCATTCTCAGGACAGCCATGGCGGTCATAAAGAAAGATGGCGCACAGTAAAGGGGAGAAGGACGAAGCAATGAGTATCAGGATTATTATTGCCACACATAAGCAGTATTGGATGCCGGATGATCCCATGTATCTTCCCGTTCATGTGGGTGCCGCCGGAAAAGAGAGCATAGGTTACCAGCGGGATGATGAGGGAGAGAATATCAGCGCAAAGAATCCTAATTACTGTGAGTTGACAGGCTTGTACTGGGCATGGAAAAACCTAAATGCGGATTATGTCGGACTTGCCCATTACCGCAGGCATTTTTCAAACGGGAAATGGTTCGGGGACAAGAAAGACAAAGTCATCAATGGTGCGGAAATGGAAAAGAAACTGCAGGAAACGGATATTCTGCTGCCTACTCCCCGCAACTACTGGATTGAGACAAACTACAGCCAGTATGCTCACGCACATCATGCCATCGACCTTGACATAACCCGGGAGATTCTGCAGGAGAAATATCCGCAGCATATCGCGGCTTGGGATTCCAGCATGAAAAAAACTACCGGACACCGCTTTAACATGTTCGTGATGAAGAAAGAGCTCTTTGATCAATATTGCAAATGGCTCTTTGATGTGCTCTTTGAACTGGAAAACAGGCTGGACATCAGCTCCTACAACAAGAATGACAGCCGTGTATTCGGATTTGTCAGCGAACGGCTTCTGGATGTATGGCTTGAAACAAACCACCTCCCATACAAAGACACAGGATATGTATTCATGGAAAACCAGAACTGGCTTGTTAAAGGCGGAAACTTTATCAAGAGAAAACTTGGAAGGAAATGAGGTGTTTTCTATGGAAAAATCATATGCTGTAATTGTGGTAACCTATAATAGAAAAGAGCTTCTTAAAGAAAACATTGAGTGTTTGTTGTCTCAGAGACCAGTGATACCACATATTATTATCATTGATAATCACAGCACTGACGGTACAAAAGAGTATATAGCTGATTATATTTCCGAGGAGAAAATAGAATATTGTGATACCGGCTCAAATCTTGGGGGAGCTGGAGGCTTTTCTTTCGGCATAAAGTATGCTGCTGAAAAGGACTATGATTATATATGGGTGATGGATGATGATTGCATGCCCACAGAAAACGCTCTGGAAGAATTTATAAAAGCAGATAAAGAATTGAATGGCCAATATGGTTTTTTGTCAAGCAAAGTTCTATGG
The DNA here is from genome assembly GCA_017569305.1 of Clostridiales bacterium FE2011. Classification (NCBI taxonomy): domain Bacteria; kingdom Bacillati; phylum Bacillota; class Clostridia; order Eubacteriales; species Clostridiales bacterium FE2011. The sequence goes on along the minus strand of CP069418.1, from coordinate 1,704,799 downwards.
AAAGATGGAAGCATCTGCACTATGAATTTGCAAAGAAAAACACTAACTAAAACTCTTGAATGCTTTGATAATAATATAAATCAAGTTGTAATGGCTTCATTTGTTTCCCTGTTTCTTAAACGTGAAATAGTAGTGGAAATGGGACTTCCGATAAAAGAGTTTTTCATTTGGACGGATGACTGGGAATATACCAGAAGAATATCATTAAAGTATCCCTGTTATGCAGTCAGAGACAGTGTTGTTATTCACAAATCAAAAAGCAATATAGGTGCAAACATAGCTTCTGAGAGCGCGGACCGTTTGGACCGTTTTAATTATCTCTACAGGAATGATGTATATCTTTATAGGCGTGAGGGAATAAAGGGATTCTGTTATGAAGCGGCTCGCCTGACAGGCCATTGCATAAGAGTGCTGACAAAGAGTAAGGATAACAAGGGGAAACGTTTAGCGAAGATATACAAGGGAACAATCTCTGGGCTTAAGTTTAAACCTGAGATTGAATACATAACGTGACCTAATTAATTATGTAGTTTAATAAAATGATAAACTAGCAAGCTGATATGTACAAGGCTAGCAGATATATCTTGTATAGTATGTTGCCGAATCAATATTCTTTTATTATTCGGTCTACATTTATAAATGCTAAGAGATTGTTGCCTTAAGAGGTATAAGTTTGCGTAAAGCAGATGATTTTAAGAGCATTTAGAAAATGTAAAATAATAGAGGTGCAAGTTATACTAAGTGATATTATTATACAGAAAAGGGTATGCGAATGAATGTAATAGAAATCACAGGAGAGCCTATTTTACATGGAGGCCAGGAAAAATTTATATTGAATGTAATTGAAAACATAGATTACTCTGGTTTATCAATAGATGTATTAACTCCCTATATTTGTGATAATGAAGGCTTTCGAAAACTGCTCATATCCAAGGGAGGAAATGTATACGAGTTAGGCTTGGAGTTTAAACCTGGAGAGAGTAGAAAGCTACTCTTAAATCCAATTACGCAGTTTCTTAAGGAACACCATTATGATGTTGTTCATATACATTCAGGATCAATATCTGTTCTTGCATATACAGCTCTTGCAGCTAAGCATGCGAGTGCCAGGAAAATAATAGTTCATTCACATAGTACAGGGATTTCATCAATAAAGCATAAAGTGATCCGTTTTATCTTTGGCTTTTTACTGAAGAAGTGTGCCACAGACTTCCTTGCTTGCTCAAAGCAGGCGGGGGAAATGAAGTATCCAAAATCGATAGTTAAGAACGATTTGAAAATTATCGAAAATGGTATTTCCATTGATGAATATAAAAGGAATGATGAAATACGCAAAAGCAAAAGAAATGAGTTAAATATAGCGGATGACAGCTTTGTAATAGGTCATGTTGGAAGATTTTCACAAGAAAAAAACCATTCATTTATAGTAAGTCTATTTGGTGAGATTCATGAAAGAATTCCCATAAGCAAATTATTGTTAGTGGGAGATGGAGAACTGCTTACTGATGTAAAAGAAGAAGTTAAAAGAAAACATTTAGAGGATTCTGTGATATTCACTGGGAATGTTGATAATGTACCGGATTATTATCAAGTAATGGACATATTTGTTCTTCCTTCTCTTTATGAAGGGTTTTCTTTTGTAACACTAGAGGCACAGGCTGCAGGACTGCCTTGTATAATATCTACAGGTGTTCCCCAAACTGTAGTACTCGGGCAGAATGTTGATCAAATAAGTCTGGAAGACATAAATGGATGGATTGAAAGAGCTATATATTACAAAGATATCGAACCTGTAGATAATTCCACAGTCATCAGAGAAAAAGGCTATGACATTAAACAAACAGCAGCAAAAATCAAAAATCTATATGAAGGGTAAATTCAGATATGAATAATAAACTATTAACAATTTCAATAGCTTCTTACAATATTGAGAGATTTATACGCGATACTGTAGGGTCACTTATTGTAAACAATGATGATTTAAAAAAAATGGAAATCATCATTGTGGATGATGGTTCGAAAGACAATACGAATAAAATAGCGCATGAACTGAGCAGTCGGTTTCCAGAATCCATCATTGTTATTGATAAAGAGAACGGTGGTTATGGATCTACTATCAACGCGTCTCTTTCCATAGCAAAAGGGAAGTATTATAAACTGCTGGACGGAGATGATTGGTTCAAAACAGACGAATTACCGTCTTTTCTTAAGTTTTTAGACAAGACAGAGGCCGATTTAGTTGTTACGCCATATATAGAAATAAGAGATAAGGAAGAGAAGCTAATTGATAATCATCCTGAAATATCGTCGGATGATAACGCTATAATTGACCTTCATATAGATAAAAAGCCTTTTTTGATGCATGAGATAGCAATCAAAACAGAAACACTCAGAAATTTGAATAAGCCAATAGCTGAACATTGTTTTTATACTGATTCTGAATATGTGTTTTATTGTATAATTGCAGCAAAGAGCATATCGCGTTATGAAAGCCCCATATATCGTTACAGGTTAGGAGTTGAAGGTCAAAGCGTTAGTCTTGAAGGAATACGTAAGCATCAAAAAGATTTGCCGATTGTAGCCAGAAGAATTATGTCAGCATATGTGGGAGCAGATCCGGAAAATTCTGGAGCGAAAAAAGACATTCTTAATTTGTGCATAACCAATATAACATATCATACATATCGATCTTTTCTTCTGATACAAGATCCTGAGGATTACCGAAACGATCTTATAAAGCTCGATAAAGACATATATGAAAAATATCCTATAGTTTATCAAATTGGAAGTAAGAGCAAACTTGTTAGATTGGTAAGAAAACTTCATTTCAGACCGTATAGAATATTATGCAGTATAGCATTAAACATGTTTAAAAAAGAAAACTTATAAACGCAAAGGGCATAACACTTAAGTAAAAGGATATATTTACTATTACAGGGACTATATACAGAAATAATGTAGTATATAAGCTATGTGTAAAAAGACATTTGGGTATATATTATTTTTGTATTATTGTAAAGCAGATATATAAATTCAATGAATAATAAAAGGATGGCATAATAATGCATTTGGCGAGTAAAAATACAGGTCGACTTGATTATATTGATATGGCTCGTGGATTAGGTATGCTTTCTATTATTATTGGTCATATGGGAAGTTCAGTAGTTTCTGATATTGTATTTACCTATCATGTGCCATTGTTCTTTTTGATAAGTGGTTTTTTCTATAAAGATAAAATAGAAACAGTAAAAAAATATGCCTGTAGACTTTTGAAACCTTATTTTATTACCTGGATTTTACTTATTGTATTATGCACAATAAAAGCTGGAGTAAAAGCCATAGCGAACTCGGAAGAAGTAGGGGGTGTAATTACCTATAGCATAAAGTATTGGCTAGTCGCAGGACTTTATGGCGGAGGAAGTACATACGCTAACAGTTTTTGGGGATATAACGATATTCCTATTATAGGTGCAACTTGGTTTTTTATCGCATTATTATGGGCGATAATCCTACTGTTTTTAATAGAGAAACTAGATATAAAAACATGGAGTAAAACGCTGTTAAGAGTAATTAAAACATGTATAGTTGGTATTATTTTTTTTGTTGGCTGGTTTTCTGCAAAGTACTCGTGGTGGCCGTTATCAATTCAAGCAGGTTGTACAGGACTTGGCTTTCTTTACATTGGATACATGTATCGTTTGTGGAAATTAGATCATAAGAGAGAAGAGGAATATAATAAGTCCAAGTGGTCACAATGGACAATTGCTATAATAGCTATATTATTGTGGTTGCAATCTATTGTTAGAGCAGTAAATGTTGAAGATGACACTTCAATGTCACTTGTGCGGAACTGGTTTTCGAATCCTATATTGGACATTGTCGGTGCAGTTTCTGTATCATGGCTAATTATGCAGGGAATGACAACAATAGACGAAAATTGCAAAAAAAGCGCCGCGCTACGTTTGATAAAGCGCACGCTGGTGTTTTTTGGTGTTTATAGTGATATTATTCTTTGCATACATCTAATTGATATGAATATTTTGCCTTGGGATAAGATTTATAGTTATGTTCCATATTATACTATTGCATTTATATTGATATTCATTTTCAAACTAAGTCTCTATTATGGAGTAACAAAAATCATAAAAAGAAGGAAATGTATTTTTCATAAATTCTATTTAGGGTAAAAGGATGTAATTGCATAATCGTATATATTCATATATAGCTTATGGAGAAACTAGCAATGAGGATAAAGATGCGAACAAGTGAAACAATATATATAGGTTGCTATATATTATTTATAGCGACTTGTTATATTTTTCAGGAGATTTTCTACAAACCCCGTGCTATATGGCTGTTTTGTCCGATTATAGCAATTGGTGTGATTTTATCCATAGTTTTAAACAACCAATGTACAAAAAAAGAAATGATATTGCGTATTTCAATTATTTTGATATTCGGAATAGCTGCAATAGTAGATTCAAATGCAAAGATGTTAGTATATGCAGCGCTTTTGTGCGGAGCAGATATGACTTCATTTCGCAGAATTATTAAATGCAGTTATTGGACTAGTTTAATAATTGTTGTGTGTACGATGTTGCTAAGTTTTGTCGGTGTACTTCCTAATATCGGCGGGAGGGAGCGAAATGGTGTAGTCATTTGGACCTTTGGATTTGGTTACTATTCGGGTTTGCCGTATGCCTTTTTTTATCTGGTACTGGAGCATCTTTATCTTAAGAAAAAGAAAGCGGTATGGCCTGAGTTGATTGTAATATTGGGCTTAAATTATATAATCTATAAATTAAGCACATTGAGACTTACATATTATCTAATATATCTTGTAATTGCTTTGTATATTGTATTAATAAAATTCAATTGGTTCAATTTAAAGAAAAAGTTTTTGCATTATTTGACCATCCTTGTGTACCCTATCACATTTATAGTATCAATATGGGTTAATCATGCATTTACTTTCGATAATCCCAAATTGGCGGCGATCAATAAGATGCTTTCGGATCGCTTGAATTTAGGCCATCAAGCGATGACGTTGTACAAAATAAAACTATTTGGTAATAAAATCGAAACGTACAATAATGGTCCATCAGAATATTTTTACGTTGATTGTGGATTCTTGTATTCTCTTTTGGGGTATGGCCTTATTTTTACAGGATTGGTATTGGTCTTTTATGTTTTCCTGCATAATTATTCTGCCCGTACCAATAATAAAATACTATTTATTTGGCTGACGGCAGTAGCAGCGTTCAGCTTTAGTAATAACACATGGATCAGCATACAATACAATCCGATTCTTCTTTTATTCCCAATTGTGTTGAAAGAATACAGAAGGAAAAAAGCATTATTCGGAAATGCAAAAAGCGAATTTGACATCGCTTTATGTTAGGCTATAGATAGAACAGAATAATATAACGGTTAAATAATTGTGAATAAAACGAACAGAATGTACTATGAAAAAACGGAAAGAAGAACAGAAATGCCACAGAAATCTGGACTAAAGAAAAATTTGTTTTTAAGCACATTTTATCAAGTGCTAAAGATGGTTCTGCCATTGATAACAGCTCCTTATGCGGCTCGTGTTCTTGGAGTGGATGGAACCGGAATATATAGTTATACACACGCTTATGTAACGTACTTTATGCTGTTTGGAGCATTGGGCATGGTGTCATATGGCGGAAGAGAAATTGCCAGGCATCGAAATAATAAAGATGAGCGGAGTCAGATATTCTGGGAAATTGCCATATTGACATTTATCACAACGACAATTTCTCTTTTGGCGTGGGGAATATGGATTCTGTTTAACAGAGAATACAGGATATACTACATTATTCTTACATTTTATCTTGTGGGGACCATGTTTGATATTTCATGGCTCTATGGTGGAATGGAAGAGTTTAAGTATACGGTCACGCAGAATAGTCTTTTCAAAATTCTCGGTACAATATCAATCTTTGTTTTTGTTAAAAAAGCGGAAGATCTCTGGATCTATATACTGATCATGTCTTTAACCGCATGTCTGGCAAATATATCAATGTGGATATATTTGCCAAAGTTTGTGAATAAGGTGCCTCTAAAGGGAATACGGCTGAAAAAGCATCTAAAGGAAACTTTTATATATTTCATACCTACAATTGCCATATCGGTTTACACCATTCTCGATAAAACACTCATAGGATTGATTACACAAGACACAAGCGAAAACGGAAACTATGAGCAAGCGACAAAGATTGTTAATATGGCTAAATCGGTATGCTTTGCAGGTGTAAACGCAGTATTGCATTCCAGAATCTCTTATCTTTTTACAGAGAAAAAATATGAAGAGATTAAACAAAGAATAGCTGCGTCCATGGATTATATTCTTTTTATTGGAATAGGCATTTGTTTTGGAATTATCGGTGTAGCTCAGAGATTTGTACCGCTCTACTTTGGTCCTGGCTATGAAGCAACCATACTATTGCTCCAATTAATGTCCCCATTAATCATAATCGTTGGGATTAGCAATTGCTTGGGAGATCAATACTATAATCCGGCGGGATTAAGGGCGCAAAGTGCAAAATATATTATTACCGGGTCTGTTATAAACTTAATACTAAATCTTATTTTTATACCAAGATTAAAAAGTACAGGAGCCGTAATAGCAACACTTATAGCTGAAACGGTTATCTCTGTTTTATATTTTAGCAATTGCAGTGGATATTATCGTCTAAATGTATTTATAAGACAGATATCACGAAAACTGTTTGCTGGTATAGTAATGATGATTGTAGTATTATTATTGGGAAGTGCGATTGATAATGCTTTTGTATCTGTAATAGTTCAAATACTTACAGGAGGTATTGTTTACTGCGTAAGTCTTCTTTTAATGAAAGATTCGTTCATGACTGATGTAGTTATATTGAATCTGAAAAAACTGATCAAAAAGTAACAGTGTTATTCGCACTTGAATTATAGATGCTAAAGGCAGGAGGAACAGGAGTAGAATATGAGCCAATTACCAATAAAAATACACCTTCCGGACGGTTTCCTTGACGAAGAAATAAGAAATGGATACACAATCAGTCATGAAATGAAAGAAATATGGGCTGTTGAATTGGATTTGCTGGTGGAATTTGATAGAGTCTGTAAAGAAAACGGATTAAAATACTTTGCCAGTTGCGGAACAAAACTGGGAGCGGTAAGACATCATGGCTTTATACCGTGGGATGATGATGTCGACGTAATGATGCTGCGTGATGAATACGATAAACTATGTAAGATTGCGCCACAGTTATTTGCCTATCCTTATTTTTTCCAGACGGAAGAGACGGACAAAGGCAGTGCGCGGGGACACGCACAGCTTCGCAACAGTAAAACTACAGCCATATTAAAAAGTGAAGCCAGCATGGGCTTTAAATATAATCAAGGAATATTCCTGGATATTTTCCCGCTGGACAATATTCCTGACGACAAAAAACTGTTCGAGGAACAAAGAGAAAAAGGCAATAAAATACATCGAAAACTACTCATGCATTTAAATAAATATCATCCGGAAAATCCTACGTTACGGGACAGGCTGATAGTTTTACGGAATCAAGCTCTGTATTATATTAATAGAAATGGATACCAGAAATACTATTATGAGTTTGAAAACATATGTAAGCAATATAATGACTCAGAAACAGAATATGTAGCGATGTTAACTTTGGGTTTTAATGACCGCGCATACAGGTTAAGAAAGGATTTTGAGGAATCCATTGATATGGATTTTGAGTTCATAAAAATACCGGTACCTAAAAACTATGAAGATGCTTTAACCAGGGTTTATGGTGATTGGAGAAAGATTGTTGTTGGTGAAAATGACCACGGTGAAGTTATTTTTTCTGCAACTGAACCATATACAGAGTATTTTAAGGGAAAGCATTCCCGATAAAGATAATCAGGAGGTATAAGAAATGGTTTACACATGTTTCTGCACAGACATTATTCACGAAGGACACCTGAACATCATAAACGAATGCAAAAAACTTGGGGGAAAGCTTGTAGTCGGAGTCTTATGCGATTCAGAAATGGTGCGATACAACAGATTTCCAACAATATCTCAGCAAGAGAGAGTTGAACTTGTAAAATCGATTGCCGGTGTTGACGAAGTTGTTGTGCAAAACCATATTTTTTACGATGAAATCTTCGAAAACTTACATCCTGATTATATTGTTCATGGCAATAACTGGTCATCTGATTCTATGCAGACAATCAAAAAGAATATAGAAAGTCTCATAGAGAAGCACGGTGGTAAACTTGTTGAGGTTCCTTATACAAGAAATCCTGACATCCAGAAGATTGACAGACAAATGCATGAGAAACTCTCTATGCCTGAATTCCGGAGGGGAAGGCTCAAGAAGCTTATTAATATAGTCCCTATTGTGAAAACTTGTGAGGTTCATAGCGGGCTGACTGGTCTGCTGGTTGAGAAAACAGTGGTCAGTAATGGGGAAGCAATAGATCAGTTTGATGCTATGTGGGTCAGCTCTCTTTGTGACAGCACAGAAAAAGGAAAGCCCGACATAGAACTCGTTGATATGACCAGCCGTTTTCGTACAATTGAAGATGTAATGGAAGTAACAACAAAGCCGATCATTTTCGATGGTGATACTGGGGGCCTGACGGAGCATTTTGTTTATACTGTTCGCAGTCTGGAGCGGATGGGCGTCAGCGCTGTAATTATCGAAGATAAAACAGGATTGAAAAAGAACAGCCTGTTTGGAACAGAGGTTGAACAAACTCAAGCCAGTATTGAAGAATTCAGTGCTAAAATTGCGGCCGGGAAAAATGCACAGTTATCTGATGACTTTATGATTATTGCGAGGATCGAGAGCCTGATTCTCGAAAAGGGTATGGAAGATGCATTGGCGAGAGCCAGGGCATTTGTTAAAGCCGGAGCAGATGGTATTATGATTCACAGCCGCCGTAAAGAACCCGATGAGATTCTGGAATTCTGCGACAGGTTCCGCGCAGAAAATAAGAAAACACCCATTGTAGTAGTTCCAAGTTCATTTAATGTAATTACAGAAGAAGAATTGGCAAAGCATGGAGTGAATATTTGTATTTATGCCAATCAACTTCTCAGGGCTGCCTTCCCGGCTATGGAGAATGCGGCCAGAAGTATCCTTACTCATCATAGGGCTAAAGAAATCGACAGTGAATTAATGCCGATCAAGCAGATTATTACATTAATCGATGAACTGTAATGAGGAATTGCTATGAAAAAAGGCACAGGGGTTATAACCGGTGAAGATTTCCGCAGAATGCAGCTGCTGGAATTGGATATGTTGGTTGAGATGGACAGAATCTGTCGGAAACATAATATCCGATATACTATAACAAGCGGAACACTTCTGGGTGCTGTCAGACATAAGGGATATATACCCTGGGATGACGATGCAGATGTAGCAATGCTACGAGAAGAGTATGAAAAGTTCAGGAGAGTATCCCATGAATTGAACCCTGAAATATGTTTTTTTCAGGATCATGATACTGAAAAAGAATACATATGGGGATACGGAAAACTTCGAAGGACAGGAACGACATATATCCGGCCCGGCCAGGAAAAACAGAAGTTCAGAACTGGGGTTTATGTGGATATTATGCCCTGTGATGATATCCCCAAGTCGGTTCCCGGTCAGATGATTATGGATTTTTATTGCTTTTGTCTCAGAAAGATTCTCTGGTCCAACATCGGGAAAGATGATACGAAAAATCCAATCCTTGAGAGGATAATGTATAAAATGCTGTCAAGGATTAATCCGGAATTCGTGTTTAAACGTATTGGTAAAATGGCTGCGAGAAGTTCAAATAAAAGTCCAAATCTTGTTCGGGTACTGATGTTGCCATCAGGTGGAAAAGAACGGAAGTTATATTCCGGGAAAAATAGTGTGTCTACCCGATATGGCAGTCCCAAAGAATGGTACCTGGATGTGATAGAAATGGACTTTGAAGGGCATAAACTGTATGGAACGAAAGACTATGATCAATACCTGATATCACGTTATGGAGATTACATGGCTCTTCCTCCGGAGGAGAAACGGATTGGAAAAGCCCCTGCATCAATCTGGGAGTTTTAAATGAGCAGAATAGCAATCCTGTCAGATATACACGGCAATCTTTTCGCACTGGAGAGGGTCGTACAAGATATGGACTCACGCTGTGTTGATCAGGTGATTCTTTTGGGGGATCTGATTGACTATGGCATGCAGTCAAATGAAGTGGTTGCCTATATTTTGAACCATTTTCACTATCCTCTTATATGCAACATCTGGGGAAATCATGAAAAAGCCATTTTGACTTCAGATTTCAATGGTTTTTCCAGCCAACGCGGGGTGGACTGTGCTAAACATACTGCCTCTTTGCTTACCCCGGAAACGACTGATTATTTGAACCGGGAACTGATTCATGATGGTTTCTGTGAATTCATTCTGGACAATAAAAAAGCTCTGGCGATTCATGGATCGCTTGATAATCCCTACTGGAAAGCGATTATGCCCGGTAATCTGCGCGGGGATTACAGGGCATATGACATTGTGCTGTCCGGCCATTCTCATTATCCCCATGTATTAACAGAGTTCTATGACAACGAGGACCCGGTACACAGGAACAAGCATGCGGTTATATTTATCAATCCGGGGTCGGTAGGACAGCCGAGAAATCACAATCCCGCTGCACAATATGCCATTCTGGATACCGATACTTTTTCTGTCAGTCTTATAGCAGTAAAATATGATGTTGTATCAGCAATGGCACTGTATGATGATAGTGTTGATTCGTTTTACAGGACAAGACTTGAAACTGGAGTATAAGTATGGAAGGCATGTTGACTGATTTTAGCAGAATCTATGTGGATAAGGAAAATGATGCGCCTTTATCCCAGGAGGAATTTAGAAGGCTGCAGCTGGTTGAATTATGTATCCTGAAAGAATTTGATCGGGTATGCCGGGAAAACAAAATAAATTATACCATCAGTTGCGGCACACTTCTGGGAGCTGTCAGACATAAGGGTTTCATTCCGTGGGATGATGATGCAGATATTTCAATGCTGCGGGAAGACTATGAGAAGTTCCGTAAAGTAGCGAATCAAATGGATCCGGATATTTGTTTTTTTCAGGATCATGATACGGATCCGGGATATCTTTGGGGTTATGGGAAAATCCGTAAAACAGGGACATGTCATATCCGTTCAGGGCAGGAACATATTAATTGCAAAAACGGAGTATATATTGATATATTTCCGCTGGATGGAATTCCGCGAAGCACGGTTGGACAGATTATGCAGGATATCCATTGTTTTTTTGTTCGTAAAATGCTGTGGGCCCGGGTCGGCAGGGAAACTGCTAAAGGATTGCTGAAAATATGGTATAAATGTGTTTCTCATATTCCCGTAGAAAAAATCTATCAGCATTTAAACAAAATGATCAAAAAGTATAACGAGAAAAACCCGGAAAGGGTAAGACTGCTTATGTATCCGTCATTTGGAAAGCTTTATGTAAAAAACACACTGAAAACCCGTTTTGGAATGCCAAGAAAATGGTATACAGATCTCATTGATTATCCTTTTGAAGATACTGTGCTTCGAGGAATGAGAGATTATGATGCTGCCATGAAATACATGTATGATGACTATATGACACCACCGCCGGAGGAAAAACGTATTCCCAAAGTATCATTTTCAAAAATCCGTTTTTAATATGTTAAATAAATAAGCGCCTGAAAGGGCATCGGAAGGAGAACAGAAAAATGAAACTGTATGTAATTAGTGGTGTAACAGGGATGACAGGTAATGAACTTGTGCGTCAGATTCTGGTGGATGGATCCAAGGATAAGGTGATCGGTTTTGATAATTTCTATGCATCCTCAATTGAGACGGTCAGTGACCATATTGATGACGAGCGGTTTATATTTTTTGAATATGATCTGAACAATAAACAGCAGATGGCGGAGATTGAAAAGATTGTAAAAGCACAGAAGAGCCAATATGATGAAGTAATTTATATCAATTGTGCTGCTGTTGTTCATACTGAACATTTCTATCATGTTTATGAAACCTTTGAGACCAACGTTGAAGGAATGAACGCATTTCTTCAGCAGGCCATCCGAGTCGGAGCACATAAATTTATCAACTGTTCGACTTCGGAGGTTTATTCCATGAATTCCTGGAATGAAGACGGCGGTGTGAAAGAAAACGATTATCTTACCATGGCAGTTGCAGAACATAGCCAGAGGACCAGTTATGCTACAGGTAAACTGTTGACAGAGTTTTTCATCAAAGATGCGGTGGATACCGGAAAGATTCTGGGCTGCTCTATCCGCTTTGCAAATGTTTATAGCCGGAATGAAAGATTTCCCAAACATATTATTCCTTTCATTATTAACAGCTTTAAAAATGAAGGGAAAGTAGTTCTGCTTGAAAACAGCAGAAAGAACCGCAGGACTTTTCTAAATAATTATGATAGCTGTAGTGCCGTCCTTGCTCTGGCAGGAACGAACAGTGCATTGGACGGGACAGTTTATAATGTGGCTACGGATGAGGAGATTTCCATTATTGATCTGGCACGGCTGTGTGCAAAGAAGATGGGAATAGAAAATCCGAAGATTGAATTCAGCGGTTATCGGGAATCTGATCCGGAAAGAAGGTTGCTGTCTACCAGGAAGATTCGTGAGAGAACGGGCTGGAAACCTCAGGTTGATCTGGAGAAGGGTCTGAATGAATGCATTGAAAACTATCTGGCGGAGAACTGATTATGAGAGCAGCAATTATTACTGTGGCCGGAATATCCAGCAGATTCAATGAAGGAATTCCCGAAGAGCAGAAAATACTTAAGGCAATCTATAATGAACATAATCCACAAGACACACTTCTGGTTCACTTGATTGAAAAATGTGCTTTTGCTGATCGGATCATTATTGTTGGAGGATACATGTTTGATCAGCTGCAAAGCTTTGTATCTGTGAATCTGCAGAAAAGCTTTCCGCAGCTTGTTCTCGTCCGGAATGATCACTATGCGGATCTTGCTTCCGGTTATAGCCTTTATCTTGGAATTAACAAAGCGTTGGATCTTGGTGCAGATGAGCTGCTTTTTGTAGAAGGTGATCTGGATATCGATGACGAGTCCTTTAAAAAGATTGTGGATGCAGAACATACAGTATTAACGTACACAACTGAACCGATTTATGCTAACAAGGCAGTTGTTTTGTATAAAAATGAGGAGGATCGTTTTCAGTATGCATTCAACAGTGTCCATGGGTTGCTGCGTATTGATAATGCCTTTTCCTGTATTTTAAACTCTGGCCAAGCCTGGAAATTTGATAATATGGAAGCGCTTAAAAAAGCCAATGAATTGTTTTTCCATTTAAAAAAAGATGGCACCAATCTATGGATTATTCAGCAATACATAGACAGCGTGCCTTCGGATACTATCAGCTTGGTTAAGCTGGAAAGATGGACTAACTGTAATACCAGAGAAGATTACAATAAAATCTTGGAAGGCTGGAGGGTAAAATAATGAAGGCATTGCAGACAAGACTGGCAATGGTTGAGAGAAACATCAAAAACCAGGCTATAACCGTGATGATTATTGGACTGGGAAGCGTTGGTACATATTTGCTGGATTATCTTGTGGGAAGCAATGATGAAGCTATCAGAGTAGTTGTTGTTGGACGGAACCGTGACAAAATGGAGCAGAACGTGAATATAGTTCGGGTTGCTGCTCTGATTCGTGGTCGGAACAAAACAAGAGTTGATATTCAGGATGGTGTGGATCTTGAGGATATTGCTTCTATTCAGGCAGCCATAGAAAAGCAAAAGCCGGATTTTATTGTGAATTCAAGCCGAGCTTATCCGGGATTGAAATACGGAAGTATCAGCTGGACCAATGTACGTGCTTACGGAATCTGGACGCCTCTTTCTATCCGCTTTACGAAAAATGTTATGGAAGCCTGCAATAAAGCAGACTCTGATGCTGTTGTAATCAATACATCATATTCTGATGCTGTTATTCCATGGTTGAAAAGCGCGGGTAAAGCATATCCGGACTTTGGTTCCGGGAATCTGAATCATCTGATCCCTCGTATTAAATTTGCCGCAGCCCAAATGCTTGATGTGAAGGACTTCTGGAATATAGATGTTGCTTTTGCTGCAGGTCATTTCCATGATGTATGTATCAGCAAAGAAGGACAGACGGAGGGAGTGGAGCTGCCGCTGAAGATTTATTATCACGGAGAAGAAAAGACATTGGATCAGCAGCAGATCTACAGCCGCTGTAAAATTCCGATGCCTGTAGATGCACAGCGGAACATGATGAACGCCTCGAGTAATTACCGGATTATTGATGCAATCATATCAGCCATCCGTACCGGAAAAGAAGAGAGAATTTTTTCTCCTGGTGTCTTTGGTGAAATCGGTGGTTATCCTGTATTGATTGGTTGCCGGGATGGAAAGACAGATGCCTGGATAGATGAATCTGTCTTCACATTTGAGGAAATGAACAGAGCAAACAGAGCATCCATGTTTTTGGATGGCGTGGAAGATGTCAGGGATGGAACACTTTTTTACACAGACCAATTGATTGCTAAAGCCAACAAGGCTTTCGGAGTGGAACTTCCCAAAAAAGTTGCGTTTGAGGAAATTGAGGATGTTGCCAGCTTTATTATTGATAGGATTATAAAACCACAGCTGGGGAAATAATATCTGAATGAATTCAAAACAATAGAAAGTCTGGGAGTTGGAAGAATAATATGAACGTTGAGAAATTGGTAAAAATTATTGGCTCTGATTTCTATACCGGTGTTCCGGACAGTCAGCTCAAAGCACTGTGCAATTATCTGATGGCAGCCTATGGTATAGATCCGAAGCATCATATCATTGCCGCAAATGAGGGCAACTGTACTGCTCTGGCGGCCGGATATCATCTGGCGACCGGAAAAGTTCCGGTTGTCTATATGCAGAATTCCGGTGAGGGTAATATCATCAATCCGGTGGCTAGTTTGCTGAATGACAAGGTATACGCCATTCCGGTGGTTTTCATTGTGGGATGGCGCGGCGAACCGGGAATTCATGATGAACCGCAGCATATTTATCAGGGCGAAGTAACGATCAAGCTCCTGGAGGATATGGATATTGCTACCTTCATCATTGGGAAGGATACCACGGATGAAGAAGTGGAGGAGGCAATGGAAAGCTTCAGGGCCGTTCTGGCAACCGGCAAGGATGTTGCTTTTGTAATTCGGAAGGGTGCTCTGACGAATGCACCTAAAGTGGAATACAAAAACAACAATACCATGGTGCGAGAGAAGATTATCCAGCATATTGTTAAGGCGAGCGGAGAAGATCCGATTGTCAGCACTACGGGCAAAGCCAGCCGGGAATTGTTTGAAACGAGAGTAGCGAACGGACAGAGCCATAAATATGATTTCCTGACGGTTGGTTCCATGGGCCATAGTTCCTCTATTGCATTGGGAGTAGCTATCAACAAGCCGGAACAAAAGATCTGGTGTGTGGACGGTGACGGCGCTGTACTGATGCATATGGGTGCTATGGCAGTCATGGGGGTAAACAAACCGAAGAATCTTGTGCATGTGGTCATCAATAATGGTGCCCATGAAACTGTCGGAGGAATGCCCACAGTGGCAGGCAGTGTTGACCTGGTGGGTATTGCGAAGGCTTGCGGTTATCCGTATGCTGTAAGGGTGGATAGTTTTGAAAAGCTTGATAAAGAACTGCAAGCAGCAAAAGAACGCAATGAACTAAGCATGATTGAAGTAGCCTGCTCTATCGGGGCAAGAGAGGATCTGGGAAGGCCGACAACAACAGCACGGGAAAATAAGCAGAACTTTATGACTTATTTATCCACTTTGTAAATCATAATAAGTAGAGTAAAAGAAAATATAAGCGAGGTTTGGCAATGAAAGCGTTGATTCTGAATTCAGGCATGGGAACACGAATGGGTGTTCTTGCTTCAGAACATCCGAAATGTATGACCGAAATCTCTCCTCAGGAAACTTTACTCAGCAGACAGCTCAATCAATTATATGAGGCGGGAATACGTGAAGTAGTTATGACAACCGGCCGGTTTGAGCAGGTTCTGGTAAACTATTGTGAGTCTTTGGATTTGCCGATTAATATTATCTATTGCAATAATCCCCGTTTCGCAGATACCAATTATATCTATTCGATCTATCTGGCAAGGGAATATCTGGATGATGATATTCTGCTTATGCATGGAGATCTGGTAGTTGACAGCGAGATTCTGGAAAATATTCTGGCCAATAAAGGAAGCTGTATGGCCGTTAGTTCAACAGTTGCGCTTCCGGAAAAGGATTTCAAGGCTGTTATAAAAAACGGTAAAATAACGAAAGTTGGTATTGAGTTTTATAATGACGCTGAGGCTGCTCAGCCTTTATACAAACTGGACAGAAAGGATTGGCAGATTTGGCTGGATAAGATAATTGAATACTGTGAATCAGGAAATACATCCTGTTATGCTGAAAATGCCTTCAATGAGGTGTCTGAGAACTGCTGCATTTATCCTTATGATTGCAAGGACATGCTCTGCGGTGAGGTGGATACAGCGGAAGATCTGGCAGTGATGAAAAATCGTCTGCAGGAAATTAAAAACCGCAGCGTATATATGTGTTTCGCCACCGATATTATTCATGCGGGTCATATGCGCCTGATCAAAAAGGCTCGTAAATTGGGAAAGCTAACGGTAGGTATTCTTTCAGATGAGGCTATATCCCAATACAGGCGGGCTTCTGTTCTTTCAGCAGAGGATCGTAAAGAAATGATGAGCAATATTGTCGGTGTCAGTCGGGTTGTGGATCAGGACACACTTTCATATAAGAAGAATCTTCTTAAGCTAAAACCAGACATTGTTGTGCACGGGGACGACTGGAAAACGGGATATCAGAAAGAAATCCGTGAGGAAGTAATTGCCATTCTGTCTACCTATGGCGGAAAACTTGTTGAGTATCCTTATACACATGATGAAAAATATGAGTTCATCGATCGTAAAATTGAAAATAGTCTTTATGCAAACCATCGTGTTTTGGAAGCATCGCCGAATTATGCAGAACTGGACGGATATATCCGCGGTAAAGAATTACATAAAATTATGCTGGTTCATGGTGCTTCTCTGAATCGTTTTCCTCTGAAAGAATACTTTTATCAACTACCTCACAGGCTTAACACACAAATCGTCTACTTCAGCGATTTCAAACCCAATCCCGCTTACGAATCTGTGGTTAACGGTGTTCGGCTTTTTAAGGAATCCGGCTGTGACGGCATTATTGCTATTGGCGGCGGAAGCGCAATGGATGTTGCCAAATGCATTAAACTGTTTGCTAACATGAAGGATGACGAGGATTTTCTGGACCAGAAAATTGTGCCCAATGAGATTCCGCTGATTGCCATTCCTACAACAGCTGGAACGGGTTCAGAGGCGACGAGATTTGCGGTTGTTTACCGGAAAGGAGAAAAGCTTTCCATTACGGATTCAAGTTGTATTCCTGCTTTGACTTTATTTGATGTATCTTTGCTTGATTCCCTGCCATTGTATCAGAGAAAGGCTACCATGATGGATGCTCTCTGTCATGCGATTGAAAGCAGCTGGTCTATAAACAGTACAGAAGAAAGCAGTAAATATGCTCACTCCGCGATTGAACTTGTGATTAAGTATAAAGATGCTTATCTAAACAATGAAAAGCAAGGCAATCGCGGGATGATGGAGGCAGCTTATCTGGCGGGTAAAGCCATCAATATTTCCCAAACTACCAGTGCTCATGCCATGAGTTATAAACTTACCAGTCTTTTCGGATTAGCGCACGGACATGCTGTGGCTATTTGCCTTAGGAAGATTTTCCCTTATATGCTGAAGCATCTGGATAAAACAGTTGATCCACGAGGAAAAGGTTATCTCAGGGATGTTTTTCAGCAGATATCGGAATGCCTTGGATGTCGGAATCCCGAAGAAGGCGCTTTGTATTTGGAAAACATGATAAACGCGTTGGAGTTTGATATTCCAGAGCCTACTGAGGAACAGTACCGGATTCTGGCACATTCGGTAAATGTAATCAGACTGAAAAACAATCCTGTGGAGTTGTCTGTTGAAGATATTGATGAACTATATCATCAGATTCTTCGTTGACATAGCAAGTATAAACCAGAAAAAAAGAAGATAGATTAATGGGAAGCAGGAGATAAGATGGCTTTATCCAGAATACAGTTTGATATATTAGAAACCATGGCGAGAGAACGTAAACCATTCTCGTCTGCAGAGATGATAAGCACATCACATTCAGAAAAAGAGATTGCAGACGCTTTACGGGAATTAGATGAAAAAGGTTACGTGAGCAATGGCGCTATCACAAACAGTGGTATTTCAGCTTTGGAACCGTACAAGGTAAAGCGGGCAATTTTTCTGGCAGCTGGCTTTGGCACCAGAATGATTCCCATAACTTTTAATACACCGAAACCGTTGGTCAGAGTTCACGGAATTCGTATCATAGATCGTCTGATTGATGCTTGTCTTGCTGCGGATATTCAGGATATATATATTGTCAGAGGTTATCTTGGAGAGACTTTTGATCAGCTGCTTTATAAGTATCCTATGATTAAGTTTATTGAGAATCCTATGTATAATGAGGCAAACAACATCAGTTCCGCTCTTGTAGCCAGATATCTCATTCCCAATGCTTATGTGTTGGAGGCGGATATGTTACTTTCGAATCCGGCGGTCATTAAAAAGTATCATTACACCTCTAATTATCTTGGGATCAAAAAGCCTTTTTCAGACGATTGGGTTGTTCGTGCAAAGAATGGTATTATTTACGAAGAAACTGTAAGCGCTGAAGGCGATGATGTTTATCAGATGGTGGGTTTTTCTTATTGGGATGAGAAAGACGGATACAGGCTGATACAGGATATTCAGGATGTTTTTCAATCTCCCGGAGGCAAGGATCGATATTGGGAACAGGTGCCATTAGTATTCAGAAAGGATCATTATCAGGTCGAAGTTCGAGAATGTAAAGAGGAAGATATTGTTGAGATTGATACCTTTAATGAACTGAAAACAATCGACAAGACATATGATGTATGATTTCCGGTATTGTCAGAAAGAATTGAATATGTTTTCTGTGCGGTAAGGATGGAAAGCATATGCAATATAAAACATTCGGAGGGAAAAACTATGAAAAAAGTTGTCACTATCTTGCTTGCACTTCTGACAGCACTCCTATTGATGTCCTGTTCTATGGCTGAAACAGCGGTTTCCGGTATAAAGTTTGAGCCCCCTGTCCAAGCAGACAATCTGGACACAAGCAGCAACAAAGTCGTCATTTATTCCGGCGCGGAGGAATACCGGAATGAATATTTCATGAAACGACTTACTGAAACATTTCCTGATTATGAAATCGTAATTGAGTATATGCCCACCGGCAACCTGGCAGCAAAGTTGGCTGCGGAAGGCACCGATACGGATATGGATATTTTCTACGATCTGGATTTCAGCTATGCCGGATTGGTTAAACAGTATCTTGCAGATGTTTCTGCCTATGATCAGTCCGTCTATGTGGACGATTGTAAAGTTGAGGATGCTCACTATCTGGCAGCAACCCGCAACGGAGGTGCTGTAATTGTCAATCCGAATGTGTTGGCAGAAAAGGGAATTGAAGAACCGACTTCATATGAGGATCTTCTGAAACCGGAGTTTAAAGGTCTTATTTCCATGCCTAGTCCCAAATCTTCCGGAACCGGATACATGTTTGTTAAAAACCTTGTCAATGCCTGGGGTGAAGAAAAAGCCTTTGAATATTTCGACAATCTCAATGAGAATATTCTTCAGTATACCTCTTCTGGTTCCGGCCCGGTGAATGCCCTTGTCCAGGGAGAAGCAGCCGTAGGACTCGGAATGACAGCTCAGGCTGTAACCGCCATTAATGACGGGGCTAATTTGAAGATACTGTTCTTCGAAGAAGGTTCACCTTATTCCTTATATGGATATGCCATTCCTGAAGGAAAACAGAACCGGAAAGCAGTTGTGGATGTGTTTGATTTCTTCTATTCCACGTTGGTGCTTGAAGATAAGGAGCTGTATTATCCTGAACAAGTCTTTGTAAATCAAGTGAATAATATAGCGAATTATCCGAAAAATATACCTTATGGTGATATGAATAACAATACCACGGAAGAAAAGAGCCGCTTGCTGGACAATTGGGAATACTAATCAGAAAATCAATAGACTAACAGGGAGGAAGGAGTATTCCTTCCTCCCTGAAAGCTTTAGAAAATCAAACAGATGGGAGCAGGAATATGGATAAACTTGAAATCAGGAATCTGTCAAAGACTTTTGATGGAACTGGTGTCCTGCATAATGTCAGCTTTACTGTGAAAGATGGAGAGTTTTTGTCTATTCTTGGTCCATCTGGCTGTGGCAAGACCACAATTCTGAGAATACTTATTGGATTGGAATCAGCAGATCAGGGCATTATCCTGAAAGATGGTATCGATATAACCAATACTCCCTCAGCTTACCGAAAAATGGGCATCGTGTTTCAGAATTATGCATTATTCGAAAACATGACTGTGCTGGGAAATGTAGAATATGCCCTCCGAAAAAGTCCGTCAACAAAAGCTGAATATAACAATAAAGAGAAAGCAACTGCAAAAGCAAAAGAAATGCTTGAACTTGTAGGTTTAGCAGAACATCTTGAAAAGAAACCAAGACAGCTTTCGGGCGGGCAACAGCAAAGAGTGGCTATTGCACGGACACTCGCTTTAAACCCGGATGTAATTCTTTTTGATGAACCGATGTCTGCACTGGATGTAGATACCAGATTAGCCCTTCGCGGAGAGCTGAAAGATCTGCAGAAGAAATTTGGCAACACAATGATTTATATTACCCATGACCAGGAAGAGGCGTTTGCAATGTCTGACCGCATTATGGTCATGGATGCCGGTTATATTCATCAATTGGATACACCTCATAACATTATTGATTATCCGGCAGATGAATATGTCAAAAAGTTTGTAATTAAGAATATAAATACCAAGATTGATTCTTTGATTCAGTTTGCACGGAAAGATGGAGGAGGACAAAATGCATAAAAAATGGACTCCTTCTACAGCTTTAAAAATACTTCTTTGTATTTTTTGGCTTTTTGCTATTATATTGCCATTGATCAGGATGCTTTCCAATATGGTATCTGTTGATGTATGGGCTGTAATGACAACACGCAAGTTCGCTAAAGCATTGCGACAGTCTTTGATCGCATCCTCAATATCAACACTGATTTCTATTACACTTGCCGGACTGCTGGCATTCTGTGTTGCAAGGACTAATGTTCGACATAAAACATTTCTTAATACATTAATAACTGTACCAATGCTTATCCCATCTATTTCTCATGGTATGGGATTAATTATCATTCTGGGGGCAAATGGGTGGCTTTCCAGATTATTAGGGATACAGGGCGGTATTTACGGATTTTGGGGTATAGTATTAGGATCGGTGATGTATTCATTTCCTGTTGCATACCTTATGCTGTATGATATTTTGCGATATGAAGATGGTACACCATATGAGGCGGCAATTGTTATGGGCCTTTCTCAGGTTGATAAATTCAAGGCCATCACATGGCCTTATTTAAGGAAACCGCTCATTTCTGTTGTTTTTGCAACATTTACGATGATCATAACCGACTATGGCGTACCGCTGATGGTTGGTGGTAAATATATGACACTTCCTGTAATGATGTATCAGGATGTAATTGGCATGCTGGATTTCGGCAAGGGAAGTGTGATTGGCATGATCCTCCTCATACCGGCTTTGATTGCTTGCATCCTTGATATGATGAACAGAGATAAAGGAAACAGCTCATATGTCGGGAAACCGTATGGAATCAAATTAAGTCAGATCAGGGATAATATTGCACGGGCAATTTGTTCTGTGGTTATTGTTCTTATGTTCCTTCCGATTGGTTCTTTTATTGTGTTGAGTTTTGTTGAAAAGTATCCTATCAGTATGGTTTTTTCGATGGACAATGTGTGCCAGGCCATTCATATGGGCGCTTTGAGTTACCTGAGAAATTCATTGATCATTGCTTTGGTTGTTTCTGTTCTGGGAACAGTGCTGGCTGTTTTCAATGCATATATGACAGCAAGAAAGAAGACACGCCTTTCCTATATCTTACATCTGATATCTATAACATCTCTTGCCATTCCAGGTATCGTTCTTGGCCTTTCCTATGTAATGTTTTTTAAAGGAAGCTTTATATATGGTACTATGGCTATGCTTTTCCTTGTTAATTCCATGCACTTTTTTTCATCCCCTTATCTGATGGCTTATAATACTTTTGGAAAGATTAATGAGAATCTAGAGGATATTGGTTCTACTTTAGGAATCAGCACATGGAGTATTATAAAGGATGTATTATTACCGCAGGCGCGAGGTACCATTCTGGAAATGATGAGTTATTTCTTTGTAAACTGTATGATGACCATATCGGCGGTTTCTTTTCTGTCTACTGTTGCCAATAAACCGCTTGCGTTGATGATTACACAGTTTGAGGGCCAAATGCAGCTGGAATGTGCGGCATTTGTCTCATTGGTTATTCTTGCAGTAAATGTGATCATGAAATATGTTGTGTACAGAGTGAAAAAGGTTGTTGTGGATTAAACAATACGTGATATTTCAGGCTTATGAATGGAGGCTTTTTATGTTCGATTTTCTGATTGTCGGTGCTGGCCTTTATGGAGCTACAGTTGCCCGTGAATTAACTGATGCGGGGAATTCCGTCCTGGTGATTGATAAACGCCCGCAGATTGCCGGGAATGTTTATACCGAGAAAATCGAAGGGATCAACGTGCATGTTTACGGTGCACATATCTTCCATACAAATAATAAAACTGTATGGGATTATGTGAACCGGTTTGCTGTGTTCAACCGCTTTACCAACAGCCCGGTGGCCAACTATAAAGGAGAACTGTTTTCCCTGCCCTTTAACATGTACACCTTCAATAAAATGTGGGGTGTGGTGACACCGGAAGAAGCAGAGGCCAAGATCGCGGAACAGCGGAAAGAAATTACTGGTGAACCGAAGAATCTGGAGGAGCAGGCAATCTCTCTGGTAGGCAGGGATATTTATGAGAAGTTGATCAAGGGATATACTGAAAAGCAGTGGGGTCGTGACTGCAAGGATCTTCCCGCTTTTATCATTAAGCGGCTGCCGGTCCGGCTGACCTTCGACAACAATTACTTCAATGCGCTTTATCAGGGTATTCCAGTCGGCGGATATACGAAGATGGTTGAACATATGCTGGAGGGTATTGAAGTCCGGCTGGGTGTGGACTATCTGGAACAGAAGGAAGAACTGGACAAACTGGCAGAGAAGGTAATCTATACCGGCCCGATTGATGCGTATTTTGACTATAAACTCGGGCCGCTGGAGTACCGTTCTGTCCGCTTCGAGACTGAAGTTCTGGACAAACCGAATTTCCAGGGTAATGTGGCAATAAACTATACAGACCGGGAGACACCCTGGACGCGGATTATTGAGCATAAGTGGTTTGAGTTTGGAAAAGACGAGAATGGAAACGATCTGCCGAAGACGGTTATCAGCAGAGAATACAGTTCCGAGTGGAAGCTGGGAGATGAACCCTACTATCCGGTAAATGACGAGAAGAACGGCAATCTGTACCAGGAATACAAGAAGCTGGCAGGACAGGAAAAGAACGTAGTTTTCGGCGGACGTCTCGGTGAATACAAGTATTATGATATGGATCAGGTGATTGCGGCTGCGCTGGAAAAAGTTAAGGCGCTGCTGTGAAAACAGAACCATAAGCAACCTATAAGACATAAATGAATCGAAGGAGGCGGGAAACCATGAAGTTTTACAAACTTGACGATCAGATCGTGATCAGTGACAAAGCGTTGTCTGTCGGAACAGAATTGACAGCCAATACAACCGACGGAGCGCATGAGAAACATGTTCCGGTGATTGAGCAGGACGGAGATACTGTGACGGTTAAGGTTGGGTCTGTGGAGCATCCGTCCCTGCCTGCTCATTATATTGAATGGATCCTTCTGGAAACGGAGCAGGGATTCCAGATCCATTACCTGAAACCGGGGATGAAACCGGAAGCGGTGTTCAAAGTTAATGAAGCGGTTGTGGCAGCCTATGAATACTGCAATCTGCATGGACTGTGGATGGCAAAGTAATCAGCATTTTACGGCGGATTATTCATGATTCAGAATTGGCTTGCACGATGATGGACAGGTTTACATTGTTTACTTGCATGCCTGCATTTCATGTGAGATAATCAAATAATGGAAGAATAGAACGGGGTTTCCCGTTCTTTTTACGGAGCAGCCCGAACTGCAGTGAAACAGCATGGGCGCGGGATGAAGTCTGAGGCGGATAAGGATAATCCCGGTCGGAATGACGAAGGGATCCCGGCCTGGCGAGAGAGGAACGGTATGAAGAAGAAAAACGGCGTTTTATACGCGGTGTCAGCGATTGTTTTGCTGTGCGTATGCGAGTGGTTCTTTTTCCGGAAGATGTACGGCAGCGTCCTGCTCTTCGGGGATACAGGCGACGGCCGGCTGACGATGCTGATCACGGAGCACTGGTATCATGTTTTCCAGGGACGGGCTTCCGTGACGGATCTGGGGATTTTTTATCCTGCGCCCAATACGCTGGGATATTCTGACCTCCTGCTTGGCTTTGGACTGATTCATTCTGTTTTCCGGCTGTTCGGCCTGGACATGTATCTGGCATATAAGTACACAATCCTGTTTGTCCATGCGGTGGGAACCTTCAGCTGCTGGTACCTGCTGAAGCGCGTCCTGGGTGTGAAACCCGTATGGGCTTTCTTTGGGACGCTGGCATTCTCTTTTTCAGACAGCTATATTACGAGCCTTAACCATGCACAGCTGGCGGCCATCAGCCTGATACCGCTTTTTGCGATATTTGTGATTCGGTTCTTCCAGTTCCTGCCGGAGAGGAAAAAGCGGAATCTGTACGCCATAGCGGCAATCGTTGTGATTGAACTGGTGCTGTACACGGCCTGGTATATTGCGTTCTTCTCCGCACTGTTTGCGGGAATCTGCCTGGTGGTCTGGCTGCTGCTGGGGATGGGCAGGAAAGGATACCTGAAACAGCAGCTTGCGCTTTTCTTCCGGACGGTACGGTATGATCTGCTGATCTATGCCGCGATCGGGATTGCGCTGGTCATTCCTTTTATTCTGCTGGAACTGCCGATCAGCAGGATGTCGGGCGGACGGGATTACTATGAATTCGCCAATGATATGATCGCCACCCTGCCGGGGATTATCCATGTGTCTGCGGATAACTGGCTGCTGGGGCAGTGGCTTCAGTCCTTTGACAGCCTGAAGGGTGCCAATCACGAGATTATCCGGGGATTCTCCGTTGTGCTGCTGGGACTGTTTGCGGCCGGACTTGTCCGGACCGTGATCCGGATGCGCAGGAAAGAGGAACTGGAATCCGATGGCGGCCGGAAGAACAAGACTGTATGGTTTTTATACGGCGTGGTTGCCGTGTCAGTGCTGATCAATGTGCTGCTCTCCATCCGGTGGAACGACCAGGGACTGTCCGGATGGTACCTGGTTTACAAACTGATACCCGGCGGAAAGTCAATCCGGGCGGTCGGACGGATTTTCCTGTTCCTGAATCTGCCGATGGCGGTGATCACGGCCTGCATCTGGAGCAGGGAAACGGGGAAAGAGACAAAGAACCTGTGGCTGAGGAACGGATGTGCGGTCCTGGCGGTTGTGCTGCTGTTTGTGACCAACCTGAATACGACGGGCGTTTATGCCTGGTGGGACAGAGATAGTGCTATGGAACGGGTGGCGAAAATCTCCCCTCCGCCGAAGGACTGTGAAACATTCTATCTCATCAATACCAATACGGAGCCGGCGTTTTTGCCCTTTGCGCATACGGACGCCTACGAGCTTGCGGATGCGTATCAGATTAATACCATCAACGGATACTCAGGGCTTACGCCTCCGGGCTGGGACGAAATCTGGCCGATTGACTGGGAAGGCTATTTCTTCGCGGTGGACGGCTGGATTATTGGGAACGGTCTTGAGCATGTATATGCTTATGATGTGGGAGAAGACACGTGGATTCAGCACGTGACAGAATAAATGGAAGAGGTGGAACCATGGATAAGGAAAACTTTGTGCTTTCGGTTGTGATTCCCTGTTACAATGAAAAAAACAGTATACATACGATTGTGGAGAAAGTGCTGGCTGCGCCGATCAAAAACAAGGAAATCATCGTTGTGGATGACAAGAGCACGGACGGAACCAGCGCGATCCTGGACAGCGAGATTGCTCCGCTCGTCAGCAAGGTGATTCATCATGAAGTGAACCAGGGCAAAGGCGGCGCGCTTCGGACCGGTTTTAAACATGCTACCGGTGATGTGGTCATCATCCAGGATGCTGACCTGGAATATGATCCCAATGAATACCCGCTGACCGTGATGCCGATCGTGAATGATGAATGCGACGTATGCTACGGCTCCCGTTTCCTGCGCCAGGCGGCCAAGGGATACAAGGCAAATCAGATTGCCAACAAATTCCTGACCGGCCTGTCCAACATCTTCACGCATCTTCATCTGACGGACATGGAAACCTGCTACAAAACGTTCCGGCGGGAGATTATCCAGGCTGTGGATATCAAGGAAAACCGGTTTGGTTTTGAACCGGAGATTACGGCCAAAGTGGCCAAAATGAAGGTACGGGTTAAGGAAGTACCCATTTCCTATTATCCCAGGACCAATGAGGAAGGCAAAAAGATCGGTTTCAAGGACGGCCTTCGCGCGATTTACTGTATCTGGAAATACCGGAAAGGGTAATGCCGTCGTTAGTATATAAATCTGGAGGAAGCACACAATGGCCGAAGAAAAACGGATAATCCATCTTTTTGTTCCCGGACGCCTGTGCCTTTTCGGTGAACATTCGGACTGGGCCGGTATGTACCGTACGGTGAATGCGGATATCGAAAAAGGTGCGGCAATTGTTTCCGGTACGGAACAGGGGATTTACGCTACGGCTGAAAAAGCGGATAAATTTATTATGTGCGCCTCTTCGGATCTGCCGGGAGAAGAACACTGGGAATGTGAAATGGACACCGAGAAACTGCTTGCGGTGGCGCAGCAGGGCGGCTTTTTCTCCTATGTGGCAGGTGTGGCTTCCTTTATCAACGACAACTATACTGTGAGCGGCGTAAAGATCACCATCCTGAAGCGGGATCTGCTGATCAAGAGCGGCTTATCCTCATCTGCGGCGATTTGTGTGCTGGTTGCCCGGGCGTTTAACCAGCTGTATCGGTTGAAGATGAATATCAAAGGTGAGATGCAGGCGGCCTTCCGGGGCGAACAGCGGACGCCTTCCCGCTGCGGCCGCCTGGACCAGGCGTGTGCCTACGGCGTCAAACCTGTACTGATGAGCTTTGACGGCTTTGAGGCGGATTCCCGGGAGCTTCGGGTGGGTACCACTTTTTATTGGGTAATTGCTAACCTTATGGCTTCAAAAGATACAATCCGTATTCTGGCGGATCTGAATAAAGCGTATCCTTTCGCCGGAAATGAAGCGGACAGGCGTGTCCAGGAAGCCTTGGGTGAGGATAACCGGAAGATTGTTTCCAAAGCGGTTAAACTTCTGGAAGCGGGATTGCCGGTTGAGCTGGGGCAGTTAATGAATAAATCCCAGGAAGTATTTGACGAAAAAGTGGCACCTGCCAGCGCGGAACTTACGGCGCCGGTACTGCATTCTGTGCTGAATGATCCGGAGATCCAGCCGTTTATTTACGGGGGAAAGGGCGTCGGATCACAGGGCGACGGTACGGTCCAGTTCCTTGCAAAGGGCGAGGCAGAAGCGAAAGCGCTGCAGCAATACCTGCTTGAAAAGCGCGGAATGCCGTCCTTTACCCTGACGCTGAAACCGGGCCAGACGATCCGCAAGGCAGTGATCCCGCTGGCGGGATTCGGCACACGGGTATTCCCCGCAACCAAAGCTGTCCGCAAGTGTTTTATGCCGCTGCTGGATACGGACGGAATCCTGAAGCCCGCGCTGATGATTATGATCGACCGGCTGCTGGAAGCAGGCATTGAGGATATCTGCCTGATCATTGGCGAGGATGAGCAGGAAGAGTTTGACCGTTTCTTTGCCCCGCTGCCGGAGGAATACCGGGAGAAACTGCCGAAGGACAAGGCGAAGTGTGAAGAGCGGATCAGCCTGATGCGGCAGCATATCACCTATATCCATCAGAAGGAGAGACTGGGCTTCGGCCATGCGGTATGGCTGACCAGGCAGTTTACGGAGAATGAACCGGTGCTGCTTCTGCTCGGGGATTTTGTGTACCGTTCCAATACGGAAGTAAATTGCAGCAAACAGATTATGGACGCATATAAAGAATGCGGACGGACGCTGGTGGCTGTAACGGAAGTTCCCCTGAACCGGGTGGTTCATTACGGAATCATCCATGGCCTTTGGGATGATGATACGGAGACCATGATGAAAGTGGACAGCATGGTTGAAAAGCCGACGGACGATTATGCCAGGGAATATCTTGGTGTCCGCGGAAAACAGGGGAAGGATAAGTATTACGCCACATTCGGGCAGTATGTCCTGACTCCTGAGGTTTATGCCGAGCTGGACAGGCAGATCCGCCAGGAAGGGAAACCTTCGGAAGGAAAAGAATTCGGCCTGACCGCGGCACTGGACGCTGTTCGTGAGAAATACGGGATGTATGCTTTCCGGCCGGATGGGAAGTCATATGATATCGGACTTCCAGACGCCTACCGGGAAACCATGTGGGCATATTGTCAGTAAGCGGAGGAGAAAAGATGGACAAAATGCTTACATCCAGGGGAATCAAACAGTTCCTTTCCTACTTTGGCGTGGGCGGTGTTTCCGCCCTGGTGGAATGGGCGGTTTTCTCACTGTTGGAATACCTGCTGAACATGCCCTACTTGCTGGCAACGATTCTGGCATTCGTTTTTTCCACCACGACGAACTGGTTTCTGGGCAGGACGTTTACGTTCAAGGAGTCTGCTTATAAGGAGCAGAAAGGGAAAGAGATTTTTCTGGTGTTCCTGGTCAGCGCGATCGGCCTGGGGTTCAACCTGCTGCTGATGTATCTGTTTGTGGATGTCTTTGGAATGAATACGAACCTGCTGAAGACGATCGCAAAGATCCTCTCCACAGGGATTGTCTTCATCTGGAATTTCCTGTCCAGAAAGCTGTGGATTTACAGGGAAAACGGCACACACTAAAACACTGCACACTCAAACAATCGACGTAGAAAATTCGGGAACTCGGGAACTCGAAGGAATTCGGCAACTCGATTGGAAAGATAAAATGATTGAAGATTCCGGGGAAATAGTTTACAGTTTATAGTTGATCACAGATCGGGAGGGAATGAAGGTTGGAAAACAATGAGAACATGCTGCCGGTGGAAAAGGAGCGACAGATTCAGCTGGTGGTGAACAGTAACCAGGAAGATGGAACCATTGACCTGGGGAATGTTTTCCGCAACATGAAACTGAAGAAGCGTATCTTTGCCTGGGTGCTGGTACTGTGCCTGGTGGTTGGCGTATGTGCGCCGCTGCTTCTGTATCAGTTCACGAAGGCGCCTCTGACGGTTTCTTCCGTGGTAACGCTGCGGTATGAGGCGCCGGTTGCAAAGGACGCCAGGGCGATCCGGGAAGGAAAGAAAACGCTGAAGGAAGCGGAGTTTGAACCGGTCACAGACCTGACGGCGCCGGATGGGACGGAATTGAACCTGAATCAGATTACCTCCTCCTATGTGCTGCAGACGGCCCTGGACAGCATGACGCTGTCCAGACCGATCACGGCGGATGTATTGCGGAACAATATTGGAATCCGGACAGTGCTGACAGAGGAAAGCCAGCGGGTCAGGGAAGCTCTGGCGGGCCTGGCGGACGCGAAAAACGCGGATGCATACAGGCAGCTGCAGACAGCCGAGATGAAATATGAAAACCGGTTTATTGTCACGCTGACCAACGGATTCGGGGATGAAGACAGCCGGGCAAAGATTGAGCTGAAAGACGGAGAGCTCAAACTGCTGCTGGATCGCATCCTGACAGTTTACAATGAATACCTGGTGCGAACCTATGCGGATGTGAAGCTGCCAGATGATGCGTTCTCCGTGATTGATACCCTGGATCTGGACGTGCTGGACAGTCTGGACCAGCTGCGGGCAGGCCTGGACGACCTATACGATTACTGCAATGCGAAGACAGACACAGTAAAGAATTACCGGAGCTGGAAGACCGGGCGCAGCCTGAATGACTGGATGGAAACGCTGCAAACCTTCAAGAGCATCAATGTGGACTATCTGTACGCCATGGTGAGCGAGAACGCGATCACCAGGGACAAGACAGCGCTGCTGACCGGCTGGAAATACATGATGCGGATGGCGCAGAATGACCTGGACCGGACGAATGATAATATCGCGGAGACAGAGAAGCTGCTGAAGAACTATAAAAACGATGAAGTGTTCATCTCCATGCAGGAAAGCGATGCTGCCAAGTCCACCAAGACAGCGACGGAATACTACAATAACCTGATCCTGCAGCAGACAGAATACTATGATAAGGCGGCGGAGCTGAAGGCTTCCATTGCCGATTATGAAGACCGGATCAAGCGGCTGGACGCGAAAACGCGGACGGATGTGACCGCGTCCGTGGAGGAAGAACTGGCCCGGTCCATGGCTTCCGCGCAGAGCATGTATGCCAATATTCGTGCACATATGGAAGAACTGATCGAAAGTCAGATGTACACGACGTTTGAGGATCACAGCGCGCCGCAGGGAAAGGAACAGAGCTTCATTACGGCTAACCTCAAAAAGATTATTATCTTCGTGGTGCTATTTGCGGCACTGGGATGCGGACTGTGGTTCCTGGCGGCGCTTGCGCCTGAGTTTTCCAAAGACAGAAATGTGACGGAAAGCGGAAAGGAGGCGGCTGCGAAATGACTACTGTAAAGAAAACCCATTGGTTCCGGAACACCCTGATTGTGCTGATTATCTGCGGCTTGATTGGAACCGTTCTGGCAGCTGTGCAGTTTTTCGGTGAAAGCAACCAGACTTATGCGACAGCAGCCATCCAGTTTTCCTTTGACGGAGCGGCGGAGGGAAAAGCCCCGAACGGATATCCCTTTGACGTGAGCGGGATTACTTCGGATGAGGTATTGGAGATCGCGCTGAAGGCAACCGGGCTGGATGAATCCTACACGGCGGAACAGCTGCGTACGAGCATGAATGTGACGGGTGTCTACCCGGAAAAAATCGCGGAGCAGATGACGAAGTATGTATCCCTGCTGGATACAAACGCGGATATGCAGGCTGCCCTTTCGGACTATCACGCGACCAGGTATTCTGTAACGCTGTATAACAATTTTGATCCTGATATCGGATCCGGAAAGCTGACAGAACTGCTGCAGAATATCCTGACGGTATACCGGAGCTATTTTACGAAAACCTACTCCGCCAGCCTTGACAAAACAGATCCGATCACCGACCTGAAGGAATATGATTTTGCCCAGCAGCTGGAAGCGATCCGGACCGGCGTTGACCAGGATAACCGTTATGCGCTGGAAATACAGGAACTCGCCCCGGATTTCCTGCTGAACGGAAAAAGTTTCGGCGATATTGCGGTACGGTATCAGAATCTGGGGAAGGATATTGACCGGCTGGAAGCGACCATTACGCTGAATGCGGTTTCCAAGGATCGGACCCGGCTGCAGAAGCGGTATGAAATGGAGATCCGTACACAGGGATTCCGGCTGGAAAGCCTGACGGAAGAACTGAAGCGGATTGAAGAACAGGTAAACGCTTTTGAGAAAGACGGTATCATTTACGTCAGTGCCAATGGAGCGCTGAGCCGGGTGGGCAGTACTTCCTCGGATACCTATGATACGCTGGTGGAAAAGCGTAAGAGCGTTTCAGACCAGATTGCGGAGATCAACGCAACAATTGCCCTGTATCAGGCACGGCTGGACGATATGACGGGCGTGGCTGCGAAGGCTGCAGAAGCTGCGGGAGAAACGGAAGACGTGACAGCCGTGGAGGAACTGACTGCTGCTGAAAAGGCAGCCCTGCGGGCGGATGTTGAGAAGAAGATTGAAACCCTGCGAGTGAAGCGGGATGTTGTCAGGGCGGACTTCGCCACGATGCTGGACGCTTACGCGGCACAGGAAATCAACGAAAAGACGGTTTCTGTGAGCGGGCTGAAGTATAAGATGCCGAGTCTCCTTTCCGGTGCGTTTATCGTCAGAGTGATTAAAACAGCCGGACCGTTCTGTGCGGTGGGATTCATGGTATGTATGGTGCTGCTGATCATCAGCAGGAGAAAAGAAGAAAAAGCCCGGAAAGCAGCATAAGGCTTCCGGGATCAGAATGAAGAAGGGCTTTGCCGTACATTGCGGCAAAGCCCTTCTTTTTTACTTTCCGCTCGGCAGGTGATTTTGACTGAAATAACAGAAGAACTCAGGGCTTGGCTGTATTGCCGGACGGGAGCCGTTTCAAACAAATGCAAACACGCATATTAACCTTTGTTATTCCTGCCGGGCAGTATGCAGTACAAGCTTTCCGTCTTCCATGTGGTATATTTCATCACACTGGCTGACGGTGTTCAGCCGGTGAGTAATCATGATCAGTGTTTTCTTCTTTTTCAGCTGATGGATAGCAGCCATCAGTTCTGCTTCTGTTTCCTGATCAAGGGATGAGGTGGCTTCATCCAGGATCAGGATCTGGGGATCACGGTACAGTGCCCGGGCGATTCCGAGACGCTGGCGTTGACCGCCGGAAAAACGGACGCCGGCTTCCCCGATATTTGTATTCAGGCCATCCGGAAGGCTGTGTACATGATCAGCCAGTTGTGCGTCTTCCAGTGCTTCCCAGATTTTCTTTTCATCCTGCTGATCAGGATCCTGGCCTAGGGCAACATTATCACGGATGGTTCCGTTCAGGATAAAGACTTCCTGAGGGATATAAGCGATGAGAGAAAGCCATGCTTTCGGGTTTTCTGATATATCCCAATCGTCAATCAGGACACGGCCGCTGAGGGGCTTCAGGAGCCCCAGAAGAATATCCACGGAGGTTGTTTTTCCGGCACCGGAGGTGCCGATGATTCCGACAGACTGGCCTTTGCAAACGCGGAAATCAGCATGATCCAGTATTGGCTTTTTCCCATCCTCATAGGCAAAGCAGATATCCTCCATCCGGATTTCCCGCTGAAAACCGGGGTAGCTGGCTTGCAACGATGGGTCTGTTTCGGAAAGCATTTCCGCCGGGAGTTTTCCGGTTTTCTCACAGATTTCCGATACGGTTTTCAGGGCGCTTTTTCTGTAAGCGGCAGAGGTCGCGGCAGAGGAAAACCTGTTTACGGAAGGCAGCAGCCGGACCGTTGCCAGGGCCATGGCGGAAAGCAGGGGAACCAGTTCGGCTAGATCATTTCCGCCCAGGTAATAAATGAGCAGGTAGATCAGCATGGCCGAAACGGTGGTGGATTCTATCAGGGCACGGGGAACATCCCTTAATGAATGCTCCTTTCTTTCCACCTGCAGCATCCGGTCAACATGTTCGGCGTTTTTCTTTTCGAAAAACGGTTCTGTATCCATGACCCGAATGCTCTTGATTCCGCGGATCATCTGGAGGATCCAATGGTTGGCCATCGCGCTTTCTTTTCGATAGGATTCACCCATCCGCCGCAGATAAGGGCGGAGCAGTTTCATGATTACCGCGTACTCCAGCAGAAGAACTGCGCCGACAAACAGGGTCATTCCAGGGCTGATGATGAGCATGAAGAGGGTCATGATGACAAAAACAACCCCTTCTGTACAGAAGGTCAGCACATCATTCATTAGGTTATAGGCCTGATTGGTATCATTGTTGATTGTCCGGATAATTTTACCGCTGTCAGACTGAAGGAAAAAGGAATAGGGACGAGTCATATAATAGTGGACGACATCCTTATGTATACGGCGGTAAACACGGGTTGTGAAATAAAACTGCCGGCACTTTTCCCAGACCATGAAAAGGTTCTTTCCGATAAACAGGAGAATCAACCCGATAAGGAGCATCGGCACAAGGTTGGCAGATCCGTCCAGGCCGATTCCCTTCAGGATGATGCCGATGATGCCGCCCTTTTCCTTGGTGCTGACAATGGACATAGCCAGAGGGATAATCAGGGAAACGCTCAGGCTTTCCAGCAAGGCGCTGATGATCATCAGGATAATAATGCGGATTACTCCGTGTTTCTCCTCTTTACGCAGGAGCTTCAGGAGGATTTTTATGATTTCTGGCATTGAAGGGCCATCTCCATTTCTTTCAGAAAAACTGAAGGTGAAAGCGCCTGCTGCTGTTCTTCCGTGTAAGGAAGCGCAGCGCTGAACAGAAATTCGTCGCTGATATCCTCCGGCTTTTCAAATACCATCATATTCCGGCTGTCATACGCCGGATTGGAGAGCAGAGCGGGGTTGTCAGACAGCAGCTTCCGCCCCATCATGATTGCTTCATTGACGCGCAGGGTGTTTCCGGAACTTCTATCCTGAACGATTTCCAGAATGATTCTGGAAGAAGCTTCTTTCTTGAGATAATCCTCATAGGACATCCAGCCACAATAATGGATTGACGGATCCTTTACCTGCTCCTCTTCAGGCACATCGGTCAGCCAGACTGCGCATTTAAGGCCTCTTGCAGTGAGATAGTGGCAAAGCTCAAGCATCTTTTGCTGACGGTTTTTTCCTTTCCCGACAAAGCAGATATCTACTGTCGGGGTGATATCTTCTGACAGAACTGTCAGATTCGACATAGGAACATTATGGAAAAAAAGGTTATAACGGGAAGCATCATTCTGATCAAAAGAACAGATCAGATCGGCAAACTTTCCCGAATGGGGGATTTCTTCTCGGTCATCTTCAAGGCACAACAGATCAGTAAGGTAAAGAATCACAGAAGAGTCTGGGAAACACCGCCTGATTTTCTGATACAGATTGTACCGTAGGGGTGCTATATACCGCCGTGACAACATGAAACATAACGGAAGCTCCGGATGGTCCATTTTCCGAACCTCATTTTCCAGCTTCTTCATTGTTATACAGGAGAAAGCAGACAGGAAAAGTTTTCTGATGATGGGTGGCAGCTTTTGATGTGTACCGATACGCAGAAGCAGCATGATAAAGCTTCTGCGCTGAAGAGGCATATATTGGATACTTCCGTCCCTCAGGCAATCTGAAAACATAGTATGATAATACGGTTCCCGGAAGGAAATAACCCAGTTGACAGGCCCCCGATTGACATGCTCAATCTTTCTGATACCTGATGCATCCCATACATTGTTTCCCAGCAATCCAAGTTCTTCTGTACGGATCCCGTTTTTATAAAGCACATAGGGAAGCAGAACCTGATCACGATAGGGAAAACGCCGGAACAGTTCCCACCATTCCGCCATCAGTTTTTTGCACTCGGGCTGGTGGTGCCGCCTGGCGATCACAGGGCATTCAAGCAGGCCGTATTTTGCCGGCATGCCGACATCCAGCAGAAAACGTTTTACTTCCTGTACCTGCTTCTCCGTCATTCTGTGCTTGGCGGACACAGCCCGGAATTCTTCGTAAACGCAGCACCTCCTGTAATGTGTATAAAAGGAAATGCCATATTTTGACAGCCGGTTGATATATTCCGTCGGATCCGTATAGAGCATTAGGTTTCCGTCCACATAAACGGAGTAATCGTATTCGGGAAAGAGCAAATCCGGATGCATTTTCAGATAACGGTTTTTTTCCACTGGGGAGAAAAAACGCATTTCATTCTGAACTGAATCGGGAAGTTCTTTTGTTTTCCAGGCACTGCTTTCCGGGATGGTTACGCTGTCGCTGAAGACATAAAAATCGCAGTTGTCCGGCAGGAATTTCGGCTCCTGTAATTCATCATAGGAGCTGAAGACAGCAGTATATACGGCGATCCGTTCAGGGAAAAAGTAATTACAAGTATCGGTTTCAAGGTTTTTCTCACTCTGGAACGAATCGACTGCGGAAAAAATCTTCCTGAATTTCCATTTCAGATATCCCAGACTGTGATTAGCAGCACGGATGAATTCTCCGTGAAGAAGCAGCTTCCCCAGTTTTTTCAGACCGGACTGTTTTTCCCGGGTGCTGATGTTTTCCTTTTTCAGGTTTTCGATCTGCTTTATGATTTCATCCGGTTGGGTCGTGCTATACATCGCCGTCTATCCTTTTCTTCAGCAAGGTAAGGTATTTATATACCCGGTAATCCGCTACGGAGCATCTTTGATCCCGCATGTAAAAGACATCGTCTCCGTGGGTTGGTTTTTCATAGAAGATATCGCCCTTTTTATTCTTTTCCAGATGCTCTGTGTAAGACTTGATCGCATAATGATTCAACTGCAATGGAATTTCCTTATGAAAAGGGGGAAACCAGCTGCCGACCGTAAAGCGGTCAAACATGTCAACGGCAGGAATCAGGCAGTGACCGACCCGGCACCATAGCATATGGAACATGGTTTTGTTTTTTTCGTAGTTCCACGCGTATTCGTAATTGGAATTATAGAAGCACTTTCCTTTGTTATACAGTTTTTCCGAAGCGACGGTGAAATCCTCGCAGACCAGCCTGGACGTATCCCTCCGGAGCATTCCCATGGAACCGAAAAACCGCCAATAGATTAAAACAGCAGGACGGTGAGAAAACCGATCCAAAAAAGCTGGGAAGGAATCCTCTGCCACAGGGACGATAAATTCATCCACATCGATAAAGCCGATCCAGTCCGATTCTTCACGAAAACGGCGTATACAGTCTTCGTAAGCGGCGGTCTGGGCATGGTCAGGCGTCCAGAGCAGGAGGGTGACAGTTCCGGCAGCGATATATGGTTCAAGAATATCCCTGTAATTGTCCGAAGAATTGTTATCATACAGATAAAAATGGTCTACGCCGATCAACAGATGATACTCTAGCCATTCCTTCAGGTAGGGAGCTTCATCCTTGAACATCTGGCAGACAGAAATATGATATTTTCTCTTTGCATTATATTCCGGCGGAACGAGACGTACATAAAGCTTCAGAAAACCGTTATACAGGATGCGCGCCGCTTTTTGGAAAGCATTCAGACGCTGCTGGGGACGCAGATAGGCAAACGATGAATTTCCCTTTTCTTCCATGGCTTAAACTTTCCTTCCGGACATACTGATCTATACCTGACAAATCCTCATAAGCATACACTATAAAAGGTTTGGAAGCCATAGCTTTAGCAAAAGAAATGACATAAAATCAATGAAAAAGATAAAGAGAAAGGAGTCGAGAAGTCGGCCCCTTTCTCTTTATGAAGATATTGATATGACAGGGTTCTTTTCTATTATTCTTCCGCTTCCAGGGTCAGGGTTTCGAAGGCGAAAGCCATTTGCCGGGAATCGGTTTCTGTACTGCTGGCGGTCGGGAAAAGGAAACGAAGATTCAGGATTCCGGTGTCCTCGTAAGCATAGTCAGGGATATAAAAGTACAATTCGGTTTCACCCTCATAAATTTCAACATCGCCCAAAAGGACATCATTGGCAAAAAGCTGGCAGATCTGTGGCCCCATGGACCAGCGCCACGTCCAGCGAGCGGAGAGATTGCAGGGCTTTTCGGTATTGGGTACAAGGGTCAGGGAAGCTTCTGTTCCGTCTGTCCATGTATAATCGTCTTCTGTTACGGAGAAACCGGTTGGCTGGTACTTCCTGAAAGAAGGTTTGGTGCCGTAGAACAGGATGGGATCACCCAGCGTGTAGGTAATGGGACCGAACAAGGCGAGTCGGGAGGGATCCTGTGCCCGGTAAACATGGAAGGCGGTTAGACCGTCCGGAGTGATTTCCTCATTCCGGGAAGGATCCAGGACATCCTGATCCCCCAGGCTCACAATCCAGCTTACATTGGAAAGGCTGTCATAGGTCGGGCCGGGCGCATACTCAACGTAAGGATGGGGAAGCGGATCGGCTGACAGATCCGCCTGGACCAGGGCGGCATTTTCTGCTTTCGCGGCAAGGTCCTTTACAGAGGAAATGGTGGCGAAGGAATAATCATCATCCGAGATGGTGTTTGTGAGCTTCAGCTGCGGATCACCGGCGGAATCCGCCAGCATGAGGATGGGGCCTTCCGCGGAATCAAGGAAGGTATCCAGCTGCTTGACTTCTGCCAGGAAATCCGTATCCTGAATGGCTTCTTCCCGGGTCAGCGTCTGGGTAAAAAGGATACCGGAGAAAAGTTCAAGAGCCAGCGTCACAGGCAGCAGCAGACAGACAAAAGCCAGTTTTCTTTTTTTGCTCCAAAGGATCAGCGAAACGAGGACCAGCAAAACAAGAATTCCCTTGGAAAGCCAGGCCCAAAGGACGGAGTTCTGAATCAACCGGGTAAAGAAGAGAACAGGATGGTCCACAACGCTGCCCGACTTTGGCGGGAAGGCGAGCGTCAGCAAAAAGATGATGGCAAATCCTGCAACTGCCTTAACCAGCGGACCTTTCCAGGAAAAGCTTTCTTCCTTGTCCACAAGGGAGAGGGAAAGCAGCAGGAAAGGAAACGCGGCGCCGATAAAATAGCGAAGGTGAACATTCGGATCGGCAAGCGGATAATCATTGGAAAGGGAAACGCCAAAGGCGATGCCGACTGAAATAACGACTGCATAAACGGCTGAAATCGTCAGAAGAAAACGCTCCGCCGGAGAAAGCTGTTTGCGGTATATGACCGGCGCTGCTGCGGGGATGAAGAGAAGGGAAACGACAAAATACAAAAGCATAAGCAGCGTGGCATAAAGGAAGTAAAGAATCTGCGAGGGAGAGGAAAGATTGGCGAAGGAAGCCTGATTGGCATAGGAATAACTTAAGTCACGCAGGATGACAAAGCGCAGGAACAGGAAGGGAACCAGCAGGCCCAGCAGAAAGCAGCCAAAGGCGCGCAGGGCGTTTTTACGGGAAGCTTTTTCCGCGCAGTCCAGCAGCAGGGCAATCCCGGCGGCAATGATCCAGGCGCCGCCGACCTCCTTGGTGAAATAGAGCAGGAAAGCCAGGATACCGAGAACAAGCGCCCCCAATGGCTTCCGTTCGCCGGAGGCAAAGTACCGGTATGCGGCATAAAAAGCCCAGAACAGCAGGGGGTAATACAGGTTTTCCGACATGAAGGTGATGGAGAAAAGCAGATTGGGCGAAAGCGCAAGGAAGAGCATCGCCAGGATAATCTGCCAGTTTTTCTTCAAAATACGGCGGGCCAGCAGAAAGCCGGGGATCAAAGCGGAAGAGATCAGGAGCGCGTTGAAACCGGAGATCAGCTGGGTCCGGAGAACTCCGTCAGAAACGGCGTAAAAAGGCGCCAGGATAACGGAATAAAGAAGCTTGGTAAAGTGAATGGGGGAACCGTAAACGGTTAAGGAACCGCGAAGGAAGAGATTCTGTGAAAGCTCCAGGTAGAACAGTTCATCGTTATAGGTGTATGCGGATTTGGGAAAGATGGAAAGAACAATGCGGATAACAGCAGAAGAAATCAGGATAAGCAGGAAAGCCAGGGTAAGCGTCCTGTTTTCTTTCTTGAGCATGAAAATATCTCCCTCCGTCAGCGGATGATCAAAGCGGTCATTACTCATATTTTAAACCATGGAATAATATATCATGAAAGCCTGTAAAAGTACACTTTCCTTGTCGGGCGGACAGGCTCAGGGGGATAATGAAAGGCACAGACAACAGCCGGGATGGTCTCTGTTTTTGACCGGAGAGGCGGTTCAGGAGCGTAAATCTTGTATCAGAACGGTTTTTTATGGTAAACTTACTCTGTATGCGAATGCACCTATGACGACGGAAGGAAGGATACCGGTTGAACCATAAACAGAGAAGGCTCCTGAAAGCGGTCGCTGCATGGGCAGTGCTGCTGGGGCTGATGGTTTGTTGTGCTTTTCCCGGTGTGGCGGAAACGGCTTCTTCCCTGAACGGAAAACGGATTTTCCTGGCGGGGGACAGCCGGAGTTCCACCGATTATACATTCTATAAAGAGATCCTGGAGCAGAAAACCGGAAGCGTCGTCCTGGTGGAAGGCGCCAGCGGCTGTACGGTGTCTTATAATGCTTCAGACGCATATTTTGCCCGCGTTGCGGAACAGGAACATGACTTTTCCATCTGGCTGGTAGGCGGAAATGATCCCGGGGAAGCCGGGACAATCGGAACCTTTGACGCGGTGTCTACCCTGGCGGCTCAGGGGGAACCGGTGGTGCCCGAAACGGATCTGTCGCAGGATTACAGTGGGACAATGTTCATCCAGGCCGTGGATCATATGATGAGGAAATACCGGAGCCTGTTTGCCGGGGAAGAAACGGCGCCGGTGATGATCTTCTGCACGGACCTGCCGCAGCAGCGGGATGATGAAAACAGCCCCTGGAGCCAGCAGGCCAACTGGGAGCGGAAACGTCTGGCCATCCTGGAATGCTGCGCAAAGAACGGGGTGGAATGCCTGGACCTGTATACCCTGTGCGGTTTTGATATGAGCCGGGAACCGATGTTCCATGCGCCGACGGATACAATCCATGACAACGGCGTTTATTATATGGACGGACTTCATCCGAACCCGAAGGGGATCGACAGGATCACTGATTTTGAGATTGAAATGATGGAAAACCTGATAACTAATTAAGAATTCATAATTCAGAATTCAGAATTAATGGCCTATACGGAAACTGACAGGTTGAGGCAGGGATGTTCCGTATATCTAAGGGATAAAAGAGCAGAAAGAGGAGTAAACGGGATGAGTGATGAGTTGAGAGTTGATCAAAACCGTAAGACTACGGCTTTGATCATGGCGGGAGGCCGCGGGGAGCGGTTCTGGCCCATGAGCCGGAAAAGCATGCCCAAGCAGTTCCTGCCGCTGACAGGAACGGAAAAGACCATGATCCAGAGCACAGTGGAGCGTATCCTGCCGCTGGTGAATATGGAAGATATCTATATCGCCACGAACCGGGAATATCTTCCGCTGGTGCGGGAGCAGCTGCCGGAGCTGCCGGAGGAAAACATCCTGTGTGAGCCGGCGGCGAAGAACACCGCCCCGTGTATCGGCTGGGGTGCGGTAACAATGCGGAAAAAGTACGGGGACGCGATGATGATCGTGCTGCCGTCGGACCATGTGGTTCGCCAGCCCGCGTTGTTCCGGGGCGTGCTGAAAAGCGCCATGCGGACGGCAGAAGAGACGGGCGGCCTGGTGACGCTGGGCATTTCCCCCAAGACGCCGGATACCGGATATGGCTATATCCAGTACGACACGGAAGAGGGAACCGGTTTTGAGAGCGCCTTCAAAGTAAAGCGCTTTGTGGAGAAGCCGAACCTGGAAACCGCGAAGCAGTACCTGGCCAGCGGCGAATATCTCTGGAACAGCGGCATGTTTGTGTGGAAGGCTTCCACGATCCTGGAAGAGATGAAAGAGAAGCTGCCGGGGAACTACGAGCTGCTGGAGAAGATTGAGCAATCCATCGGGACAGAGAATGAAGAAGAAACGGTGGAAGGATGCTTCGCCCTGATGCAGTCCATTTCCATTGACTACGGCATCATGGAGAAGGCGGAAAACGTATATGTGCTGCCGTCCAGCTTTGGCTGGGATGACGTGGGAAGCTGGCTGGCGGTGGAACGCCTGAACCCCGGAAACGATATGGGGAACGTGATTAAGGGCGACATCGTCTCGGTAGGCACTTCCAGGTGCATTGTGCAGGGCGGAAAGAAAATGATCGCGATGGTCGGTATGGAAGACACGATTGTCGTGGATACGAATGACGCACTGCTCATCTGCGCGAAGGACAGCGCCGGGGAGATCAAGAAGGTGCTGGAAGTGCTCAGGGCAGTGAACAGGACAGAATTGCTTTGATAATTCAGAATTCAGAATTAAGAATTAAGAATTATTGGTTTTTCACTACTTGACAAAGAAAACATTAACAAAACTGAAGCAAAGGAGCATATGAATAATGAAAAAGGCATTGATTACTGGTATCACGGGACAGGACGGAAGCTATCTGGCGGAGCTGCTGCTGGAAAAAGGATATGAAGTGCACGGCATTATCCGGAGAAGTTCCGTGCCGACGACTTCCCGGATTGATCATATCCTGGACAAGCTGGTGATCCATGAGGGCGACCTGTCCGACTCTTCCAGCATCAGCCGGATCGTCGGAAGCGTGAAGCCGGACGAAATCTACAACCTGGCGGCACAGAGCCATGTACAGGTTTCCTTTGAGGCAGCTGAATACACCGGAGACGTGGACGCTCTGGGTGTGCTGCGGATCCTGGAAGCGGTGCACAACTCCGGACTGGACAAAACCTGCCGGGTGTACCAGGCCTCCACTTCCGAACTGTACGGCAAGGTGGAAGAGGTGCCCCAGAACGAGAATACGCCCTTCCATCCTTATTCTCCCTACGCTGTGGCAAAGCAGTACGGTTTCTGGATGATCCGGCAGTACCGGGACGCTTACGGCATCTTCGCCTGCAACGGTATCCTGTTCAACCATGAGAGTGAGCGCCGCGGCGAGACTTTCGTGACCCGGAAGATTACCCGGGCGGCCGGCCGGATTGCCTGCGGCCTGCAGGACCATCTGGAACTGGGCAACCTGGACAGCCTGCGTGACTGGGGTTATGCGAAGGACTATGTGGAGTGCATGTGGCTGATCCTGCAGCAGGACGAGCCGGATGACTACGTCATCGCGACCGGCGTACAGCACACTGTGCGTGAGTTTACTACCCTGGCTTTTGCCCACGACGGTATTGAAATTGAGTGGAAGGGCGAAGGCATCAACGAAAAGGGCTATGACAAGAAGACCGGCAAGATGGTCGTGTGCGTGAATGAAAAGTGGTACCGGCCGACGGACGTGGTCAACCTGTGGGGCGATCCCACCAAGGCCCGGACGAAGCTGGGCTGGAATCCGCAGAAGACGAGCTATGAAGAGCTGTGCGCGATTATGGCGGAACATGATCTCAAGCTGGCCAAACAGGAAGCAGGGATAAATTAAATTCAGAATTCAGAATTAAGAATTCAGAATTATCATGTCTCTGAACGACAGGGGCATAATAATTATTTATGGTAAATGATTCCGAAGGAGATTTCTCTGCTCCCTGCGGTCGGTCGAAATGACAAGGGGAGCGTGCGGGACTGCTCCTTACTGTGCGGATAAGAACGGTGAAGAATGAAAAATCGAGTGGTTCGCGTATGATGAAGAAAGCGTTGATTACCGGCAGTGAAGGGTTTGTCGGGAAATACCTGCGGGCGGAACTGACTGCCAACGGGTATGACGTGACAGGTCTGGACCTGGTACCCGGGGAAAAGACTGTGGCAGTGAACCTGCTGGAGCCGGAAGCGGTGGAGACGCTGCTGAAGGAACAGCAGCCGGAAGTGATTTTCCATCTGGCTGGCCAGGCCAACGTGGGCCTGAGCTGGAAGATTCCGGCGAAGACCATGGAGATCAACATCATTGCGGCAGTAAACCTGATGGAAGCAGCGCGGAAGTACTGCCCGGACTGCGCCATGGTGCTGGTGGGTTCCAGTGATGAATACGGGAACCTGCGGGAGAAGGGAAGCTCTGTGTCCGAGGATACAGAGATGCAGCCCGGAACGCCGTATGCAATCTCCAAAATCGCCCAGGAACAGATGGGTAAGGCCTACGCAAAGGCTTACGGTATGCGGATCTGCATGACGCGGAGCTTCAACCACGGCGGTGCCGGCCAGAAGCCCGGATTTATGATCCCGGATTTTGCTTCCGGAATTGTGAAGGTGGAACGCGGGGAAGCGGACGCGGTCAGCGTCGGTAACCTGACTTCCAAACGGGATTTCACCCATGTGATGGATGTGGTGCGGGCTTACCGGCTGATTGCTGAAAAAGGAAAACCCGGCGAGATTTATAACGTGGGTTCCGGGAAAACCTACAGCGCGCAGGAAGTGCTGGATATGCTGATCGGTATGGCGAAATGCCCGGTGCCGGTAAAACAGGATCCGGCGAGGATGCGGCCCAGCGATACGCCGGTGATCTGCTGTGATCATTCCAGGCTGACGCGGGACACCGGGTGGGAGCCGGAACACACGATAGAAGAGATCGTGAAAGAGACAATTGAGTATTATCGGACGTTGTGACATCCGATAATACTCGAAATGCATAATGAAACGGTGGAAGGTACCGGAAGCTGAAAGGACCATACGAATGATAGAAA
This sequence comes from Clostridiales bacterium FE2011, assembly GCA_017569305.1. Lineage (NCBI taxonomy): Bacteria > Bacillati > Bacillota > Clostridia > Eubacteriales > Clostridiales bacterium FE2011. The sequence goes on along the minus strand of CP069418.1, from coordinate 1,660,520 downwards.
CACTGAAGGAGATCTGGGCTTACCGGAGCATGATCCAGTCGCTGGTGCACAAGGACCTGCGGGGACGGTATCAGGCAAGCGTGCTGGGATTTCTGTGGACGTTTATTGTGCCGCTGTGCCAGCTGGCAGTCTATTCGCTGATGTTCAAAATCATTATGCGAGGAGACATGGATAAATTCTATCTGTATGTGTTTGTGGCCCTGATTCCGTGGAACTTCTTTTCCGCCTGCCTGACAGGAGGCGCCAGCAGCGTGGTGGCGCAGCAGAGCCTGGTAAACAAGATCTATTTCCCACGGGAAGTGGTGCCGGTTGCTTATGTGACCAGCTCCTTTGTGAATATGCTTTTGTGCGAGATCATCGTTATTGCAGTGAGCATTATTTCCGGCGTGCCGTTCAATATTCTGGCATGGTTGTGCCTGCCGCTGGTTATGCTGGTGGAATATATCTTTGCGCTGGGGGTTACGATGATCATCAGCGCGGTTGACGTATACTTCCGGGACATGGAGCATATCCTGGGGGTTGTGGCGATGGCGTGGATGTTCATGACGCCGATTATGTATGACGCAAGCATCGTTGCAAAAAGCAGGTGGTATTCGCTTTATCAGCTGAATCCGATGAATATCATTGTGACGGCATACAGGGATATCCTTTATGCCGGGAAAGTGCCTGAATTGACAAAGCTTGCGATTATGCTGGGGATCAGCATTGTGCTGCTCTGGATCGGTTTCCTGGTATTCGGCAGACTGAAGCGGCGGTTCTCGGAGGTGATGTGATGAGTAATTCAGCATTAAAAGCCACCGGAGCAGAGACTGCTTTGCAGGAAAATACCGATGAGGTTGTCATCAGCGTCAGAAACGTGAAAAAGATGTTCCGGGTGTACCGGGACCGGGGAAACACGCTGAAGGACCGGATCCTGTTTGCCGGACGGCGGAAGTACGAAGAGCACTGGGTGCTGAACGGGGTTTCGTTTGAAGTGAAGCGCGGCGAAGCCATCGGCCTGATCGGCCAGAACGGCTGCGGCAAGAGCACCACGCTGAAGATGCTGACGAAGATCCTGTATCCGGATGAAGGAACCATTGAAATGAAGGGCCGGGTTTCCAGCCTGATTGAGCTGGGTGCCGGTTTTCACCCGGACCTGAGCGGACGGGAAAATATCTATACCAACGCGTCGATTTTCGGCCTGAGCCGGAAGGAAATTGACGAGCGGCTGGAGGACATCATCGCCTTCAGCGAACTGGAAGCGTTTATCGACGATCCGGTGAGGACCTATTCCAGCGGTATGTATATGCGGCTGGCTTTTGCCGTGGCTATCAACGTGGACGCGGATATCCTGCTGATTGACGAAATCCTGGCGGTGGGCGACGCGGCCTTCCAGGCCAAGTGCTTCCGGAAGCTGCAGGAGATCAAGGGCCGGGGAACCACCATCGTGATCGTGAGCCACGCCATGTCCCAGCTGGAGCTGATCTGTGACCGGAGCATCTGGGTTGCGGACGGGCTGGTGAAAATGGAAGGGAAACCCCGGGACGTCCATCCCCGCTACATGGAGTGGATGAGCCGGAAGACCCAGCAGGAAGAGAAAAAGGAAGACGAACGGGAAAACAAGGAAGACACGGAAACGGACAACGAAGGCAACCTGAAACGCTGGGGCAGCGGGGAAGCCCGGATGACCGGCGTGAAGGTACTTGGTGCGGACGGAACGGAGAAGACGGACTTCTCTCCCTGGGATCCCTTTACCATTCATATTGACTATACGGCGAAAAAGCCGCTGGGGGACGCGGTCATCGGCCTGGCTGTCTACCGGAGCGATGGAATGCTGGTTTACGGCACCAACACGCTGATTGATACCTCTTCGCCCGTGACGCTGAAGACATCGGGAACGATCGACCTGCGGATTGACGGGCTGCCGGCCTCAAACGGAAGCTATTCCATCGACCTGGCCATCCATCGGCCGGATGGATTCAACTATGACTTCTGGCGGGACATCTGCACAATCCGGATTGCGGACAAAGTGCAGACGCCGGGAGAGATCGCCCTTTCTCACCAGTGGGACATTCATTAACGACAGGGAGAGATGACAATGGGAAAGATCAAAAAAATCATCGGGGCTTTTGTTCACGCGCCGGATCGCTTTGACGCACTGGCGGAGCGGATTGCGGAAGTGTCACAGCTTGCGGATGAGCGTTTCGATCACGCGGATGAACGGCTGGACAGCCTCCAGGATCAGACGGATGATATCAGGCTGCGTGTGGATGACGCGGAAAAACGGATCAATGAATCCGAACCGCATTTTTTTGACCGGCTGTGCGAGGACCGGGAGCTGCTTTCCCGGCTGAACCGGGGACTGAGCATTTCTCCTACAGTATGGGGTGATCCGGAGCGGTTGGAAATCGACGAGACTGCGGCGGTTTTCACCTGCTTTTTTAATACCAACTCCGGACGGATCAAAATCGGCGAATCCACTTTTGCCGGATCCGGCGTGAGCCTGCTGGCGGGAAGCCATGACCCGCAGCTGACAGGGTTTATGCGGCGGGATACCGAGACAACCGAGGGCTGCGATATCGTGATCGGCAAAGGCGTGTGGCTGGCCAGCGGATGTACCGTGCTGGGCCCATGCACCATCGGCGATAACGCGGTGATTGCGGCAGGCGCTGTGGTGACGCCGGGAACCAGTGTGCCGGCAAACACGATCTGGGGTGGAGTGCCCGCCCGGCAGATCAGCCAGCTGGAAGACAAACCGATGTCGGCTGATAATCCGGCGGTGCAGCGCGCTTATGAGCACAGCGGCGGAATGCTGTTCGCAGACGGATGGGGAGAGAGGATTCCCGGGATCTGTGAAAAACCCGGACACTGGATGCACAAGGATTCAGCCTGCCTGATAACCGATCAGGCGGAATGGAATCTGGAGTACCGGAAAGAAAAATACGGAGAGAATAAGATCCGCGTGACCGGCCCTGCAGGGGAAACAGAGATTGTTTTCACCGCTTCGGAAGGAAAAATGAAGATTCTTTTGCCCGTGCGGGAAGGCGAGCTGGGTGAGGTTCGTTTGATGAACGGAACAGGCGAAAAAGTGTTTATGGCCTGGTCCCGGCCCGGGGAGGCTGAGGAAACCGCGGAGCAGGCGGAGGAAGAGGGAAACGTCATGACGGATACCGTGGCAAAGGAAGAAGCGGCGGTAAGGACAGAGGGCAAACTGGATATTGAAAAGATCATGGAAGAAATCCGGGCGGAGGCGCTGAAACGGGCGCCTGCGGCGGATCTGCCGGAGTTTGCGAAGATTTCCAAGGAAAACGGCCGGGCCGGCGATCAGCTGAAGGAGCAGGTCAAGCTCCTGACGGATGACTATGTGATCCCGGTAAGCTATCAGGATCCGAGCCGGAATCCCCTGAAGCGTCTGTATAAAAAGATTATGGTAAAAGCTGTGAACTGTGCCACCGCACCCATGTCTGTGCGAATGACAGAAACGAACCTCGCGATGAAGACCGCCCTGGAAAAAGCGGTTGAAGTGATTGAGGCGCAGGAAAAACGGATTGCGGAACTGGAGAAGAAAGCGGAATGAAGATCGTTCAGCTGCTCCCGACGATGGCGTTCGGGGACGCGGTAAGCAATGACGCCGCGGCGATCGACCGGATGCTTTCGGGTATGGGATACAAGACAGCACTATATGCCTCCAACGTGGATCCGCGCCTGCCGGAAGGCGTCGCGGCCCACTGGAAGAAAATGAAGGATCTTCACGATGATGATCTGCTGATTTTTCATGCCTCCACGGGGGATCCGCTGAACCGGATGGTTCCCACCTTCGGCGGCAGGAAGATGATGATTTACCACAATATCACGCCATCCACCTTTTTCCGGGGATACTCCCGGGCGGCGGAGGAACTGACGGAAACGGGCCGCCGGCAGATCCGGCGTCTGGCGGATCAGTTCAGCTACTGTGTGGCGGATTCGGATTATAACCGGTTTGAACTGCGGCAGATGGGCTATCAATGCCCGATCGACGTATGCCCGATCATGATCCCGTTTGAGGATTATGATAAGGAACCGGACGGAAAAGTGCTGAGTAAATACCGGGGAGACGGATGGACGAACCTGCTGTTTGTGGGGCGGATTGCGCCGAACAAGAAGCAGGAGGACGTAATCCGCGCTTTCTATTATTATCACAGGGACTATAACCCGAAAAGCCGTCTGTTCCTGGTCGGAAATGACACGGGAATGGAAAACTACCGGTACCAGCTGGAGAACTATATCCGGGCGCTGGGCCTGGCAGGCCGGGTGATTTTTCCCGGACACATCAGCTTTGCAGCGATCCTGGCCTATTATCACCTGGCGGACGCGTTTGTGTGCATGAGCGAGCACGAAGGTTTCTGTGTGCCGCTGGTGGAAGCCATGTATTTTGACCTGCCGATCGTAGCCTACTCCTCATCCGCCATCCCGGAAACCCTGGGGAAGGGCGGGCTGCTGCTGGACAGCAAGGACCCGCAGGTGGCTGCCGCGGCGATTGACCGGATGATCCGGGACAAGGATCTGCGGGGGACCATCGCGGCGGAACGGAAGGCCCGGCTGGCACAATTCCGCTATGAGCAGGTCAGCGCGAAAATGAAGGAATGCATCCTGAAACTGGCCGGAGGGGAACAATGAAGAAGATCGGATTTGTGATACCCTGGTACGGTGAAACCATTGGCGGAGGTGCCGAAGCGGAGCTGCGGGGGGTGGTCCACCACCTGCAGGACGCGGGTGTGGAACTGGAAGTGCTGACCACCTGCGTGGAAAAGTTCGCCAGCGACTGGAGCGTCAATTTTCATAAACCCGGCCTGACGGAAGAGGCCGGCATTCCGGTGCGGCGCTTCCCGGTACGCAGGCGGGATGAAGCAGCCTTCGGCTTTATCAACAATAAACTGATGACAGGACAGGCTGTGACCCCGGGAGAAGAGGAAATTTTCTGCCGGGAGATGATCAACAGCCCGGAACTGTACGATTATATGCTGGAGCATGAGGCGGAATACGGCCTGTATGTGTTTATCCCCTACATGTTCGGCACCACATTCTACGGATGCCAGGTCCGGCCCGGAAAGAGCGTACTGATCCCCTGCCTTCATGATGAGAGCTACGCGAAGATGCGCATTTTCCAGGATCCGTTTTCCCAGGTGGCGGGCATGGTTTTCAACGCGGAACCGGAGCGCCTGCTGGCGGAGAAACTGTTCGGGGTCAGGGGAGAAACCTTTACGACCTTCGGAATCGGAATGAATACCGACCAGACGGGCGACGGGGAGCGCTTCCGGCAGAAATTCGGCATCGCGGATCCTTTTATCCTGTATGCCGGGCGGAAGGAAGCCGGAAAGCGGGTGGATATGCTGGTCCGGTACTTCGCGGAGTATAAAAGAAGAAACCAGGACAAGCTGAAGCTGGTACTGATCGGCGGGGGACAGATTGATATCCCCGATAAAAAGAACATCATTGACCTGGGCTTTGTGGATATTCAGGACAAGTATGACGCGTACAGCGCGGCGGAACTGTTCTGCAACCCGAGCGAGATGGAGAGCTTTTCCCTGGTGCTGATGGAAAGCTGGCTGGCGGAGAAACCGGCGCTGGTGAACGGCAGGTGCGCGGTGACAAAGGACTTTGTACAGCGCGCCGGAGCGGGACTGTACTTTGACAACTACGCAGAGTTTGAAGGAACGATACTGTATCTGACGCAGCATCCTGAAACGGCTGCGGAAATGGGCCGGAACGGACGGCAGTTTGTGCTGGAGAATTTCCGGTGGGACGTGATTGTGAAAAAGTACCTGGAACTGTTTGAAAGATTGGGAGCGTAATGGATATGGTAAAAGTCGCATTCGTCTGTCAGCGGTACGGGCTTGAGGTGAATGGCGGATCGGAGCTGTACTGTATGCAGACAGCGGAACTGCTGGCAAAGTACTATGACGTGACGGTATACACCACGTGCGCGCTGGATTACACCACCTGGAAGAACCATTATCCGGCCGGTGAAGAAATGATCCACGGCGTACGGGTGAAGCGCTACCCGGTTGACCGGGAACGGTCCCAGGCCAGCTTTGACAGGATCTGCGCGAAGGTTCTGTCCGGTCCGAACCATACGGACCGGGAGGAGATCCAGTGGATTGAGGAGCAGGGGCCTGTGAGCACGGAAGTGCTGCGGGCACTGAAGGAAGAGCATAAGCAATACCGCGTCGTGTTCTTTATGACCTACCTGTACTACCTCAGCGCGACAGGACTTCCCCTGGGCTTTGATAACGCCGTGCTGATCCCCACCCTGCATGATGAACCGCCGGTTTATCTGCGGGCGTATGACAAGGTGTTTGAAGCGGCAAAGGCATTGCTTTGGCTGACGCCGGAAGAGCAGGCTTTCGCCTTCAAAAGATTCCCCTTTGTAAAGGACAAACCGCAGGTGCTGATCGGCGCCGGAATTGACAAGCCGGCGGAGGCCCTTCCGGAAATTCCGGAGGAAATCCGCGGAAAACGGTATCTGGTCTATGCCGGACGGATTGACGAGAGCAAGGGCTGCGGTGAAATGTTTGACTATTTCCTGCGACTGAAAAAGGAGCAGGGAAGCGACCTGAAGCTTGTGCTGATGGGCAAGCCGGTGATGAAGATTCCCGAGGATCCGGACATCATTCCCCTGGGCTTTGTGAGCGAGGAAATGAAGTTCGCGGTGATGAAGGAAGCATTCGCGCTGCTGCTGTTCAGTCACTTTGAGAGCCTGAGCATGGTGGTGCTGGAAAGCATGCTGATGGGCAGGCCGGTGCTGGTGTCCGGAAAGTGCGAGGTTCTGAAGGGTCATTGTATCCGGAGCGGCGCGGGACTGTATTTTGACTTCTACCAGGAGTTCGCCGGGTGCGTCCGCTGGATGGAAGAGCATCCGGAGGCATACCGGACCATGCGGGAAAGCGGAATACGGTATGTGAAGGAAAACTACAGCTGGGACGTCATTACGGAGAAGTATCACGCGCTGATCGGCGGTTTCGGGAAGGAGTGACGGTTGTAAACATTTTTTTACATCACTAGATGTAGTATGGAATACATCAAATGACGGAAATCAGACACAATTAGTCGAAAATGCGTCAAACCTATGAAGAAACAATGAAAAATCACTCTTGAAAACGTAATTTTTTAAAGGTATAATAACTATAATTCCGACCCGATGGGCTTTTGTGAGAGAAACACAATGGCAATCCGGAGTCCATCCGAGAATTAACATGGATTAGGGAAAGGAAAGAATGACATGAAGAAACTGGCTTTGTTCCTGGCGCTGTGCCTGCTGGTGAGCAGCATCGTGCCTGCCGTTGCCGAGGAAGCCGAAGTGGTTCCCGCGGCTGAAGAAGTCGTTACAGAAGCCGCTCCTGTGGAAGAAGCTGCTCCTGCTGAGGAAGCTGCCCCTGCCGAGGAAGCTGCCCCTGCTGAAGAGGCCGCTCCCGCTGAGGAAGCCGCTCCTGCCGAAGAGGCCGCTCCCGCTGAAGAAGCTGCCCCTGCCGAAGAAGCTGCTCCCGCTGAGGAAGCCGCTCCTGCTGAAGAAGCCGCTCCCGCTGAGGAAGCTGCTCCTGTTGAAGAAGCCAAGAAAGAGTCCATGACGAGGAAGCTCGCCAATGGTACCGTGCTGTATGCGGACAAGGAACTGACCAACGAGATCGGCGTCCTGGACGGCGATGCGCTGGTAATCCTGACCGCTGTGGAAGAAAAGGCCGCCAGCATCCGTTATGCCGTGAAGGAAAACGGAGCCAAGACGGTTAAGACTGCCTGGGTGAAGGCTGAAGCCCTGAAGGACGCCGGCGACGCCGATCTGCAGGAAACCGAGCTGAAGGCCGTTGCCTTTGTGGAAACCGCTCCCGCTGAGGAAGCCGCTCCGGCTGAAGAAGCTGCTCCCGCTGAGGAAGAAGCTGCTCCTGCTGAAGAAGAAGCTGCTCCCGCTGAGGAAGAAGCTGCTCCCGCTGAGGAAGAAGCCGCTCCTGCTGAAGAAGAAGCCGCTCCCGCTGAGGAAGAAGCCGCTCCCGCTGAAGAAGAAGCCGCTCCTGCCGAGGAAGAAGCTGCTCCCGCTGAGGAAGCCGCTCCTGCTGAAGAAGAAGCTGCTCCCGCTGAAGAAGAAGCTGCTCCTGCTGAGAAAGAGGCCGCTCCCGCTGAAGAAGAAGCCGCTCCCGCCGAAGAAGTAGCTGCTCCCGCTGAGGAAGCCGCTCCTGTTGAGGAAGCTGCTCCTGCCGCTGAGGAAGCTGCCCCTGCCGAGGAGGCTGCTCCCGCTGAGGAAGCCGCTCCTGCTGAAGAAGCCGCTCCCGTTGAAGAAGTTCCCGCTGAAGAAGAACTGAGCACCGCTGCTGTGTCTGACTACGTGATCCGTGCCGATGGTACGATCATCCAGTACAACGGCACCTCCACCGCTATCACCCTGCCGCTGCAGGACAAGGACGGCAATCCCGTGAAGCGGCTGAGCGAAGCTGTGTTCGCCAACAATACAACCATCCTGAGCGTTACCCTGCCGAACAACATCGCGCTGGATGACGGTGCATTCCGTAACTGCACCAGCCTGCTGAGCGTCAGTATGCACAACAGCATTACTGAGATTTCCGCCGAGTGCTTCGAAGGCTGCACCAGCCTGCAGAGCGTTTCCTGGCCGGAAAACCTGGAGACCATCGGTCATGACGCTTTCAGCGGCTGTACCGCTCTGACCGGTGTACCTACCGGTACCAAACTGAAGACCCTGGGCGACAACGCCTTCAAGGGCTGCACCAAGCTGACCTATGCTGACCTGCCCACCACGCTGGAGACCATCGGCCAGGGCGCCTTTGCCGGCTGCACCGCGCTGAAGGAGATCATCATCCCCAGCTCCGTGAAGACCATGGGCAACCGGGCGTTTGAAGGCTGCTCCGGCGCCACCAAGCTGGAACTGCCCACCACCCTGACTGAAATCAACAACTACTGCTTCAGCGGCTGCAGCGGCCTGACGGAGATCAAGATCCCCGAAGGTGTTGTGGAAATCGGCCGTGAGGCTTTCAATGGCTGCGCTTCCGCCAAGATGATCCGTCTGCCCCAGAGCCTGGTCCAGATTGGTAACAACGCATTCTCCGGACGTCCCGCTTCCGGCTGGATCCTCTGGGAGAAATGCCAGGGCAAGGATAAGGTGTATCTCGGAACGGATGCGCTGGGCACCTCCGGTTACCTGATGGCGCCGATTGGTTCCGCGGCTGAAGAATACGCCAAGACCCACAAGAACATTGTTTTCTGCAATACCAAGATCAAGGATTTCGTGACCCGCTGCTATGACAAGATCCTGGGCCGTGCTCCCGATGAAGCCGGTATGCTCGACTGGTGCAGCCAGATTGCTTCCGGCAAGAAGGGCGGCAGCGCAATCGTTCAGGCCTTCATCGGCAGTCAGGAATTCATCAATAAGAAGTATAGTGATGAACAGGTTGTTAAGATCCTGTACCAGGCTATGCTGGGCCGCGAAGCGGATACCAACGGCTTCAATGACTGGATGAAGATGCTGAAGACCGGCGTGACATATGATTCTATTATCTATGGTTTCACTGGTTCTCAGGAATTCATCAAGCTGTGCAGCGACTACAGCATGACTCCCGGAACCATCACCCTGAGCAAGGCTCGGGATAAGAACTGGGGCCTGACTGCTTATGTAAGCCGTATGTACACCGAATGCCTCGGCCGTGCATATGACGTGAACGGCCTGGAGAACTGGTGCCAGCAGGTGCTGACCAACCGGATCAACGTTGTGGATGTTGCGAGAGGCTTCTTCTTCTCCAAGGAATTTGTGGACAAGAAGCTGAGCGATACCGAATATGTGCATCGCCTGTATCGGACCATGTTCGGCCGTGACGAGGATGCCGCCGGTATGCTGAACTGGATGAGCGCTCTGAACCAGAAGAAGACCCGTGAATTTGTCTTCGAAGGCTTCACCGGTTCCGCTGAGTTCAAGGCCCTGGTTGAATCCTATGGCCTGAAGCTTCCGGATCCCAAGGCTACTACCAAGAAAAAGAAAAAGTAATTGATTCCTGAAACGGAATACGAGGCCGGCAGCCAACAGGCTGTCGGCCTTTTATCGTTGAAAAAGAAGGCGGAAAGCGGTAAAATTATATATAATTCAGAATTCATAATTCAGAATTCAGAATTTAGGTAGATATCAATACGGCTGGAATAAAGATATGATTATAGGTATCTATAGCAGAAAGATACCTATGGGCAAAATTGCCTACAGCCTATAATACCGAAAGCAAAAGGAGGGAAAAGGCATGAAGGGAATTATCCTGGCGGGCGGAGCGGGAACAAGACTGTATCCGCTGACGATGGTCACATCCAAACAGCTGCTTCCGGTGTATGACAAGCCGATGATCTATTATCCGTTGAGCACGCTGATGCTGGCGGGGATCCGGGATATCCTGATCATCTCCACCCCGGAGGATACGCCGCGCTTTGAACACCTGCTGGGAGACGGCAATCCTTTCGGTATCCGGCTGCAGTATACGGTGCAGCCCTCTCCGGACGGCCTGGCCCAGGCGTTCCTGCTGGGTGAGGAATTTATTGGCGACGATGCCTGCGCGATGGTGTTGGGAGACAACATTTTCTACGGCAACGGATTCAGGAAGGTACTGAAGGCAGCCGTTGAGGATGCGGAGGCCGGACGGGCGACTATTTTCGGTTATTATGTTCACGATCCGGAACGGTTCGGCATTGTGGAGTTTGATGAAAACGGCAAGGTGCTTTCTGTGGAGGAAAAGCCGAAGAATCCGAAGAGCAACTACAGCATCACAGGCTTGTATTTCTATCCCAAGGGAGTCTCCGCCAAGGCGCATGAGGTGAAACCCAGCGCCCGGGGCGAGCTGGAAATCACCACGCTGAATGATATGTACCTGCAGGAAGGCAGGCTGGATGCCCAGCGGCTGGGCCGGGGCTTCGCCTGGCTGGATACCGGAACCATGGACAGCCTGCTGGAAGCGGCGGACTTTGTGCAGATGATCCAGAAGCGGCAGAGCATTGTGATTTCCGCACCGGAAGAGATTGCGTATATCAACGGATGGATTGATAAGGCAAAGATGCTGGAGAGTGCGGAAAAGTACGGAAAGAGTCCTTACGGCGCACACCTGCGGGCGGTGGCTGAAGGGAAAGTTATGTACTGACGTACAATGAAGAATGAAAATGAAGAATTAAGAATTATATATTCTGAAATCTGACAGTAATTGGAGCTTATTGATGAAAAAGATTGAAACAGAACTGCCGGGAGTATACATCATTGAGCCGGAGGTGCGTGGAGACGCACGGGGATACTTTATGGAGGTGTGGAGCACCCGGAACTTTGAGGAGCTGGGACTGCACTACGACTTTGTGCAGGACAACCAGAGCTTTTCCTCCCAGAAAGGAATCCTGCGGGGCCTTCACTTCCAGAACGCCCCGATGGCACAGGCCAAGCTGGTACGGGTGAACCGTGGCGCGGTGATGGATGTGGCGGTGGATCTCCGGAAAGGAAGCCCGACCTACAAGCAGTGGATCGCGGTGGAGCTGAGTGAGGAAAACCGCCGGATGCTGATGATTCCCCGGGGCTTTGGCCACGGCTTCAAGGCGCTGACGGACAATGTGGAGTTCTGCTACAAGGTAGACAATCTGTACAGTGCGGAATGCGACCGGGGCATCCGGTATAATGACCCGACTATCGGGGTGGACTGGGGCAAAGTGAGAACAGACCTGCTGAGCCGGAAGGACACGACATCTCCGCTGCTGGATGACAGTGACTGCAATTTTGTGTACGGGGAGGTTTGAACCCATGACGATTATCGTAACCGGCGGCGCCGGATTCATCGGAAGCAATTTCGTTTTTCACATGCTGAACAAGTATCCGGATTACCGGATTATCTGCCTGGACAAGCTGACCTACGCGGGCAACCTGTCCACGCTGAAAGGCGTGATGGACAATCCGCAGTTCCGGTTTGTGAAGGCGGACATCTGTGACCGGGAAGCAGTGCAGCAGCTGTTTGAGGAAGAACATCCGGACATCGTGGTGAACTTCGCGGCGGAAAGCCATGTGGACCGCAGCATTGAAGATCCGGACGTCTTCCTGCGGACGAATATCATGGGTACGGCAACGCTGATGAATGCCTGCCGGAAATACGGCATTACCCGGTACCATCAGGTGAGCACGGACGAAGTCTACGGCGACCTGCCGCTGGACCGGCCGGACCTGCTGTTCACAGAAGAGACGCCGATCCATACCAGCAGCCCCTATTCCAGCTCCAAGGCCGGTGCTGACCTGCTGGTGATGGCCTACTACCGGACATACGGGCTGCCCTGCACGATCAGCCGGTGCAGCAATAACTACGGTCCCTATCACTTCCCGGAGAAACTGATTCCCCTGATGATCGCTAACGCGCTGAATGATAAGTCCCTGCCGGTATACGGCGAGGGAAAGAATGTACGCGACTGGCTGTATGTGGAGGATCACTGCAAGGCCATCGACCTGATTATCCATAAAGGCCGGGTGGGCGAAGTGTACAACATCGGCGGACACAACGAGATGGCGAACATCGATATTGTGAAGCTGATCTGCAAGGAACTGGGCAAGCCGGAAAGCCTGATCACCTACGTGAAGGACCGGAAGGGCCACGATATGCGCTATGCCATCGATCCCACGAAGATCCATAACGAGCTGGGCTGGCTGCCGGAGACGAAGTTTGCCGACGGTATCAAGAAGACAATCAAGTGGTATCTGGACAACCGTGAATGGTGGGAAGAGATCGTGAACGGGGAATACCAGAACTACTATGAGAAAATGTACGGCAACCGGTAAGAGCCAATGAACAATTAATCATTCATTGTGAATTGAGGACTGTTGAATGGATATTAAGACGCTGATGAACCGGGCGAAAACACGGATCCGGTACTGGCTGATTTCGGATCTGTGGATCAAGAAGCTGGTTCCGGCCAGGATCCGTCATCTGTTTTCCAATAAAGTGATTGACGCGCTGGAGACGCATACGGACGTTCCGATGCCGTATATTGCAGGAAAGTATCCGAAGGGAATCAACCTGTATGGATTCTTCAAAGCGGAAAACGGACTGGCGCAGGGTGTGAAGATGTATGCCCGGGCGCTGGAGGAAAGCAATGTTCCGCATACCTTGCTGAACACTGATTTCCTGGACTGGCTGCCGCAGAACGATACGACGTTTGATGACAGGCTGACAACAGAAAACAAATACGCGGTGAACGTGATCCATATCAATCCGGATCAGTGGCAGGAAGCCTGCGGCATGTTCCCGCGGGATCATTTCAACGGACACTATAATATTGGCGTATGGCTGTGGGAACTGGAGCAGATTCCGGACCGGTGGATTCCGATGATTGACTATGTGGATGAAGTCTGGACTCCGTCGGAATTCATTGCGGGAGCGATGCGGAAAGCAACGGATAAGCCGGTAACCGTCATTCCCTACGGCATGGAAACGCCCTATGACGAAACATTGACGAGGGCGGATTTCGGCCTGAGTGAAGAGGATTTCCTGGTGCTGACGATGTATGACAGTAACAGCTATGCCAGCCGGAAGAATCCGGGAGCTGCGATCGATGCCTTCCGGGAAGCTTACGGAGACAATCCGGGGAACGTGAAGCTGGTGATCAAGATCAGCAATCCGAAACCGGAAGATATTGATTTTGTTGAGAAGAAGCTGGTGCCGGGAAGCTACATCCTGATGACGGAACGGCTGGAAAGAAAACAGCTGAACAGCCTGATCCGCCTGTGTGACGTGTTCCTCAGCCTGCATCGGAGTGAGGGCTTCGGGCTGGTAATGGCGGAAGCCATGAACCTGGGTACAGCTGCGGTGGCGACGGGTTGGTCCGCAAACGCGGAGTTTATGCCGGACGGCGCAGCCTGTAACGTCAGCTGCCGACAGATTCCCGTGGGAGATGCTTACCAGGATGCGCCGGAAGGATTGACCTGGGCGGACGCGGATGTGCACGAAGCGGCAGATTACCTGCGGCGATTGAAGGATGAACCGGCATACCGGGAGGAGATCACCCGGGTCGGACAGGCCTACATCCGGGAAGCGCTGAGCACGAAGAAGTGCGCGGAGAGAATCGAAAAGCGGCTGGATGAAATCATAAACTAATACATCATTCTGAATGAATACGACGAGGGGAGCGGGTCTGTTGTTTGCGTACTGTCTGTTCTGCGTGACGCAGCGATGCAAGGTGATTGCGCAGCTGATGGAAGTACAGGGAGCAAGCCGGGCATTCTCTCCCCAGATTATCCGGAAACAGCGGAAGCAGGGTGAAAACATTGAACGCTGTTTTGACCTGCTGCCGGGATATGTGTTTATCTACAGCGAGGAGCGTCTGACAGACTATAAGAAATTTTCCGGGATCAACGGTATCGTGCGCCGGGTCGGCAAACAGGATGACGGATACGAGCTGCAAGGCCCGGACCTTGACTTTGCGATGCGGCTGCTGGAAAAAGACGGGGTGGTCAGCTCGATGAAAATTTGCCGCCTCGGGGATGAGGTGACCCTGGAAGACCCGCTGTTCAGCGGCTGCCAGGGTCAGGTGACCGAGATTGATTACCGGAAAGAGCGGGCAAAGGTGGAGTTTATGTTTGATCAGAACAGCTGCAGCACCTGGATCTCGGTGGAAGACGTAAAACATCTGCATAAGACCGGAGAGGAGCAGACATAATGCCATCATTATCTGCGTATAAGAGCGCACTGGATTACAGCTACGCACCGGGAATCTTTCCCAGCATGGAATGCCTGATGCACCGGCCGGAGAAAACACGGCGGGTACTGATCCATTCTTCCGCCGCGGGACGGGAAGGAACGGACAGGCTGCGTGCACTGGCGGATAAAGCCGGAGTACGGGTGGAGGAAGCCGACCGCGTACTGGCCCGGATCAGCGGGAAGGAAAACTGCTACGCGGCAGCCGTGTTTGAAAAGTTTGAGGACGCACCGGATCCGGAAAAGCCCCATGTGGTGCTGCATAACCCGGGAGACAGCGGAAACGTGGGGACGATCCTGCGGACGGCACTGGGACTTGGGATTGAAGACGTGGCGCTGATCCGCCCCTGTGTGGATCTGTTTGATCCGAAAACAGTCCGGGCGAGCATGGGCAGTCTGTTCCAGCTCCGGGTGAAGGTGTACGACCGGTTTGAGGAGTACCGGGAAGCATTCCCGGACAGGGCACTGTTCCCATTTATGCTGGACGCGTCTGTGCCGCTGCAGGAAGCGGTGAAAACCCGGCCGGAGAAATGGACCCTGATCTTCGGAAACGAAGGAAAAGGCCTGCCGAAAGAATTTGCGGCGTATGGCCAGGCGGTACGGATTGAAAGCAACGAGAAAGTGGACTCGCTGAACCTGGGAATTGCGGCGGGGATTGGGATTTATGAATTCATTATGCATGATGCATAATGAATTCATAAATTAGTGAATACTTAAAACTTAAAACTTAAGACTTAAAACTTAAGACTTAAAAATGTCACCCGCAAGCGGGTGAAAGGACCCGTTCCGGAGTGATCCGGAACGGGTTTTTTGTGTTTGTGTGGGAGATAGTTACATGCTTTCAGGGGATGAGTCCAAAAATGTCCGTACCTTTTTACGAAGATGTATTGAATTTTACAGATTTGTCTGGTATTATAGGAACAACATAATGGGGAAAGGATGTGTTCATAGTGGCGGATCAGCCCAAATATCTGCAGGTTGCGGACGTTCTGCGCAGAGAGATCGCGGAAGGCGTTTTTCGTGACGGACAGACTCTGATGACAGAGGAGGAGCTGCGTTTCCGTTTTAATGTGTCTCGCCAGACCATTCGTCAGGCAATTGCACTGCTGGAGGAGGACGGTCTGGTGGACCGGCGCCGTGGCAGCGGTACTTACGTGCGCCACGGACCCCGCAGGAGGATGCAGGGTACTGTTCATGTAGGCGTAATCACGTCCTATATTACTGACTATATTTTCCCGTCCATCGTGTCGGGTATTGAATCCGTGCTGAGCGAGAACGGCGTGGTGATGAACCTGAGCGCCACCTACAACGACAGCAAGACGGAACGGAGCATCCTGGAGCGCATGCTGGACGGCCAGGTGGACGGCCTGATCGTGGAAGGCGTGCAGACTGCCCGGGAGACGGAGAACGAGGATCTGTACCGCCGCCTGGCGGAACGGAACATCCCGGTTCTGTTCATGAACGCTTATTATCCCGGCATGACGAATGTGCCCCACGTGGTGATGGACGACTACGGCGGAGGACGTACCGCGGCGCGTGAAGTGCTGAGCCGCGGATACCGGAAGCCGGGCGGAATGTTCAAGGTGGACGATATCCAGGGCAAGGAACGGCTGAGAGGCTTCCTGGATGAAATGCAGAGCGAAGGCGTCATCATTCCCGATGAGCACCTGCTGCTGTTCGGCACCAACGAACGCATGTCCTGGCAGATCAATCCGGAAGGCACCAGGTTCATTGAGCGGCTGAAGAACCACGAAATGGACTGCATGACCTGCTACAACGACGTGTTTGCCGTCAGCCTGATGAACCGCCTGACCCAGGAAGGCATGAAGCTGCCGGATGAGATGGGCTTCATCGGATTTGACAACACGGCCTATGCTGAAATGGCCACACCGAAGCTGACCACGCTCGGCCATCCGAAGGAAGCCTTCGGTTCCCTGGCGGCGGAAAAGCTGCTGCGGATGATCGACGGTGAGCGGGAACGCAGTGTGAACATGGCCTGGACCCTGGTTGAACGAGACAGCCTGCCCCGGGTGGAGCGGCTGTGAGCACGCAGATTCTCTGCGTCGGGAAGATGAAGGACAAGCCGTACCGGCTGATGGCGGATGAATACCTGAAGCGTCTGAGCCGGTACGGGAAGTACGAGGAATGCGAGGTTCCGGATCTGCCGGAACCCGCCTCCGGTTCTTCCGCGGCGCTGGAGGAGCAGCTGAAGACAAAGGAAGGGGAAGCCCTTCTGGCAAAAATCCGGCCGGGAGACCGGGTGATTGCGCTGACAATCGGGGGAAAACTGCGTTCATCTGAGGAACTGGCGAAACACCTGGCGGAACTGAAAACCGGCGGTGTGAGCAGCCTGGTGTTTGTGATCGGCGGCAGCCTGGGACTGGGCAAAAATGTGCTGGCCCGGGCAGACGAGGAAATGTCCATGAGTCCGATGACTTTTCCGCACCGGCTCGCCAGAGTCATGCTTCTGGAGCAACTCTATCGTGCGGAGAAGATCAACGCAAACGAACGCTATCATAAATAAATTTATGAAGCGGATCGGAGAGGTTCAGTTATGAGCAGACGAAACAGAATTGTCCGGCTATTCGTTCTGTTATTAACAGCAATGCTGCTGCTGAGCAGCTGCACGGCGAATGCGCTGGAAACGGCGAAGAAGAAAAAGAATACTGCGGCGCCGCAGGTGACGGCTGCCGTGGAAACACCCACGGCCGTGCCGGAACCCACCGCGACTCCCGGCCCGATGGATGAGGCACAACGGATTGCGGACTACATCTTTGAGCACGGAGAGCTGCCGGACAACTTTATCACGAAAAAACAGGCCCAGGCTCTCGGCTGGGACAGCATGTATAACTATGTAAGCGACATAGCGCCGGGTAAGAGCATCGGCGGAGACTATTTCGGAAACTATGAACAGAAACTGCCGGTTGTGAAAGGCCGGAAGTATTATGAAGCGGACTGCTTTTACAAGGGCGGAAAGCGAAACGCGTACCGGATCATCTATTCGACAGACGGACACGTATGGTACACGGAAGACCACTATAACACTTTTATTGAATTATTTCCCACAAAGGAATGATATACCGAATCCCTATCAGCTATAAGGAGGCGAGAGGGAAGATGAAAAGAAATCTGAAGATTATCGGACTGGCGGCTGTGCTGGCGCTATGCCTGCTGCTGACGGGCTGCTATCAGCCGCCGGACGAAGTAAATAACGGCGGACAGTCGGGGACGACTTCCACACCTTTTTTCAAGACAATCGAACCGTCGCCGACGATCCAGGTGACGCCGGATACGATCCCCGTGGACGTGCAGAATACCATTGGAATCAATAACGGGCAGGGAACTGCCCAGCCGACGCAGACACCTGGTACTGATAACGGATGGGGCAACTGGGGAGTGGAACCGACAGCAAGCGTAACGCCGATTCCTGACGTGGTTGTGCTGAATCCTTCCACAACGCAGGGAAGCATCCTCACGACGGACGGAACATTCACCGCTATCCCGGTTACGCCGACACCCACGCCGGCGCCGGTGACCCCTACGCCTACACCGAAGAGCCTGCAGCGCGGCTTTACCGGCAGCGACGCGGTGCGCGCGGTGCAGAAACGGCTGAAGGAACTGGGCTATTATAAGGGATCTGCAGACGGCGATTTCGGTCCGGCAACAGAAGAGGCCGTGAAGGCGTTCCAGAAGGCAAACGGCCTGACCGCGGACGGCAAGGTCGGCGAGAAGACCCTGGCCAAGATGAACGGAACAAGCGCGGTAAGCGCGAAGGAAGCCAGTTCCGGCACCGGTACCGGGAAGACAACGGCCAAGCCCACAACCAAAGTGACCAATACGCCCAAACCTACGGCAACCCCGGATCTGACGAAGGATATCTACCTGGAGCGGGGATCCAAGGGCAAAAAGGTGGAGACGATGCAGCGCCGGCTGATCGAGCTGGGCTGGCTGAGCGGCTCCGTGACGGGTAATTATGACGAAACGACAGAAGCAGCAGTAAGTGCCTTCCAGAAGAAGGCCAAGCTGTGGGTGGACGGCAAAGCTGGTCCGGATACGCTGAAAAAACTGTATTCTTCCGACGCTCCGCGAACTTCAACGCCGATTTCCAGCAAACGGGAAACGCTGGAGATGGGTAGTGAGGGCAGCGAAGTGAAACAGCTGCAGCAGAAGCTGAAAGATCTGAATTATCTCAGCGGCAGCGCGGACGGTAAATTTGGCGTGGCGACAGAAGCTGCCGTAAAGGCATTCCAGAAAAACAACAACCTGACCGCGGACGGTAAGGCCGGTACCGCAACGCTGAACAAACTGTACAGTGGTACGGCAAAAGCCTCTTCCGGAACCCAGATCAACCTGGACAGCGTGGGCAGCAATACTTCCGGACGGGACACTTCCGGTATTTCTTCCACGGGCTATATCACGCTGGAGGACGGCAGCTCCGGAGATCAGGTTAAAACGCTCCAGAAGCGACTGAAGGACCTGGGATATTATGATGGCAGTGTGGACGGCAATTACGGCGACGGTACCAAGTCGGCTGTGATCGCCTTCCAGCAGCGGAACAACCTGAAAGCGGACGGCAAGGCCGGTCCCGCCACGCAGCGAGTGCTGTACGGGAGCAAGTCCAATATTACCTACGGCTCCATGCGGCAGGGTGAAGAAAGTTCCGCGGTGAAGAACCTGCAGTATACGCTGTATGAGCTGGACTATTATGACGGAGCGATCGACGGCAAATACGGCCAGACGACCGCGGACGCGGTGCGGGCGTTCCAGATCCAGAACAATATCACGCCGGTGGACGGCGTGGCAGGCAGCAAGACCCTGAGCGTGCTGTATTCTTCTGACGCACTCCCCGCGACGGCTGCAAATCCGAATTACGGAACAGTGCAGTACGGAGACACGGGACTGCTGGTGCAGGAAGTGCAGGGCTGCCTGATTGATCTTGGCTACCTGAACGAAATGACAGGCGTGTATGATGACGCGACGGTTGCCGCAGTGAAGGCGTTCCAGGGCGCGAACGGGCTGACACAGGACGGCAAGTGCGGGAAAAACACGCTGCAGGTTCTGTTCGGATACTGAGAAGCTGAACAGGGATCTGAACCAATCATTAATCATGAATGATTTAATCTCAGAATACTGTTGACGTACCGGATTGTCCAGGCGGGCAATCCGGTACATGAGTGGAAGGAATGAAGAAGAAATTACTCTGCTTTTTCCTCTGCGTGCTTCTGCTTCCGCTGGGAGTGATGAAGAGCGCGGGAGGAGACGGCGTGACCAGATGCCTGCTGATCGGGTGCGACCGGTTTGTATCAATGCCGGATACGGAGCCTGCCAGTGCCAACAACGTGGAAACGATGGGGGCGCTGCTGAAGGATTTCCTTCCGGGAGAAGTCAGGATACAACGGTATGTAAACGGACCGGGGACTGTCGAGGGTTTTGAACGGCTGGTGGCGGACACCTTTCGGGACGCGAACGACGCGGACACGGCTCTGGTTTACCTGAGCACCCACGGTTTGCTGAAGGAGGAGTCGGGCGAGGAACGGGTGGAATTCCTGCTTTCGGACGGTGAGAGCGAGGAATTCCTTGAACCGGAAAAGCTGAAGCAGGTTCTGGATAAGATACCTGGAGATAAGACGCTGATCCTGGACACCTGCCATTCCGGCGCGGTGATCGGCTGCGGCGGAAACAGCGTGAATTGGTTTGATGACGGATCATGCCGGGTGCTGACTTCCAGCGGCGCACTGGAGGACAGCTGGTTCTGGAGTACAACAGAGGATATATACAGGGGAACGGGATACTTTACTTCAGCCATGGACTGTGCACTGCGGTCCAGTGATTTTGATCAGATTGACCCGGATGGCGACGGAAAGGTCAGCCTCGGGGAACTGACTTTGCGGCTGCGGGCGATTCACGGAGCCAGTACGGTTTACTGCTGGCCGGAGAACAGCGATGCCCCCCTGTTCCGTATGATAGATGACCGGAAACCGACAAACCGCTTCAGGGCCGTTTGTTTTGATCCGCTTGAACCGCAGGATCAAAAAGTTGTGCAAACAATGCATTTCCGGATAGAGGAAAATATGCGGCTGGAGTACCATGCAATCCCCAGCTATAACGGGGCATGGGATTTTGAACATACTGTGAGCAGAAAAGATACTGAAAAAGACGGATTGATCCGTATGATGAAGGTGGGCGAAAAACAGAAAACGATCCGTAATCCCCGAACGCACTTTGGTAAGGACGGCCGGATCCTGCTGCAGTTGATTTCCACGAAAGTGGACGGATCGGCTCCCATCGTGGAAGCAGGGAAAGTGATGAGCCTGGAAGAACTGGACAGCCTCTATCAGGACGGCGAACTGATCCAGGAAGAAACAGGCGGACAGACGGAAGAGGAAGAATCATAAGCCGGATGGTTCTGATCTGTTTTTTACCGGATGGGTCATGGACAATTGATGGTTTATCATGCATAATATATCGGTTGAATCCCTTTATGAAGAACGAAGACTGAGGTGAAATGTCATGTCTGAATGCACGCACGACTGTTCCAGCTGCGGGGCGGATTGCGCATCCCGCAATAAGCCGGAAAGCCTGCTGGAAGCACAGAACGCGTTCAGCAATGTAAAAAAGGTGATTGCCGTGGTAAGCGGCAAGGGCGGCGTGGGCAAGAGCCTGGTTACCAGCCTGCTGGCTGTGCTGACAAAGCGCAACGGCCACAGCACCGCGGTGCTGGATGCTGATATCACGGGCCCGTCCATCCCGAAGATTTTCGGTATCCGCGAAAAGGCGATGGGTACGGAAGACGGGATCCTGCCGGTGGAAAGCCGCACGGGCGTAAAGCTGATGAGCGTGAACCTGCTGCTGGAAAACGATACGGATCCGGTGATCTGGCGCGGCGCGCTGATCGCGGGAACGGTAAAACAGTTCTGGACCGACGTCCTCTGGGGCGATGTGGACTACATGTTTGTGGATATGCCTCCGGGAACCGGTGACGTGCCGCTGACCGTGTTCCAGAGCCTGCCGGTGGACGGTATCATTATCGTGACCAGCCCCCAGGAACTGGTTGGCATGATCGTGGAAAAGGCCGCCAAGATGGCGAAGATGATGAACATTCCGGTGTTGGGCCTGGTGGAAAACATGAGCTGGATCGGCTGCCCGGACTGCGGAAAGAAGATCTTCCCCTTCGGCGAAAGCCAGACCGCGAAGGTGGCGCTGGAAGAAGGTATCCCGCTGCTGGCTCAGCTGCCCATTGATCCGGCGGTGGCCAAGGAATGCGATACCGGCGTGATCGAGCTGTTCAATGAAGACTGGATGGATCCGGTCATCAGCGCAGTTGAGAACTGCCCAAAACGAATTCAGAATTAAGAATTCAGAATTCAGAATTATTTCCGGTGATTATAAAGCCTGATTAATGTCAGGTTGACGGTGTTCTGACAGATTTGCAGAGCGGAGTCAGTATCCGGAATTATGAATTATGAATTGTGAATTATGAATTTAACGAGGAACGAGGATAATGGCAAGAGGGAACCAGAACATTAACGACCAGCTGTTCCGGACACGCGGCAGAAACGCCGCGGAAAGCCGGGAAAGCCAGGAAGAGATCCGGCGGCGGCAGATTCGCAGCTGGATTATCCTGGTGAGCGTTGCGCTGGCTGTGGTGCTGGGAATTCATTTTCTGGGCCGGTACGGTAAGGGCAAAGAGATCAGTATGGCCAAACTGCCCTGCTATGCAAACCAGAACGTGACGCCCTTCCGGGACGGACTCGTCTACTATGACGGCGTGTCCATCCATCACCTGTCTTCCTCCGGAACGATCCGCTGGAGTTTTCCGGCGGGAAGCGACGTGAAGTTTACCGTCGGACCGACGCATATGGCGATCTGGTCCGGTACGCAGCTGTTCCTGGTGGATAAAAACGGAAACGCGACCTATAACGAGAGCATGGAAGCCAAGGTTCAGCTCGCCCGTGTGGGCGAACGGTTTGCCGCGGTGGTTATAGGCGAGGAAGATACAGAACCGAAACTGATCGTGAAGGATCTGAAGGGCGCCCAGGTGGACCAGGAACAGGAAGCCTACAGCGGCCTGATGATCCTGGATGCCGGATTCTACGGAGAACAGGGTGAATACCTGTGGACGCTGGCGCTGGACGTTTTCGGTACCGCACCGAATACGGTGATGAACACCTTCCAGGTCGGTAAGATGAATTACCGGGAGGTTTCCCTGGGTGAATCCCTGACCTATAAGGTGATTTATGAGAATGCCCGGCTGCGGGTGTTTACCACCCAGCAGGTGTACACTTACGACTACAAGGGCACGCAGGACACAAACAGCACGATGCTGGTATACGGATGGAAGCTGATTGACGCGGACATTCCGGATCGCGGACGTGCCAAGCTGCTGCTGGCCCCGACCAGCCAGACCTCCAGCGCACAGCTGATTTCTGAACTGCGGGTACTGGAAGGCATGAACGACAAGCGGTACACGCTGCCGACCACCTGCGTGGGCGCAAGCATCCACAAGGGCAACATCTACGCGATCTCCGAAGATTATATCTACCGGGCGGACATGTCCAGCCAGCGGTTCTTCGGATATCAGATTCCCGCGCCGGAAGGGGTTAAAATCACCGCTTTCTACGGAATCACGGATGACGGCCGGATGCTGCTTGCTTCGGGTGAAACCATGTACTCACTGACCTTACCTGAAAGGTAAAAAGCAAATTCAGAATTCAGAATTAAGAATTCAGAATTAAAGGTTATGGAGGCGACGATGAAAGATAGCAATCCGGTTGTTCAGAAGAGCAAGGCTTTTGCTATCAGAATTATTCGTCTCTACCAGCACCTGACAGTAGAAAGAAAGAGTTTATCCTTTCAAAGCAGGTGATCAGAAGTGGTACAAGCATTGGCGCTAACAACAGAGAAAGTGTAAGAGCCCAGAGTACAGCTGACTTCCTGGCCAAGATGCAGATTTCACTTAAGGAAGCGGATGAAACACAGTATTGGTTGGAGTTGCTGAAGGAAACGGATTATATTTCCGGTAAGGCAGCAGATAGTCTGATTGCTGATTGTGAAGAGATCATTCGATTGGTTGCAGCGATCGTAAAAACCTCGAAGGAGAATCAGCAGCAGTAATAATTCTGAATTCTGAATTCTTAATTCTGAATTATTACGAATACCGGGTTAGGAATAGCAGTATAATACAGTTGGAAATTCAACATTCGGAGGCGTTCAATCATGACGATCTATGTTGACGCGATGGGCGGAGACCTGGCACCGGAAGCACCGGTAAAAGGCGCACTGAGAGCACTGCGGCAGTATCCACATCTGACCATCATCCTGGCAGGCAAGCTGGATGAAGTCAAGCCTTTCCTGGGCGACTATGAAGACGTGAAGGACCGGCTGATCCTGGAGGAAGAGCCGGAAGTGATTACGAACCACGAGAGCCCGGTGATGGGTGTGCGCAAGAAGGTCAACAGCGCCACCGTGCAGGGGATGCTGAAGGTGCGCAGCGGCGAAGCGGACGGCTTTGTATCCGCCGGCTCCACCGGAGCGACGCTGGCCGGCGGTATGTTCCGCCTGGGCCGGATTCCCGGCATTGAACGGCCTGCCCTGGCACCGCTGATGCCCAACGGACGGGGTCATTTCCTGCTGATTGACTGCGGCGCCAATGTGGACTGCAAACCGGAGTACCTGGTGCAGTTCGGTATCATGGGCGACGCCTATATGCGGGGCGTGATGGGAATGAAGAATCCCCGGATCGGCCTGGTGAATATCGGCGCGGAAGCTGAAAAAGGCAACAAGCTGGTGAAGGAAACCTATCCGCTGATGGAGAAGGCTCCCTACAACTTCATCGGCAACGTGGAAGCCCGGGACGTTCCGCTGGATCAGGCGGACGTGTGCGTAACGGACGGCTTCGGCGGCAACCTGATCCTGAAGTATACCGAAGGCCTGGCCAGCGCGCTGCTGGGTACGATCAAACATGAACTGATGGCGGATACCCGCGGCAAGATTGCCGGACTGATCGCAAAGCCTGCCTTTAAGCGGGTGAAGAAAACCATGAGCTCTGACGAAATCGGCGGCGCACCGCTGCTGGGCGTACAGGGCGCGGTGATCAAGGCGCACGGATCCAGCAATGACTACGCGTTCTGCAGTGCAATCAGCCAGTGCGTGAAGATGATTGACGGCAACGTTGTGAAGATCATCGAAGAGGGCGTTAAGAAGATGCTCGCTGAAAACAGCGAGGTATCTTCCAATGAAGAATGAGTATGTTCATCCGGGAAAACCGGTGTACATAAGGAGAAG
Source organism: Clostridiales bacterium FE2011 (assembly GCA_017569305.1). Taxonomy (NCBI): domain Bacteria; kingdom Bacillati; phylum Bacillota; class Clostridia; order Eubacteriales; species Clostridiales bacterium FE2011. Next base: position 1,635,531 of record CP069418.1, on the reverse strand, counting down.
AATTGAAGGAGGATCTGACAATGGATTTTGAAACCGTAAGAGACATGATCGCTGAACAGCTGAAGGTGGATGCCGCGGAGATCAAGCCCGAAAGCCGGCTGATGGAAGATCTGAAGGCCGACAGCGCAAACATCATGGTTATGATCATGGACATGGAAGACCGGTTTGGCATCACGGTGGAAGACGATCAGATCATGAAGCTGAAGACCGTCGGTGACGTGGCCGAATATATCGCCAAGGTGAAGGGCTGAGAACAGCAAGATCATGCTTGATCAGGTAATGAAAGCCCTGGGGTACACATTCCGCGACGAAGCATTGCTTCGCCGCGCTTTGACGCACCCGTCCATGGGGAAAAATGACAACCAGCGGCTTGAATTTCTGGGAGACGCGGTGCTCCAGTACCTGATGAGCGACGCGCTGTATCAGGCTCATCCGGATGAGCGGGAAGGCGCGCTGACCCACCGGCGGGCGCTGCTGGTCTGTGAAGCCGCATTGAGCCCCATTGCGAAAAAACTGGGGCTGGGTGAGGCACTGATCATGGATCGGGGCGAAGAACTGACCGGCGGCAGGGAAAAACCGAGCGTACTGTGCGACACCATGGAGGCGGTACTGGCCGCAGTCTATCTGGACGGCGGCATGGAAGCTGCCCGCGGTGTTGTGGAACGCTGCTGGCCGGAAGAGGGCGAGGTTTCCCGTCCGCTGCAGGATGCCAAGGGCGCCCTGCAGGAAGTGCTTCAGAAAGACGGGGGAGACGCTCCCACCTACGAGATTACCGGACAGAGCGGCCCGCCCCATGCACCGGTGTTCCGTGCTACGGTATACCGGTATGGGAAAGCCCTGGCTGAAGGTGAGGGTAAAACCAAAAAGCAGGCGGAACAGGCCGCGGCGCTTGCAGCGCTACAACAAATTCAGAATTCATAATTCAGAATTCAGAATTAACGGTTTCACGGTGTAAAGGATAAACCACTTCGCGATGAGTGTCATCCTGACCAAGGCCGGAGGCCGCGTGGAAGGATCTCCTCCGGGGGCCTAAACCTTCACCTGATTGGAACACCCTCAGCAAGGAAATCAAACCAATTTATATTTCTGAATTAATATGGAGGGACCATGGCTAAGATCAGTCTGGACCGGAACCGGTCCAAGGGAACCATATCCAGGTATATCTACGGTTCTTTTGCCGAGCATCTGGGCCGCTGTATTTACGGCGGCATTTATGTGGGCAAAGACAGCCCTATCCCGAATGTGAACGGCATGCGTAAAGATGTGGTCGAGGCCATGAAGAACCTGAGAATGCCGGTACTGCGCTGGCCGGGCGGCTGCTTTGCCGATGAATATCACTGGCGCGACGGTATCGGTGAACAGCAGGACCGGAAACGCATGGTGAATACTCACTGGGGCGGCGTGGTGGAAGATAACAGCTTCGGCACGCACGAGTTCATGGAGCTTTGCCGTCAGGTTGGCTGCGAACCGTATATCACGGGAAATGTGGGCAGCGGCACGGTGAAGGAAATGAGCGAGTGGGTGGAATACCTGAACTCCGACGGTGACAGCACCGTGGTGCAGGAACGGTGGAAGAACGGACAGAAGGAAGCCTGGGGTGTGCGCTACTGGGGCGTCGGCAATGAAAGCTGGGGCTGCGGCGGCAACATGCGGGCGGAATACTACACCGATGAATACCGCCGATTCCAGACCTACTGCAGGCAGTACGGCGACAACAAGCTGTATAAAATCGCCTGTGGTCCTTCAGACGCGGACGTGAGTTGGACCGAAGTGCTGATGAAGAACGCGGCCAATATGATGGACGGTCTGAGCATGCACAGCTACACGATCCCCGGCGGATGGAACACCAAGAACCGGGCGACCGTGTTTTCCCAGGACGATTACTGGGAAACCCTGTTCTGCGCGGCGGATATTGACCGGAAGATTGGCCTGCACGCGGCAATCATGGATCGGTATGATCCGGAGAAACGGGTCGGCCTGATCGTTGACGAGTGGGGAACCTGGTTCCAGGTGGAACCGGATACGAACCCGGGCTTCCTGTATCAGCAGAATACGATGCGGGATGCGATGGTGGCGGCGGTGTCGCTGGACATCTTCAACAAGCGCTGTGACCGGGTACATATGGCCAATATCGCCCAGACGGTAAACGTGCTGCAGGCGATCATCCTGACCGAAGGCGACCAGATGGTGCTGACGCCCACGTATCATGTGTTTGACCTGTACAAAGAGCACATGGACGCCAAGGAACTGGACTGCTATGTGGAAGCGGAGCAGACCGGTACTGAGAAGTATCCGATGCCTTCTGTGACGGCTTCCGCCTCCGAAAAGGATGGCCGGATTACGCTGACCGTGTCCAACCTGGAGCCGGAAAAGGCACAGGAGATTATTGTGAGCCTGAATGGGGAAGCCATCCGCGGCGCGGAGGGACGGATCCTGACCGGCAAGATGGACGAATATAACGACTTCGGCAAAAATACGCTGGCGGTGAAAGCGTTCTCCGACTTCGAAGTGAAGGACGGAGCACTGGTGATCCGGATGCCGGCGTGCGCCGTGGCAGAGATCAGACTGTGATAAGACCCTGCAGATGCCTGATCGGTGAAATGCCCGATGAGGCCGAACTGGCTGAGATTATCCGGGAGCGGATTGAGACGATCCCGGAGGAAGAGCGTACCCCTGAAAAGGAGTACGCTTTTCGTCTTTCCCGGTGCAGGGAGTGTGAGAGCCTGCAGCGGGGCACCTGCGGAAAGTGCGGCTGTTATGTGGAGATCCGGGCAGCGAGGAAATGGCAGGGGTGTCCTGATGTGCCTGCACAGTGGCAGGAATATCAGGACATAATGAATAATTAAAACTTAAAACTGAAAACTTAAAAATGAGGCGGCAGGAGTGTGACTGCGGGGACTGACAGTCTGTCACTGTTCTTGAAAAGAATGTGACTGAGTGTCTGTCCCCCTGTAATGCTCTTGCCGCTTCTAACGAGAAACATTTTTTTACCGCTTCAATTGTGAAGAAATATTACAGAAAAATGAATAACTCGTTGACATTATGTAACGTGTGAGATAGAATTATGATGTATACGAATGTGGGCGGGAGGATTATGCCCTTTTCCCGCCTGTGGGAGGTTATCGTATGTCTCAGCTGAGGATCCGCCTTCGTACGCTGATGGCGATTGTTGCTGCGCTGACGCTGCTTGTCTGCGCTGTTCCCGTGAGCGGTTTTACCGCGTCCGGATCAGAACAGACAACGGAAGAAGCACTGGAAACCGTCAGCAGCTATCCTTATACCACGAAGACGAAGGTGAAGGTGAATCTGCGGGCCAGCCGCTCTACCCGGAGCACGCTGCTGAAGAAGATTCCCGCGGACGCGGAGATCACGGTAAACGCTGTGAAAGGCTCCTGGGCCCAGGTGGAGTACAAGAAGTATTCCGGCTATGTGAAGACGGATTACATTGTGCTGAAGGAAGTCAAAAAGGTTAAGCCTACACCTACCCCCACACCGGTTGTGACACTGAGCCCGGCAGAAGACGCCGGCGGATATACCATCCTGCAGAAGGGTGCGGAAGGTGCGGAAGTAAGATCCCTGCAGGAAGCACTGATTGAGCTGGGCTTCCTGACCGGCAGCGCGGACGGAAAATTCGGAGCGAGCACGGAAAAAGCCGTTATTGCTTTCCAACAAAAGAATGACTATCCTGCCACAGGCATTATGGACGCGAATATCCAGGCCTTCCTGTATTCCGGCCAGCCGAAGAATGCATCCGGCACAAAGACCAGCATCAGAACCCTGAGCCCCGTGAAGGAAGTATCCATGAAGAAGGGCAACAAGGGCGCTGCTGTTACCGAACTGCAGCAGAAGCTGATTGAACTGGGCTACCTGAAGGGGACTCCTTCCGGAACCTATGATACTGATACCATCGGAGCAGTACGCTCCTTCCAGAAAAAGAACGGCCTGACCTCCAACGGAACAGCCGATGCCACTACCCGGGAACTGATCATGTCCGGTACCGCCTTGGGCGCGAAGGACACCGCGACCCCGACCGTGGCAATTACCCCCAGCCCTACGCCTACCATGGCGGTTCCCTCTGTATCCCTGAAGAACGGAGACAAGGGTGACGACGTGAAGCTGCTGCAGACGCGGCTGAAGGATCTGGGCTATTACAAGAGCAAAGTAGACGGCAAGATGGGCAAGGGAACCGTGAATGCCCTGAAGGAATTCCAGAAGGCCCACGGCCTGAAGGATGACGGCGTGGCCGGCCAGGCAACCTATGCGGTCCTGTTCACCGACAACGCGCTGAAGAAGGGCACAACACCGACTCCGATGCCTACTACCATTCCGACGCCCGCGCCGGAAGTGACCGCGACAGCCGATACTTCCGCCAGCTGGCCGACTCTGCGCAAGAATGATTCCGGAACCAACGTGGCTCAGCTTCAGGAAGCCCTGATCCAGCTGGGATACCTGTCCGGAAAAGCGGACGGCAACTACGGCGACAAGACTGTGAGCGCCGTGAAAGCCTTCCAGAAGGCAAATGGCCTGACCGCTGACGGTACTGCCGGCGAACAGACGCAGCGTGCCCTGTACGGCGGCAACGCGAAGGCGGCCAATGTGAGGACCACCGCTACCCCGAAGCCGGGAACCACAGCGGCGCCTGCAACAGACACCAGCGGAACGCTGAAGATCGGTTCCACCGGATCGGACGTTAAGACCCTGCAGCAGAAGCTGATTGAACTGGGCTACCTGAAGGGAACCGCGGACGGCGTGTTCGGAAAGCAGACTGCCTCCGCAGTCAAGGCTTACCAGAAGGCCAGCAACCTGACCGCGGACGGCGTCGCGGGCTCCCAGACCCTGAGCAGCCTGAGCAGCGTAGCCGCTGCCAACAACGCAGCCGCAAGCAACAAGACGACAACAACTACGAACCAGAAGACCACCGTAACGCCCAGCGCGGCCAAGGTGCAGTACGCAAACTGGTACGACAAGGTGAAGTCTGTGGCGCGGAATTATCCGTACGCGACGGTGTATGATTTTGCCACGGGCATCAGCTGGCAGGTTCATATCTTCTCCCTGGGCGCGCACGCGGACTATGAGCCCGTAACGGCGAACGACACCGCACGCATGGAAAAGGTATTCGGCGGAAACACCTGGAATCCGCGGGCTGTATGGGTAATCTTCTCCGACGGCAGCATCTACATCGGATCCACCCATTCCATGCCGCATGAAGTGCAGCACGTAAGGGACAACAACTTCGCCGGTCATTCCTGCCTGCACTTCCCGAGAACGCAGGAGCAGGTGAACTCCATCGGACCGTATGCCACAAAGCATCAGGAAACCATCGATGCAGGATGGGCAGCGACACAAAAGATGAAGTAATTCATCTTTTGTAATGAATAATGAAAACTTAAAACTTAAGAATACTATATAGTTAAGAGCCGCAAGCTTATGCTTGCGGCTCTGCTCTATCTTATGTTTTTTGAGATTATTGGCTCTTGCGGCTCTTGGAATTGAGCTCGTCGATCTTTTCCTTCCGGGGCATGGGAGCACAGGCGGGACAGGCGGTCAGTTTGTTATACGGTTTCTTGTCCAGTTCACCGTAGGTAAAGGCGGTCATGGGTTCGTATTTATCCTTGACCATCGTGCAGGTGGCCTGGGAATGATAGTTTGTTCCGCCGTTGGGATTATAGTACAGGATCAGGTCATCAGACGGATAACAGAGCTCCCGGTCCAGGTCATCCCAGATAATCACCTTGGTATAGGGCTTGCGGGAAAGATGATCCCAAAGCCATTTGGCGTTGACGCCTTCGGGCGTCAGCTGGCGCTGGACCCGGATGCAGCCGTGGCTGGCCTTCTCCCCGAGATAGCGTTCACACCGGGCATAGGACGTATAGGTTTCACCGGCTTTGTTGGTTTCCTGCCGGCTGGGCACTTCGTGGATCAGGATACCGCTGTTGATGCGTATGCCATAGGCACACCAGAGGGTTTCCGCCTGGAAACCGCCGACCCAGCTGACCATGAGGAATTCCCCGGCGGGAGTCTCGTGGAAGAGGTTGGCTTTGTTCTTCGCGAAACCGGTGGAGCACAGCAGGGTGCTGAAGAGCTTTCCTTCTTTAAAGACATAGAGCCGCTGCTGAAGCTTATCAACGACCAGGCCGTAGGTCTGGTCCACTTCTTCTGTTTTGAGACGGCTGGTTTTGACCCAGCCCTGGAAGTGCTCAGCAAAGACCTTGACGGCGGAGCCTTCCTCGGAAGAGGAATAGGCTTCAATCAGGGACCAGTCTCCTTCCTGTTGCAGGACGTGAACACCCTGGCTGGTGCAGGTGACCACACCCACATAGTCAGTGCATTTCTCATCCGGCTCGGCGAGGATACGTACCTGTTCCCGCTGCTTGCCGGTAAGCACTGTCACCGGCTGGGTGAGTACCTTCCAGATGGCTTCCTCATTCATACGGCCCATTTCCAGATTCCAGAAACACAGTTCATGGTCACATTTGACAGCACTGAGCTCATTGGGCGTATGGTAGAAGACATCCGTGGCGAGAAGGGTATCCTTCACGTCTGCGAGCTCTTCCCATTCCTCTTCCACATCTTCTGTCTCTTCGGCGAAGGACAGGCAGGGAAGAAGGAACAGGAAAACCAGGAGCAGGGACAGGAGTTTTTTCAATTTATCATTCATAATTCACCAGGGATTCCAGTCTAGGGCTGCCATAATACCTTTCAGCATTAAAGCAGCGGAATATTACCGTTGCGGCAGGCCTTGACGACTTCTTCCGGCCACATGCTGGCCTGAACCTCGCCGACGTGGGCCTTCCGGAGGAAGTAGACGCACATGCGGCTCTGTCCGATACCGCCGCCGATGGTCTGGGGCAGTTCACCAGCCAGCAGGGCCTTCTGGAAGGGCAGTTCCGCCCGTTCTTCACAGCCGCGGATCTTCAGCTGCTTGCGCAGGGTGTCCGGATCCACGCGGATACCCATGGAGGAAACCTCCAGGGAGATGTCCAGCAGGGGATCATAGAGCAGGATGTCGCCGTTCAGGTTCCAGTCGTCATAGTCCGGGGCACGGCCGTCATGGGGCTGGCCGCTGCGCAGGGCGCCGCCGACCTGCATAAGGAACACCGCACCGTATTTCTTTGCCGCGATATACTCGCGTTCCTTGGGCGTCTTGTCCGGATATTCATCTTCCAGCTGCTGGGTGGTGACGAAGGTGATGGCGTCCGGCAGTTCCGGCTTGATGTGGGGATAGTGGGCGCAGACAAAGCCCTCGGTCTTGCGGAGGGTCAGGTAGATGCGGTTGACAATGTCCCGCAGGAACTGCTCGTTCCGCTCGGAAGGGGCCATGATGCGCTCCCAGTCCCACTGGTCTACAAATATAGAATGAATATTATCGGTAATTTCATCCCGGCGGATAGCATTCATATCCGTATAAAGGCCTTCACCCACGGAAAAACCGTAGGTTTTAAGGGCCTGGCGCTTCCATTTGGCCAGGGAGTGAACAATTTCCACGGTGGCGCCGGTTTCCAGCACGTCGAAGGAAACGGGGCGTTCCACACCGTTCAGGTTATCATTCAGACCGCTTTCCGGCGTGACCATGATGGGCGCGGAAACGCGGGTGAGGTTCAGGGCTTTGGCCAGTTCCTGCTCGAAGAAGTCCTTAACGAGCTTGATGGCAATCTCTGTGTCGCGCAGATCCAGGACAGGGTTATAGTCCTTGGGGATAATGAGGTTCATGGAGAACCCCTCCTTCCGAAACATCTGTAAGATAATACAAAAGGATAACACCAAAAGCGTTAAAAAGAAAGTTTTCGGTATGTACTAATGGCTGGAAGCCCTATGCTGTTCTTGACATAAGCCCCTAAAAATGCAATGATATGAAACAGCGAAGGGGAGGGAATCTCTCACTTCGCCAATACCTTTTGCAGAAAACGCGATTCAGTATGAATGAAACAGTTTGGAGAAGACCAATATGGTAAAGACGTTACTCATTGTCGGCCTGGGAAATCCGGGGGAGAAGTATGCCCACACCCGCCATAACGCGGGCTATGAGGTGATGAGCCGGCTGGAAGAATATTACGGCGTGAAACTGCGCAAAAAGCTGTTTGTGCAGGACATGATCGCGGAAGTGACAGACGGGGAAACCAAGATTGTGCTGTGCGAGCCGTTGACCTTCATGAACCGGAGCGGCGAGTGCGTGAAACGCTTGCTGAACCGTTTCAAGGTGCCGCAGGAGAATTTGCTGGTGATCTATGACGATATCGACCTGCCTCCGGGAAAGGTACGGGTACGCAAGAACGGCGGCCCCGGAACGCATAACGGAATGCGGAGTATCGCATCCTGCCTTGGAAAGACGGATTTCCCGCGGATCCGGGTAGGAACGGGTGACCGGCCGGCGGGTCAGGATCTGGCAGCCTGGGTGCTTGGACACTGGAGCGCAGAAGACAAAGAAAAGATGGAAGCGGCCTTTGATAAGGCGGCGGAATGCGCGCGCCTATGGGTAAAGGAAGGCATTGATAAAGCGATGCAAAAAGGCAACAGTAATTAATTCAGAATTCAGAATTCAGAATTATTGGATGGACGTAAAACGTTAAGGGAAAGTATATGGCATCGAGTTTTGTTTCTTCGATTGCGATACCTGGTTTAGAGGCATTGCTGGAGACGGCGCAGGGAAAGACAACGGCGGTTGCCGGCGTTAACCAGACGCTGGCAGCGGTGATCGCTTGTATCGCGGCAGAAAAAGGGAAAAAGACGCTGCTGGTGGCGGACAACGACCTGAAGGCAGCCCGGGCAGCGGATGACGTGCGTCAGCTGACGGGCGAAGGCTGCTGCCTGCCCGGCGGTGAGATTGACCTGACCCGGGCAGCCGGAAGCCTGGAGAGCAACTGGCGGAGGCTGGAAGCACTGGCAGCTGTGACGGAGGGCAAAGTACGGATCCTGTGCGCCGGAGCGGAAGCGATGGCGCAGCGGATGGGCCGGCCGGAACCTTTCCGGGCACTGAGCCTGACCCTGAAGCCGGGAGACGTGTTTCCACCGGCAGATCTTGCCCGTCGGCTGAGCCGGATGGGCTATGACCGCGTGGGCATGGTGGAAGGCAAAGGACAGTTTGCACAGCGCGGATCCATCCTGGACGTGTATCCTCCGGCGCTGGCCCAGGGACTTCGGATTGAATTCTTTGATGATGAGATTGACGGGATCCGGGAGTTTGACTGTATCAGCCAGCGGAGCCTGGGAGACGTTCCGGAAGCCGTACTGACGCCCGCGTGCGAAGTGCTGCTTGAGGAAGACGAATATCCGGAAGCTGCCCGCCGGATGCGGGAAGCTATTGATGATCAGCCGGATACGGACATCGGGAAAGACCTGCTGTTTGATGACCTGCCGCCCCTGCCGGACGATGAGGATGACGCGGAGCTCTTTGACAAGAAGATTGCTCCGAAGATCCGGGAAAAACAGTATCAGGATCAGAAGGAGCTGGAAGCTGACCGGCGGATGGAACGGCTTCGCCAGGACGCGGAAACGCTGGAGCAGGGACTGCCCTTCCGGCGGATGCGTGCCTGGCTGCCGGTGCTGACGGACAAGACAGCGTCGGTATGCGACTGGTTTGAGCCGGACCTGGTATTGCTGTGTGAACCAGACCGCCTGCGGAACAGGATTGAGGAGCGGCTGCAGGGTTTCGCGGAAGACCTGCAGAGCGCCATTACCCGCCGGGAAGCAGTGACTGATCAGGAAAGTCTGCTGAAGGACTGGGATACGGTGCTGAAAGAACTGAAACCGTATCCTAAGGGACTGCTGACAGAGATCCTGCTCGGACTGGGTGGCATCAAGCCGGACAATACGGTGACGGTGGAAGCAACCGGCATCCAGGGCTATGGCGGGCAGATGCGCGCACTGAAGAACGATATTGCCCTGTGGCGGGAGCACGGATACAGGATTTATCTGCTCTCAGGCGGAAGCAGCCGCGGAAAGCGGCTGGAGGAAAGCCTGAAAGAGCTGGATGAAAAAACAGAATTCCGGGAGGAACTCAGCGCGGCAAAGCCTGCGGAAGCTGTGATCCTGCCGATCACGCTCAGCGGCGGCTTCATTATCCGCGGCGGGGAAGGCTGCCCCGGAACGGCGGTGGTTTCCGACGCTGACATCTGGGGCGAGGGATATCGGCGGAGCAAGAGCCGGAAACGCTCCGGGGAACGGATTTCCACCTTCACGGACCTGAAGGTGGGCGACTATGTGGTGCATGAAGACCACGGCGTTGGTATCTACCAGGGCATCACCCGGATTCAGAGCGAGGGAAGCTGGCACGACTACCTGCTGATCCACTACGGCGGAAACGACAAGCTGTATGTGCCGGTGGAGCAGCTGGAGCGGGTACAGCGCTATATCGGCAATCCGAACCAGGCACCGAAGCTGAACCGCCTGGGCGGCGGAGAATGGGCCCGGCAGAAGGGCAAGGTCAAGGAAGGACTGAAAGCGCTGGCCTTTGACCTGAAGGCGCTGTATGCGGAACGTTCCCAGAACACAGGCCATGCCTTCGGACCGGATACGGCCTGGCAGAGGGAGTTTGAAGATGAATTCCCGTGGGAGCTGACGCCGGACCAGGCACAGAGCGTGCAGGAAATCCGGGAAGACATGGAGAGCGACCGGAACATGGACCGGCTGCTGTGCGGCGACGTGGGCTACGGAAAAACAGAGGTGAGCCTGCGGGCCGCTTTCAAGGCGATCGCGGATAACAAACAGGTGGCCCTGCTGGCACCCACCACGATTCTGGTGCAGCAGCACTACAACACCATCGTGAAGCGATTCCGGCATACCGGTGCCCGGGTGGACTTCCTGAGCCGGTTCCGGACTCCGGCAGAGCAGAAGGACGTGCTGGCCAAGCTGGCCGCGGGCGACATTGACCTGATCGTCGGTACCCACAAGCTGCTGGGCAAGGATGTGAAGTTCAAGGACCTGGGCCTGCTCATCGTGGACGAGGAGCAGCGCTTCGGCGTGGCCCATAAGGAAGTTATCAAGAATATGAAGCGGCAGGTGGACGTGCTCACCCTGAGTGCGACACCGATTCCGCGAACCCTGCATATGTCCATGACGGGCATCCGGGACATGAGCGTGCTGGAAACCCCGCCGGAAGAGCGGATCCCGGTACAGACCGTGGTCACGGAGTATTCTGACGCCCTGATCCGTGACGCCATCCTGCGCGAACTTGGCCGGGGCGGACAAGTGTACTTCCTGTACAACCGGGTGCGGAGCATCGGCAGCTTCTATGAGCGGCTGCGGGCACTGGTACCGGAAGCCCGGGTGGGCGTGGCCCATGGGCAGATGAAGGAGCACCAGCTGGAAGACGTGATGCTGGACTTCTACAACGGCAATTATGACGTGCTGCTGTGTACCACCATTATTGAAAACGGCCTGGACGTGCCGAACGCGAATACCCTGATTGTGTATGACGCGGAACGGTTTGGCCTCAGCCAGCTCTATCAGCTGCGGGGCCGGGTGGGCCGGAGCAACCGGCAGGCCTATGCCTACTTCACCGTGCGGGCGGATCATATGCTGACGGAAACAGCCCAGCAGCGGCTGACAGCTATCCGGGAGTTTACGGAGTTTGGCGCCGGTTTCCGTATCGCGATGCGGGACCTGGAAATCCGCGGCGCGGGCAATATCCTGGGACCGGAACAGCACGGCCATCTGGCTACGGTCGGTTACGACATGTACTGCAAGCTGATGGAAGAAACCCTGAACGAGGTACAGGGCCGGCAGACCGCACGGGAACTGGAAACCAGGGTGGATCTGCGGGTGGACGCTTTCCTGCCTTCCGACTATGTGGCGGAAGAAAAGCAGCGGATGGAAATGTACAAGCGGATTGCTTCCGTGGTAACGGACGAAGACCGGGCGGACGTAACGGACGAGTTGATCGACCGCTATGGCGACCTGCCGCCGGCTGCCGAGACGCTGCTTGACGTGAGCCAGCTGCGGGCATTGTGCAACCGGCTGGGCGTCAGCCAGGTGACCCGCGGCAAGGAAGGCCTGATCATGAAGGTGGACGAGCGGTATGTGCCGGATCCGGCCTGTCTGCTGCAGGCTATCTCTGAGACGGATGGGCGGCTGATCCTGTCCGCCAGGGCACCGGCCAGGATGATCCTGAAGGTGCAGAACCTGCAGGAGCAGGAGATGCTGCAGGAAGCGTTGAAGGTGACGAGGAAACTGGTGGCGCGGATCAAAGAACTGGAAGAAGAAAAGAGCGAAAAAAGTGAAGAAAGCGGTAATTAAGAAAAGCCTGGGATTCTGGCTGATTGCGGCTGCGGTACTGATCCTGGACCGGATCACGAAGGAACTGGCACCCGGCCTTCCGGCGGATGGGTTTACCCTGATTCCCGGAGTGATCGGTCTGCGGTACGCGGAAAATACCGGCATCGCGTTCTCGCTGCTGAGCGGGCTGCCGAGGCTGACAGGCATCCTTGGACTGGCAATTGTTATCGGTGGCTATGTGTGGCTGCGGAACAAGGAATTCGCGGTGCTTCCGCTGACGGGCCTTGCCCTGATGGCCGGCGGCGCAACAGGCAATATGCTGGACCGGCTGATCCGGGGTTTTGTGCCGGATATGATTGAGACGCTGTTTGTGAATTTTCCTGTGTTCAATGTTGCGGACAGCTGCCTGACAGTGGGCTGTGTGTTGGTGATGATCAGCCTGCTGTGCAGGCCGCAGGACTGGGCGAAACTCTGACAACTGCCAGGGGGAAGAAATATGACTGAAGGAATGGAGTACCGGGTTGCATCCGATGGACGCCGGCTGGACGTATTGCTGAGTGAAGCAACAGGACTCAGCAGGAGCCGGGTGGCTTCGCTGATGGAAGACGGCCTGTGCGTTTCCGGCGGAAAGGCCTGCACAAAGGCCGGCACTAAGCTGCCTGCGGGCCAGGAGATTGTCCTGACAGTACCCGCACCGAAGGAAGCTGTTCCGAAGGCGGAGGATATTCCGCTGGAAATCCTGTATGAGGATGAGGACCTGGCCGTGGTGATCAAGCCGCGGGGCATGGTAGTGCATCCGGCGGCAGGACATCCGGACGGAACGCTGGTGAACGCATTGCTGGCCCGTCTGGATTCACTGGGCGGTATCGGCGGGGAGCTGCGTCCCGGGATTGTTCATCGGCTGGATAAGGAAACCAGCGGCCTGATGCTGGTGGCGAAGAATGATGAAACCCAGGAAGAACTGAGCCGGATGCTGAAAGACCGGGAGATTGAGAAACATTACCGGGCACTGGTAGAGGGCCGGTTCAAGGAACCGGAAGGCGAAATAAACGCGGCTATCGACCGGAGCAAGAAAGACCGGAAGAAGATGGCCATTGATCCGGAAGGCCGCCCGGCACTGACCCGCTGGAAAGTACTGGCGGAAGGCCAGGCCTGCACTTTGCTGGACGTTCATATCCTGACCGGACGGACCCATCAGATCCGCGTCCACATGCGGAGTATCCAGCACCCGGTCTGCGGGGACGAGCTGTATGGTTTTGAAAAGGGCGTGAAGGTACCTTGCCTCATGCTCCATGCCTACAGCCTGAGGTTTAAACATCCCCGGACAAAAGAAGAAATGGCCTTCCAGGCTCCTCTGCCGGAGGACTTCCTGAAAGGCCTCAAGAGCAACGGAATTGATAAAACAAATTCCTGATGACACAAAAAGTACGATGAAAACGGGAGTTGATTCCCTTTTTCATCGCACTTTTTGCTTACTTTGATTTTTGGAGGGAACTTATTGGGTCAAAACATGTCACATATTCCCCTATAGCCTTACATTCCGAGAATGCTGACAGGGTAATACCAAGCATTTTCGTTGATGGGGCGTATTTTATCACATGTATCGATTACGAGACCAGCTCCAGTCTCCATGTTATATTTCGTCAATGCAATGAAATTCCGGGTAGGATTTCTGGGAGAAATACTTTTTTTGATCTCAATGGGATACAATTTGTTTTCTTTGACATAGAGCAAGTCTATTTCTTTTTGATCAATATCCCGGTAATAGAATAAAAACTCTTTCGGATCTTGATTATGAACATAGGCGTTTTTGACTATCTCACTGACAACATAATTCTCAAAGAAAGCGCCGCTCATTGCGCATGACTCCAACATTTCTGCAGTTGGCCATTTACACAGATAAGCACAAAGGCCTGTATCCATAAAATAGAGCTTTGGAGCTTTGATGATTCGATTGGAAATATTGGCCATATAGGGTTGAAGGAGATAAACAAGCCCGGAGGTTTCCAGAATAGAAATCCATCTGCGACATGTTTTTACATCAATACCAACATTGGAAGCAATTTGATCATAATGAAGTTCCTGCGATGTCCTGAGTGCAAGGATAGATAGAAAATTCCTGAATTGCAGTTCACTGGAGGCAGCAATTAATTTTCGGACATCTTTCTCCATATAGGTGTTGATATAGGATTTGAAATATGCTTCACGTGCAGAAACACCTGTGACGATATCCGGCATGCCGCCCTGAAAAATATCCTCAAACACCTGACTTCTGCTCCTGTAGGTATCCGGCAGTTCTTTTTCACGGGCACGCAATGTATTAATATTCGGATCAAAGAGACGACCCTCTTTACTATATTTTTCGGATTGTGATAGAGAAGCCATCTCAATGATTCCACATCTTCCGGCAAGAGATTCGGAAATGCCTTCCTGAAGTTCAAAACGGTTGGAACCCGTCAGAATATACATCAGGGTACGAGGTTTATTTTTCTTTAACCAGATTAGGCGCTGCTCATCAATAATTTTTTTGATTTCATCCAGCAATAATGGGGCCTTCTGAATCTCATCGATAATAACAGGCCACCCGTATGTTTCCAGAAACAGTTTTGGGTTTTGAAGAGCCAGGTTTCGGTCATCCAGATCATCCAGAGTAACTTTTCGATATTGATCTCCAAAGAGATGATCAATAGTTGTGGATTTTCCTACTTGTCTTGGACCGTATATGACTATACAAGGGAATGAGTTTGATACTTCTCTGATCATGTTTTCTGAGTTACGGTTGATATACATTCAAACTCCTCCTTTTCAGAATCACGATGAAAACGGGAGTCGACTCCCTTTTTCATCGTGATTTTACAATGAGAAAGACGATACGTCAAGTGTTTAAAAAAGATGCAGAATGTGTATTAGGCAGGTTGAATATAGAAAGGATTATATATGTGGCAAATTATCTGTACTTCTCTAAATACGAAATATAAAAGAAAAAAAACAAATGTATGGAATAAAAAGACTTGCAATTCGTTATAATGAGTAGGTACAATTTTACATATTGAGAATGACGATTGTACACGCAAGAAATGCAAATCGTTTCTCGAGAAAAACGTGAAATCCCGGCTTTCAAATTTATGCCGGCGAATAAGCTGGTAAATCAAGGAGTGTACTGTATGCGTCTTAAGCGGATCGTTGCGTTGGTTCTTTCTTTTCTGATTGTCTTCAATGTGCAGGCACCGATGTTTGCAGAGACAGAGGTAAACGAAGACGGTCCGCAGCTTCACACAGTTTCCTGGACAATGGATCCTGAATATAGTCTTGAGGAGCTGACCCCGGAAAAAACCACGATGACGGATGAGGGGCAGATCTTTACCAATACCGAAGGTCCAGCACGCACGGAGATACAAGCTGTGTATCATGTGGATCAGACGTTGGTTTCTGTTAGTTTGGCAGGGACTTCTTTCTCGTTTGCACCGATAATGAATGATAACTACTTCCTTGAATCCGGGATAGGAGATGCTGATTCAAGTGGAGTCAAGGATCCGGAGAAGGAGAAGGAACCGGAAGCAGAAGAAGAAAAAGAACCGGAAGAAACAGTCAATCCCGATCAACCTGAGACCACAAAGCCTACCGAGACAACTGTTCCGCAGATAACACCCGATCCGGATGAGAGACCTGAAGAAAAATCCACAGAAGTACCGGCTGAGGATCCAACAGAAGAGCCGGCGGAGGAACAAACAATTCCTCAGGATAAAGATGATCCTGACAATACACCTATACCGGCCGAAGAACCGGATGAGGAGAAAACGCTATATACAGGCTATGGAAAAACAATCACGCATACAAATCTGTATGATCGTGTGAATGGTGTGGAAGCAACCGGAAAGCTCCCGATTAATGTGATTGTTTATATATCCTCTTTGCCGTCACAACAGTGGGCACAGATTGTCTTTGATACTCCGGATGGAATCGTGGAGGGTTACGTCCGGACGAAAAACATAGTTAATTTGGAATT